>NZ_JALFCU010000047.1 GCF_022771645.1 Selenomonas sp.
CGCAGCCTCGTCCATCCACCTGCAGAAATTCTCCATGACGTCAGCGAAATCCAGATGTCCGACGCGCACGAGACTTTCCAGCAATGCGATCGTCATGCTCGTATCATCCGACCATGAACCAGCAGGAACGGGATACGTCCCAAAACCGCGCATCTCATGAACGGGATTTGCCTGAAGCTTTGTTCTGCTCTGGAACTCCACCGGCACGCCGAGCGCATCTCCAACGGCATGACCTAAAATCAAAGCCTCGATTTTCTTTTCGTCCATCCGCATCATCTCCCCTGTTTTTGAAAACTTCCGTCTGCAAGCATCGTCCACGTCTCTTCTGCCGCCACAGAATCACGGAGGACGCGCTCGACGTTCGGGCCGTCGCTCGCTTCATAAAACGCCGTCGCTGCTTCTCGTGTCGCGCCGCCCTTCATCTTGCGTCCAATCAACCGCGCCTTCAGATTTTTGGCATCCGCTCGTAAAAACAACGTTGCATCGGCAAGCTGCCTCGCAGCTTTCCACGGCGCATCTGAGAGCAAAAGCCAGTTGCCCTCGACGAGGATGATATCGCCGGTCACACAGAGTGCGTCTTCCCTCACGTCATGCTGCTGTCGGTCGTAGACAGGCCAAAGCGTATCGCCCTTCGTGATCTCGCGCAATTTCTCCGTGAAATGACGCACATCGAACGTTTCGGGACACCCCTTGACGCTCTGCATCAAGACCTGCTTCCCATCCCGCTCAATCGTATGGCTTTTAAGATAGCCGCTGTGGTAGTGAAATCCATCCAGCCCGATCGCCTGGATGGGATGAAGCCCTTCGCGTTCTCGCGAGAGCTTTTCGAGGAACGCCACGAGCGTCGATTTCCCGACGGCTGGCGGCGCTGCTACGAATGCGATGATGCGCCGCCCTGTCCGCTTGCGGAGGTCTTCCAGCCGTTGCAAGAACGGTACGAAGAGCTCCTCGATATTTTCTTCTGTATAACAGGCGGGATATGTGAATCCATTGATCGTAAGCTCCACCGTACGCCAATGTTTTTCTCCCATGTGCTCCACCTCATTCCGCAATCTTGAGATCCAATACTGGCGTGCCATCCAACGTATCCACGCCCTTGAATGTCAAGAGCGTCCCATCTATACTGACAACCTTGATGATGGAAACGCCAATCCCGTTCGGCCTTCTGGAGCTTCGCGTAGCAAACACGCCCATGAGCGGCCCTGTCCCGCGCTTATGCACCTGCAAATCATGCCGATCTGATTTGTGGAACGCGAACAGCATCATCAGTTCCATGCCTGGCTCGACACCCAGCAGCCCGTCCTGATACTCTGGGAGAAGTTCGAGCGTCGCCAGTGCATCGCCGCTCTCCGTATAGAACTTCGGCGCATGTTCCCTGTCTTTGAACGGCGAACGAACATAGCCGATTGGCTCGTAACAAAACGTTTCCATCGTCTGATTCCCCTTCACGAGAACAATGAGAACTCTTCGAATGCCTGGATGCGTTCCAACGGAACTTCGCTTTCGAGCAAATCCTTTGTGCGATTGGCATCCAAGAGCCATGCATCGATATCTTCCTCCCGCACCATGGCGGGCATGCGGTCATGGACGGGCTGCATGGTCGCGTTCGCCGGCTCCGTCAGGATTACAAAATGTGGAACATCTTCGTCCATGCGGTAGAGCCCGCAGAGGTAAAGCAACCCGCCTGCGGGCGGCTGGAACGTGACCTTCTGCTTTTCCGCATCCCATTCGTAGAATCGTTCTGCGGGAAGGATGCACCGCCGATTTGCAAGGCTTGCTGAAAACATCGGCTTCGCGGCAGCCGTTTCCTCCCGTGCATTGATGACAAGCGCTCCCGTCTTCGGATTCTTCATTCCCCAACGCATCGGAACAACCAAAAGATTCTTGCCACGTGCCGAAAGGACTGGCGCACAATCCTGCGGACGCACGTCACCGACGGAAAGCGACTGATTCCATCCATACCGAGCCAGCCAGCGCCTCACGTTTTTCCCAATGTTATATCTGCTGCACATCCCTAAACCTCAATGCTTGCGGTTCCTGATTCCATGAATATCGCCGAACGTTCTTTTTCTTTGATTATTCGTCATTCCTGCTGCGTTTTCCTGCCTTCGTCCTCCCCACAAGCGTGCGGAGGCTGTTTATTTATATCGAGAAATCTTTCCCCATTTCGCAGATTTATAACAGCAATGGAATGGAGAGGCGGTTTTATCACGTTATTCATATAGTTGCATATTTGATAAGTTAATGATAAAATTTATGGTAAGAAAGCAACGTGCGGATGCGGGGAGTATAACTCATGGAAAATCGAAGGTATCTCATCATTGACCTGAAATCGTTTTATGCCTCGTGCGAATGCGTAATGCGAGGACTTGATCCGATGACGACGAACCTCGTGGTCGCGGATGCCGAACGCGGTCGCGGAACCATCTGCCTTGCGGTATCGCCGTCGCTCAAGGCGAAGGGCGTGCGCAACCGTTGCCGCGTTTTTGAGATTCCCACACGCTTCCACTACATCATGGCAACGCCTCGGATGCAACTCTACCTGAACTACGCCGCCGAAATCTACAGCATCTACCTCGACTATTTCTGCAAGGACGACATCTTCGTCTACTCCGTGGACGAGGCATTCATCGACATCACAGGTTATACAACGATTTATCATTTATCACCGAAAGAAATGGCGAAATTCCTACTCAGAGAAATCGAGCGACGTCTCGGCCTGCCCGCGACGTGCGGCATCGGGACGAACCTCTACCTCGCGAAGATCGCGCTCGACATCACGGCAAAACACGCGTCTGACCGTATCGGAGTCTTGGATGAAGCAAAATTTCAACAAACGCTCTGGAATCACACGCCGCTCACGGACTTCTGGCGCATCGGCCACGGCATCGAACGGCGGCTGCTGCGCATGGGGCTGCGCACGATGGGCGACATCGCGCACGCGCCATACAAAGCCATCCGCAAAGCGTTCGGCATCGACGGCTATCTCCTATACGACCATGCGTGGGGACGCGAGCCAACGACCATCGCCGAGATTCATGCGTACCGGCCCGAGACGCAATCTGTTTCCGAGGGGCAAGTCCTCCTGCGCGACTACAGTTATACCGAGGCGCGCGTCGTACTCGTCGAAATGGCCGACCAGCTCGCCCTGAACCTCACGTCGCGCCACGTCGTCACGGCGTCCGTGACGCTCGCCGTCGTTTACAGTTCGCGTCCCGATTTCTTCCTGCCGCCAGCCTCCGGCACCATCCGTCTCGACACGACGACGAACGCGAGCTCTGTCATCACAGACGCGCTCAAAACATTATACGAACGCATTGTCCAGACCGGCCATCCCATCCGCCGCATCCTGCTCTGTGCAAATCACGTCGAACCGGAAAACGAGCAGGAACTCACGCTCTTCGCTCCGCCCGAAGCGGAAATCAAGGAACGTGCACGCCAGCAGACAATCCTTTCCCTCCACCAGAGGTTCGGGAAGAACGCCTTGCTGCGGGCAACAGACCTTCTCGATGCCGCCACGCGGCGCGCTCGCAACGAACAGATTGGAGGCCACAAGGCACATGGCAATCAAGAGACCGTGGAACCGTGCAAAAATCTTCCAGCCCTTCGACGCGCTGCCGGGGCTGCGGGAACTTCTGCGCCAGAAAGAGCTCGAGCATGAAACGCAGTTTGACGAGCACGGAAACGAAACATCAAACGCAGATGATGCCCTCCCCCAAACAGAGCCCCCAAACGGTATCTCTGCTGGGAACGACACATTTGCGTAAATCCATTTTAGTAAAATCAATTTACGTTAATTGATAATTAGCTGAAATTCTCGCCAAAACAAGTCTGCTCTTGCCCTTTGCTGATTTGTCGCGTATCATGAAAGAAAATACCATTGTGCATAGATAAGCAACAAACGGAGGCGGAGCGATTGAGCGCCAACAACACTTTCATCCTCGCATTGACGGGAGCCGGCATCTCCAAGGCATCCGGCATCCCAACGTTCCAGGACATCCCCGGCATCAAGGACAAGCTCGATGTCGATTTCCGTGCGCAGCATCCGGAGGAGTTCAACCGCGTCGTCCAGCAGATGAAGGACAATATGCGAGGTAAAGAGCCGAACGACGCGCATCGAGCGCTGGCCGCGTATGACATCCCCATCGTTACGATGAACGTGGACGGCCTGCACCAGAAAGCAGGCTCGAAGACCGTCATCGAATGCCACGGCAACCTCGAAGCCGGCACGATGGTGCTGTATGGAGAGCGCGCGTTTTACGAGCAAGCCTTCGACCTTCTGCAACAGGCAACGGACACGGCAGACAAAAACGGGCAGAGAAAAATCCTGCTTGTCATCGGGACGAGCTACGAGACGCAGTTCGCAAATGCTTTCGTCCAATCGGCGCTCTACTTCGGCTGGGCGCTCGCCGAGGTCAACCATGATGCGGAGCACCTGGTCGCGCCGTTCTTAGAGCGCGAACTGGGAACACAAAACGGATGACATTTCACAGAGGAGATACCACCTATGCTATTCACAGAACAAGACGTCCAAGACCTTTCCCGCGTACACGCTTTCTTCCAGACATGTGCGGATGGCATCCGCACGTACGGAACGGAAGGCCTCGACGAGAAATTTGCGGATGTCGTCGATGACAAGTACCGCTTCATCGTGGAAAGCCACGCCCACGCCCTCTCCGATTTCCATGCGCGGATGCAAGAAGCTCTAGCAAGCAAAAGAGAGGCGTCTTTCACGGGCGCAGATGTCACGCTCATGATCTCCGCCCGCTATTGGGTGTCCGAAATCTTCGACCTCTGCTGCCAATGCCCAACAAGCAAGATTGCGGAGCATATGGCGGAAGGTGACTGCTTGAACCTGCACGACACGAAAAGCGAATGGGATAGATACACGGGCGTGCTCCGCGCATGGCTGTGGATTCTATATCAGGCGGAAAAACAATGATAAAAATCAACAATGATGGGGATGACTTCATGGAATTTCACGCGAACGAGGAACACGTCTATCTGACGAACCAGCGCGGCGAGCTTTTGGCAAATGCCGATTTCCGCGAGACCGCGCCCGGTGTCTTCGACATCTATCACACGGTCGTCCTGCCGGAGCTGCGCGGGCAGGGGCTCGCCTCGAAGCTCGTGGCGAAAACCGTTGAAGAGATTCACCGGCGCGGCGGCAAGGTCACGGCGACCTGTACGTACGCCAAGGCATGGCTGGAGCACCATCCACAAGATGGGGGTTCGATCTAGCTGGAAGATGGATTCATGGTTCGCACAAAGGATGAAGATACAAGGGGGTATCAACGATGCGCCAATGGGAAAACGCTGTTACAGGCGAAACTGTAGCAGCGTTCCGTTCTGATGCGGATGCCGATCTTTTCGCCCGTGCAGCCAAAAACCTATACGGCTGGAATTTCATCCCATCCGCGGAGGCAACCGAACTCCCTTTCCCTGTATTTTATGAGCGACGGCAAATCTTCTTTCCCGTCGCTTCTTTCTTGACGCAAGAAGCCCAAACTTTGGCAGCCACCCTCTTTGCACAATTTGATCAGAATGCCAGATACTCGACAGAACAGGGGCTCGGACGCTATGCGCCGCTCCAGATGGCAACAAGATCTTTCTTGGACGGCTATGCAGAATGTCCGGAACTTCCGCAACCTTATGACGTTGCCGCCCGCTTCATCGAAGATGCTATTGAGAGCCGCCCGCTCAATGACGATGCAACGGAGATGGAAACATTCTTCGCAACAACTGACCTCGTTATCCAGAGACGGGAGCTTCCACGATGGAAGGACATCTTCCACCTGCTTTGCAAACGGGCGGAGGCCGCACAGGAATATGCCTCAAGACAGCATGCAGAGATCACAGATGCAATGCTTGATTCCTTCTTGGAATCCTATCAAAAATCGAAAAAGGCTGCAGCAACATCTATGGAAGAAGCTCCATCCGTTGCACCCGATCCAACAGAAAGATCGGCTTCTTCCTGCCAACGCCTCCGCCGGACGCGGAAAGTCCTTGTAGATGCAGATGCCTGCCCCGTCATTCCATCCATCGAAAAGATCAGCGAGCGCTACGGCATTCCTGTCGTCCTCTGCTGCGATGATTCAAGGGACATGGTATCCTCGTACAGCGATATCGTCCGTGTTCCCCATGGAAACCATGCTGCGGACATGGCAATCATCGCTCTCTGCCACAAGGGCGACATCATCGTAACAGAAGATTCTGGGCTTGCACTTCTGGCGCTGGCGAAAGAAGCCTATCCTATCGCATCCGATGGATGGCGCTACACGATGCGGATGATGCGGCAAGGAGACGGAAAGCTGTTTTCCCGCCGTGCACTCAAACGGCATCTCCACAAACGGGTAGAATCAGATGATGAAGCTTTCGAACGCGGATTTCTCTCCTTGCTCCACAAGAAATATCTTTGCGACGACGAATGATAAGGTTCCGCGTCCCCAAGAAATAACATATCTGCTGGATTAACGGAACCTCAGCTACATCAGCTCCACACCATCATCTGCGCAAGTGCAAATCCGCCCGTCACGGCAACAAACCCGAAGAAACGCGCAACTGCACCAAAAATGCCGCCAAAAAATACCAGTACCATGGCTGGCTCCGGCTTATTGTCGTGCCGATGCGTCACATGGGCGCATCCGCCACCATCACGGCCATGTCGTCATACCTTCCGTTCCAGGTTCCTGAGGACTTCTGCCGTGACGTTGCCCCGCAACCCGCGCTTGAACAGCCTGGCGTGGTGCATAATATCCTTGACGTTTTCTATATACTCTCGCTCTGCCTGCAGCATCTCGGGCGGCATGATATCGTCCTGCATGAGTTCTGACAGGATGACGCATTCCTTTTCCAGTTCTTTCAAATTCTTCTGCTGTGTCAGGAGCAGCCCGATATTCTCCTTGTCCACCTTGCTCATGACCGCATCGATCTTGTCATGCAATGTGTTGATTTTTGCCATGTGCTCCTTCAACAACAGGAGCTGCCGCCGCTTTTTCTGCAGGGCAGGCATATCCTCTGCTCCACGCCCGCCGTGCTCATGACAATCGCATTCGTGTTCCATTTTTATAGATACCCCTCTCCTGACGACTAGAGCATTTTCTCTCTGACCGCCCTCTTATTTCTACGGTGCAATCATAAAATCCTTTTCGTTCCCGCGAGGGATGTGTTCAAACAACGTATAAAAAAGTGAGGTGAGCTTCATCATGAAGGAAAAACAACGGCAATACCAAGCCATATTCGGCGGAATGTCGAAGGATGATATGTTCGAATTCTATAGTTCCGACCGAAATCTGCAGGAAGATATCTGCCGGGAACGATTGCGGGCATACGGGCTGAAGAAGACGTTTGACAAGGCAAGTTGCGACATCCAGTACAGCGACGGAGAGCCCGCCCCGTTCCAAAAGGTCATTCTGGGAGCAGAAAACTTCGAGGATTTCAAGCTCAAGGCGCAGGACTTCTTGGAATTCTACATCGAGAAGGTCGGCCCGCAACCAGGGACGCAAGCCTTCTATCACGGCATACACATGAAGATCAAGAAATCGTCCAACCGCGACATCGTGTACAAATTTCTTTCTGGGAAGGTCGAGCGCGACCCGCTCTTCGACCGTTTGATCCGATGGAACGACATCCTCGACCTGACGATCGATGACAAGCCCCGCAAGTATGTGCGGTGGCAGGAATGCGAATGGGCTTCCTGCGTCCTCGGGTGCTCTGCCTCCGAGGAAATGAACGGAGGGCAGCTGACGTTTTTGGATGACGAGGGAAACCTCATCCTCTTCATCGAATAAGAGCGCGCCAAGACAAAAGGCTAAACGTTCCAGCCTTGGCATTCTAAACAAAAATTTCCCGCAATGACAAGGCGGCCTCGTGCACAGTTCGTGCACGAGGCCGCCTTACTGTATGAGAGCGGGATATCCTTCCCCTTCAATCATGTCCAGATGGGAAGATGGAGAGGATGGAATCTTTTGTGATTTTGTCGAGCGAAAGATCGATGTCCCATGGAACGCCCTCGGGCTTTTCGAAACGTGCGCCAGCCTTTTCGAGCATGGGGCGGAGCTTCAGGCAGGAGTGGAAGACCGTCTTGAGCGCCGTCGCGGCAATGGAGTGTCTGTGGTCGTAATACGCGACGAGATCGTTGCCGATTTGCGCCTGCATGAACCAGAATGTCTTGGTGCCGTCGACTGCGCTTTCGAGAAAGCCGAGAAAGTCCGACCGCCCTTCGATAGTGTTCGGGATGTTGGCCATCATGTTCTGGCAGTGAATGAGGTAGTCATGGCTCAGCTGGTCGGGATCGGCCGCGCCGAGGACGAATTTGTATGGCACGGGAAACGGTTTTCCGTGGCGCTGCTGATATTCATAGTACCAATCGGAATAAGCCGTGTAATGATTCATCTCGACGATGGCGAAGTCGTTTCGAATGTTTTCACTGATGTAAAACGCTTCTGTGGCACCGCCCTTGCTTTTGGGAGCCGAGGTCATGTCGCCAGAAAAGAGAATGTCCTTCTTTTCGCGAAGCGCATCCTCAAACTGTGTATTCCATCCAACCTGATGCCTTGCAGAATTGAAATGAAGATCGAGGTCGATGCGATGGCGCTGAACATTCTCCCAATGCATCCCGAGAACGACGGACTTGCCGATCGTCAGCGACGATTGGTATGGGATGCCGCCAAAGAAGCGCTTCTCGCTCGTCGGCATCGCGTAATCGACTTCCGGCGGCAGGAAGATGGATTTCCCTTCGACGGCCGGCCGGAGGTCATCGACGATGGACGCGATGAGGAGCTCCAAGATGCTCTGCTGGCGCGCGTCGAACGCTGCGTCTTTCGTCCACGGCTTTGCAAAGGCTTTGCCGTTGCGGATGCGATAGATTGCGGCTTCGGGGTTCGCTTTCTGGAACAGCAGACTGTTTGCGAGCGCGACCTTTTTGAACGTCGTCACATGAGCGAGTTCTTTTTGTACGTGCTCGGCCGTGACGGCAGCATCCCATGTCACGCGGTCGAGGATGCCCGTCATCTTTGGGACTTTGTTTTTGTTGGCCAGCTTGCGGGCACGGTTCAGGACGTGGTTCACAAACTTCGACCGACCCTTGAACGCAAGGAAGAGCACCTTGTTCCGATGGCGCAGGAAAACCTGGGACAGCCGACGGATGCCTTCTTCTTCGCCATGCAGCTTCAGATAGTCGTGGAACAGCTTGGCGCAGGGGAATTTCGCCTGCCGGATGGCCTCAAAGGTCGCCTCGTTCTTCAAAAAAAGCGTGGAATCTGTCGCGCGATAGACGAGGTAGCGGAGAAATTCTTCGGCTTGCTCCGGCACCTCTCCCAGCGCGCGATAGAGGCGCAGGCGCATCTCTTTGTTCTTGACCTCGTCGATGTGGATGGCGATCTTCAGCTCTTTTAGGATGGTATCGAGATCGTTCATCGTGGCTTCGGAAAGCGCCGCACCGCTCGTGAGCAACTGGCGGACGCGTCTCCCGATTTCTTCGGCAGAAATGGCGTCGATGACGACGAAACGGAACGGAGGCGTATCCTCTGGGAGATGCAGCACAGAATTCGGAACGTAGACAAGCGATTCGTTTATGGGGCGACCGTCGGTCATGTCGCCGTTTTGGAGATAAACCGAGAAGTAATGGAGCATCTGCTCGATGAACAGCTTGTCGGTCGAAGCGTCTGCGATCTCGTGGAAGTTCTTGTGCAGGCCGCGATTCATGGCGATCGCATCATAGCCGAATTGCCGTTCGATGAACTTGAGCAGCCGTGGCGTCTCGATAGCCGGACAGGAATCGACCGCGCGCTGCGTGAGGAAGAAGCCGTGACGGAGGTGCGCAGCATTGTCCGGCTCCTGAGAAGCACCTTGCGCCGTATCCAAAAGAGGAACGGCATGAAACAGGCGAAGCGTTGCATAGATCAGCTCGTGCATCCAAACGGCCTCCTTTTTTCGATGAAAAAACGGATACAGGCAAGCCGTATCCGCGCACGTGACGATCGGCGGCAGGTATAACAATCCCGGTCGCCAAACTGGCGGCCGAAGTCCATAAAACAGGAACCTGGTATGCCGATGCATCTTGTTTGCATTGATTATACCATGATTTTACGAGAAAGTCATGCTGATTCGAAAATAATAAAGCGAAAAGAAGAAAAAAGATGCGGATCCTCAAAGTTCTCCACGGATGAGGTCAACACGGTGTTGACCCCTTCCAGAAAGAAATCGTGTATGATGGCGTCAGAAGTACAAAACGCCAACGACATGAAACAGGGAGGAGAAGCATCATGGGAATTTCGTTCAAGAGGCTCATCAAAAACATCATCATGGAGAACCTCAAAGACCCTCGGCCACGCTTTCCGATGGATGAGCGCATGGAGTCGCCGGTGGAGACCATACTGAAATGGAAACGCACCATCGAGGCATCCAAGACACCGGACAAAGGAAAGCGTCGGAAGGAATGACACCCGGTTGGCAACCGCCCTTATCGGTTGTCTCCTGTCGCGAATTTTTCTTCCAGCATTTCCATCATCCATTTGCTCGCGTCATGGCTATCTTTCCGTTTTCCGCACGTCGCGAGGATCGTGACGCGGACATCGTCTCCAATCGTCGGATCTATCTCTGCGCCGAAGACGATGTTACAGTCCTTTGAAGCGCGCTCCATGATGGCAGTCGTCGCAGCATCAATCTCTTTCATGCCGAGACTTTCATTTCCTGTGATGGAGAGAAGGATGCCGCGCAGGAACTCTGGTTTCCAGCCAAGCGCCCCAAGTGCTTGCTCAACAGCTGCATCCACGGCCTGCGCGCCCGTTGCCGTGCCGATGCCAACATGCACAACGTCGGTACCGTCGAACAAAGAAAGGACATCATCCGCATCTATGGCAACTGGCTGCTGTGGCGAAGCCATATGGAGGAGCAGCCCGGCTGCCGCAAGGCATTGCGCTTCATCTTTTGCGCGGACAAGCACATCCGTTCCGAGACGCCACGATGGCCGCATCTTCTCACCCGGCGCAGCGATTTCAAACGTAAAAAGCTTGCCTCCCGTTTTTGCTTTCTCGGCCACCGCTTTTGCCATACCGTCCTCGACCTCGGCTCGGTCGTACATCAAGAACCGGATGGGGCGGCTCTCTGGGATTGCGAATGTTGGAGCAAACTCCAGGCTCTCACCCTTTTCGAGAATGTCCAAGATTTCATAAAGATCGAGCCCGCCAAACTTCTCGTTCAGTATCCGCGCCATGCGAATGGCGGCAGCGCCGAGTGCGACCACTGGAAGCAGTCTTTCTTCCTGTGGCGCTTCGGCGTTTTCATTTTCAAGGATGGTATCCATACAGTTCTATCCCCCGTTTGTGACGACGTCTTCCAAAGATGCGCTCCATAAGGATGCTTATTCTTCGAGCTTCGCGAGCGCTTTCTCCCCAAAGATGCTCATGATACGTTCTTTCGCCTGTGCCTCGATTTCTGGCGTGATATAGACTTGTGCGAGCGCCAAAGCCATGGCGATGGCCGCGAGATCATCAGAGAAGCCGACGACCGGCGTGACATCCGGAATGACATCGATCGGCAGGATGAAATAACCGAGCGCGGAATAGATTGCTGCTTTCACTTTTTTCGGACATTCGGGTGACTGCGCGACGTAATAGAGCTGGAGCGCTTTGTAGATGAGCGTGACGCCAGCTTTCGCCGCGTAGTTCTGCACCTTGTCCCAAAATCCCTTCTCCGAGTAATCATTCTCGTGCTCGCTCAAGTCCACGTCATCAAGGATTTCCGGCGTAATGGCTTCTTGTTCGTTCGCCATAGATGTCCCTCCACATTTCGTTCATAAGTCCAAATAAAATTGACATTTTGCATCATATTTTTGATGCCCCAAGAATATTTTTGATATTGCAGCGCATCGAAACCACCACAAGAAGGATTTCCCGACAAATCTGTGGAACAAAACAATCAGCACATCACCAAGGAGGCATCTGATTGCAATGATCAACGACAATGAAAAAGAATTGCTCCTGCAAGACCTCCGGAGGTATCTTGCAGCGCATTACACGCCAAAGAAATTCACGCGCGGCACGCCCTTTCTTGGTGCTGAAATCTCCGCTGCGACACTCGATGTTCGCTCGTTGCGAAGTGGCGGCCTCACGAGCGCGACGAAAAACGCTATACTGCAAGGCATCCGGCAGATGCTGCGGCCTGGCTTCCGCGCGCTGCTCTTCGAGCTTGCCAAGAAAAAAGGAGTTCCGAACGTCGAAATCTATCGGCGTTCGGATCTCACAAAAGCACATTTTTCCAAAATCAAGAACGACGATGACTACCACCCGTCGAAGGAAACCGTCCTCGCGCTCGCCATCGGGCTAAAGCTCACGCTCGACGAGACGAAGCGGCTGCTCGAGCGCGCTGGTTATACGCTGACGGACAGCAGCAAGACCGACCTCATCGTGCAGTATTTCATCGAGCGCCAACGCTACGATGTGGCCGAGGTCAATGAAGCCCTCGATGCGTTCGGCCTGCCGACAATCACGAATCACCGCAAGTCGCGGGAGCGGAAGGACGGCTGGTGACCGGCGGCAAGTCCGCCAGCGTCTCATCAAGCGCCTGCTCGAGCTTCGCGGCCAAATCCTGAAACCGTTGTGCTGGTTTTGGCGCGAATGACTCGTCCGGCTGCGGCTGCCCGTCCTCGCTCAGATTGACGAACGAAGCTGATGCTTCTGCTTCCGTTTCCGTGGCTTTCGCCGTCGCCGTGCGCTTCGCCAGCACCGCCTGCAAGCCCTCAATGGACTTCCGAATGCTCGCGCTGACCTCCTCGCGCTCCTCATCCGTCTCGCAATTTACGAGCGCCTGCTGCGCTTCGCTTTTCAGGGACGCAACGAGGTCTTCAATGCTACGACCAGCCGCTTTCGGTTCGACGCGCGCCTCTCCTTCCTCGTCATCGTCGTCCTCATCATCCGACATCAACGCCGCGCCCGCAATGAGACCGACGATCCCTCCGGCTGCAAGGAACAGCGCGTCTTCAAAAATACTGTTGCTCATGATCAAAACCTCCTGAACGTCATGGATACATCGGCGAACCATTTCGGTTCTGAGGCTATCTTATCATCCAGACAACTCAAAAAGGTCAACAAGCAAGCAACCTTGCCACTTTTTTCTACCGAGAAAATGTTATCTGATTTCCCGCATTGCCATACGCTTTCCCCTTCCTGTCCCCGAAAACCGTCCCGTTCATGATTCCACGGATGTCCCCGATCATATCGCCCTGGACATTCCCCGACATGATTCCGAGGATATCACCGTTCATATCGCCTTGGATATTCCCAGACATGGTTCCAAGGATATCGCCGTTCATATCGCCCTGGATATTCCCCGACATGATTCCGACGATATCGCCATCTATATCTCCATCAACATTTTCTGTCATAACGTGAACGATGTTCTGATGAAAATGTTTTTTCGCTTTTACTGTGGAACTGTCCTGTGGCAAGAGCGCGTTTTGATGCGGCCTGCCTGGCGCGTAATCGCTCGTCATACAGATGCTCCTTTCTATTTCCGCCGCAAGACCGCGAGGAAGCGGCGGCTGTGCGCTGGCTCGTAGGCCGAGGCGTCGAAATCACCATACGTGGCGGCGAGCTCGTACCAATCACCAGCAAGCGCGGAAAGTGTGCCAGGATCATAGAAGCGGACGAATTCTTCATCAAAGCAAAACGCATGCCGGCTGCCGCCAAAAAAATAGAAATATTGGGAGTTTTGAATGCCGGCCATCACGCGCTTGTGCACAAGGAGCTCGAGTTCTTCCGTCCCGTGCCTGCGTGTGCGATGATAGATGCGCCGCGGCGGCAGAGCCGGAAGATTTTTGGCATCCAATACGAACAGTGCGCCCGCAGGCTGATGGCGGGCGACGGCACCCAGAAACGCACGCAAATCCCGCTCGACGGAAAAATAATTGTACGTGGTCCACATGCAGATAGCAAGATCAAAGGCACGCTGGGGCAGCGCCAAGCGGCGCACGTCCATCTGCAAGAAGCGCAGTCGTGGCGAAGGATGCAGTGCACGAGCGGTTGCAATCTGCTCCGCAGAGGCATCGACGCCTGTCACATGACAACCGTGCGCGGCAAGGCCTGCAGCATGGCGTCCGACACCACAACAGAGGTCGAGCACGTTGCGCGGCGTTTTCCCTGCCACGTGCAACAGGAAGCGCACTTCAGCCTCAGTATCGCCGGCGATGGCCGTCATGTATTCGCCGGACAGCGCATGGTACAAGAGTTTTTTCTGCGCATGCTCGTCAAAATTTTCCGGCACGCCGGCAGGCAGCGGACGATAAAATTTCATAGGCAGGCGCACTACCGCTCCGTCCGCAGCCGGCGTGCCGGAACCTTGGTGCAGTTCGAGCATCCATTCCGCAGGCTCGCTTGTCGCGGGATAGAGGCGGCGCAAGGAATCCAGCAACCATGCGTCATCCGCATCGAGCTCCCTGCCGTCGTCACGGTATCGCAGGCGCACGATCATGCAGGATCGCCTCCTTCCATCAAAGTTTCGGAAAATGCAGGCCGCCGTCCCGCTGCATCGCAGTGCAGATACAGGATGTGATGGATGTACGACCGTTGCGCGTCTGTCAAGGGAGCAGGCACGTGCAAGCTGCCATCCGCGAGCGTCCAGCTGTCCGGGACGCCGATGCGCGCCAGCCGCGCCGCGATATCTGCCGGCGGCAGCGGCGCGGCATCGTGGCATGGCGCATAATTAGGGCAGGCGGTCGGGCAGTCCGCAACCGCGTAGCAGACATTGTAATCCGCCTGGCCGAGCAGGTACGACAGGCAGCAGGACGTGTGGTCAAAAACTGGATAGGACGGGTGTTCCAGCCGGAACTGTTGGAAAGTCGCATCGACGATGCGGCTTTTTATTTTCTTTGCGCTCAGCCGTCCCGTATAATCATAGCGGCGTTCCCGCAAGCGCTTGCGGATGAAGGGATTGACGCGGACGCCCTGGTAGATCGTGGCCTCGCAGTAGCGGGAGGCGTAGTCGAAGACGCGGCGCAACGTCCGTTCGTCATCATTCACGCCGGGCAGGATGGGACGGCACTGGTGCACGAGGCGCACATGGCGGCAGGCCGCCGCATGGCGGATCGTCGCCTCTTGGACGGTATGATCGATGGGCTGGAGCGGCAGCGGGATGCCGTTGTACGTGACGATGAGGATGAGCACGAGGCTGTCATAGCAATCGAGCCGCGCGCAATCCGCTGCAGTCAGCAATCCTTTCGTCGTGATGGTCACGGGATTTTTCAGCTGCGCTTCCGCGATGGCATCGAGCAGACGGAAGGTGCTCTCTTTCACTTCGCCGTTCAAAAACGGATCTGTGCGGTTGTTTAACGAGAGGACGGTCCTGCCGCGCTCGAACAGCGGATCCGCCAGTGCCTCGGCGACGAGGGCGGACTCCGAGATGGCTTTCACTGGCCGTGCCGGCACGATGCCGAGCGGCGCAAGGAAGCAGTATGCGCAATTGGTCGTGCAGCCGATGTACGAATTCAAAGAGTAATAGGAGTTCAGATACTCGCGGCTGAGCGCGTGGAGCAGTTCTTTCGTCAGGTTCATAGCACGCCGGCTTTCTTTGCTGCCGTCTCGATCTTCGCAGCCGTTTCTTCGACAGTTAGATCAGAATTGTCGAGAAAGCAGTATGGCATATGGTAGCGCTCGACAAATTCCTTCAGCTTGTCGTATTGATCGTCGTGGAAGATTTTTTCTGGAGATCGGGGTCTTCGGGATTGCGCGCACGAATCCGCTGGCGACGCACGTCGGCGTGCGCGAAGAGCAGCACGGTAAAATCAGGACGGGAGGCAACGCGCACGAGAAAATCGAAAAACGCGAGGTTCTCTTCCGTGGCATTCCAGAAATAGGTGGAAGCTAGGTAGCGATCCGTGAGGATGTTCCGTCCTTGGATGAGGTATTTCAGATACAGGTTTCCCGTCCCGTAGAACATCGCCGTGAAATCCGGCTCCGTATCGCTCACTTGGCGGATTAGCCGGTCGAGCTGCGTCCGCCCCGTCGCCCCGTCCGTGAGATAGCGGATGGGGTATTCTATCAAGGTAAATCCCGTACGTTTTTCGAGCGCTTTGGCCGCCGAGGTCTTTCCCGCCCCGTCCAGGCCTTCAATGGCAATATGCATCGGATCTGCTTCCCTTCCCGTGCTTCAACGGCCAGCGCGTTTTTCGATTTCGGCATCGAGTTCTTTTGCCGCTTCTTCGGGCGAGAGCCCCCGGCGTTCTTCGACGTTCTGGAGGACGGCATCCGTCTTTTTGATGGATTGCAAGTCATCGAGCTTGTTATCAAAATAGGCGCTGATGTCCACGGCGGCGAGCTCTCCCGTCCGGACGGCGTCCGCATACGTTTCGAGACGCCCGTCCGCCCGATAGAAGTCTTCGTTCTTTGCGAGCTCCTGTGTGAAGGCTCCTGCCTCGTTTCCAAGTTCCTGCCCGAGCCCGCGGAGGGCGAGCTCTTTGCCGCGCTGCTCGCACGCCTTCGGATCGTACGCGGATGCCTGCTCCGGCGTGAGCTCGATGGCGTCGACGGCTTGGAGGTAGCCGCCGAAATCTTTCGCATCCTCCGCGCGGATCCCGTTTCGCTCTGCTTCGAGGCTCTTGGCGCCGAGCTCTTCGGCCGTCGTCGTCGTCTTGATCACGCCCCAGTCTTTCAGCGCGACCACGAGCTTGTCGGCGACATCGATGGCAAGGCTGACGAGGTTCAGCCCCAGTTCGATTTTTTCAAATTTCGTCAGTCCTGCGGCACTCATGCGTTCGCCCTCCGTTCGATTTCCTGATCCAGACGCTCTTTCGCTTCTTCCTCAGAAACGCCGAGCTTTTCTTCCGCTTCCGTGAGCTTGACATCGATGGTCTTGATGTCCTGCATATTGTTCAGGCGGTTGTCGAGGTAGGGGCCGATCTTGTCCATGCCGCCCTCCTTGAATGCTTCCATGTATTGTTCCGCGCGTTCCGGCGTATAAAACGCGTCATGCTTGTTGAACTCCTGCCGGATGAAGTCTTCGACGCCGGAGGCTTTCCCGTAGTGCTCGGTCAAGCCCCAGCCGACGATTTCGCCTGCCGCTTTGATCTTGTCCGCCGGAGAATAGGTCTTGCTCTTTTCCGGGTCGATCTCGAAGTTCTCGATTTTTTCCTTGTACTCATCGAACCTCCCGTCGTAGTCCTCGGCCCGGATGCCGGCCTCGCGCGCCTGCATCGCCCGGTCACCCAGGTCTTCCGTCTTCGTTTCCGGCTTCAAGATGCCGAGATGGCGGCAGATGGAGACGCCTGCATCGACGACGGTCGCCACGAGGGCTGCCACTTTCAAAACGCCAACAATCAACCCAAACATGTCTTTGCCTCCTTGTCTTTGAAAAACGCGAGATCATACCGCTTGTACAGCCGCAGGGACGCGCGGTGCTCCGCTTCGATCTCTTCCTCCGGCCGACGTTGCAGCAGGGAGAGGACAATCTGCTCCATTTCCGCCTGCTCTTCTGGGGAAAGCTGGATATGGCACGAAGCGTTCTGCCGGAACAGCCGAGCGCCGAGCGCGGCGAGCTCCGGCGTCGCTTCCTCTGCCGGCGGCAGGAGCGAAAATGCGCGCGCGCGCAGCGGCTCATCCGCCCAGTTCGCCAAGAGTTGGCGCAGGGCCTGGAAAAAGCGTGGGAACCGCCGCTTGACCTCGCGATACTGTTTCCACTGCGCAGCCGTCGCCTCCGGTCCGAGCTCCGGGCAGTAGGCCTCGAGATTCTTCGCGATGAACGCATCGGCATTTTCCTGGCGCATGGCATCGAGCTCTTCCGACGCGTGCGCATTCTGGATGGTCCCGATCTGCACGCAGGCCGCCTTGCTCCAGTTCTCCGTGAATACGATTGCCTGACCCGTGCGCAAGTTCGAGAGAAAGGTCTTCTGCGCATCCTCCAGCATCATCGTGTCACCGATCACCTCCTTGTCGTCGCGGGCGAGCAGCTGGTGCACGATTTTCGTCGCCGTGTTCTTCAGGACATCTTCCGACAGCTTGTTCGGGATCTGGTCGACGATGATCAGGGATTCCCCGTACTTGCGGATCTCTGCCAGCATGTCCGTGAAGACGCCGACGGAATACTTTTGGCTCTCGCCGTCTCCTGGCTGGACTTTCGTGAGCAGCCGGTGGGCTTCTTCGACGAGCGTGATATGGCGGAACTGCTTGTCTTTGCGGTATTCGAGCTTCACGGCCTCCGCGAGCCGCCCCATGATGAGCGCCATGATGAGCGCTTTGTCCTGCGGCGATTTCAGCTCTTCCATCTCGAGGACGACATGCTGATGCAGCAAGGCGGGGAAATCGACGGAACGACGGCAGTCGAGCATGCGCCCCTTGGCGCCGTACGTCAGGTTCTTGATGCGGCTGATGAGCGAACCGCGATAGTTCCCCTCCAGTTCGGCGCCGAAATGCTGATCGCGCACGACGGCTTCCAGCGCGCCGAGGAATTCCGTCAACGTCGGATAGGCGGGCGTGCCGGCGCCGACGAATTCCCCGGTGCCTGTGTCCCATCCGCAGCGTTCGTACGCCTGATAGATTGCCATCTCGAAAATCTGCGGCATCGACGCTTCGAACTGAAACGAGGAGACGAACGCCGCTTTCACCATGTCGATGTGCGACGTGAGGTTTTCTCCCGGCAGCAGTTCGAACGGATTGAAGCGCAGCGGCAGATGTTGCTCGTCGCCGACGGAGAACACCAGCGTGTCCTCGAGACCGGGCAGGAGCAGGAGCTCGCGGTATTCCGTCTTCGCCGGCTCGATGACGAGGAAGTTCATGCGCGACGCATTCAGCAGCTGCTTGCAGGTCATCGTTTTGCCGGAGCCCGTGATGCCCGTGACGAAGACGTGCTTGTTCAGCACGTTGCGATCGAGCTGCACGGGATTCTCCTTCTGCTCCTGCCCGCCATAGACGAGGTGCCCGAGCGTGAACCCCGTCTCCGCCGGCCGTTGCGTATTGAGTCCGAACGGCGTGTAGGGCGTGAGCGTGAGGCCGGGGACTTCATACTGCGGCAGGCCGGCCATGAGGCCGACTTCCTGCAACGTCAGGCAGGAGGCGAGCGCGAGGCGCCCGTCCTGCGACGGGATGCCGTAGAACACAGAGAAGCGGGCGTTGTCCGGGGAATAGATGGTGTGGATCTGGAAATCGTCCATCCAATGCGCACCGTCAGCGAGCGGCTCGACCGTCAGCGGGGAGAAATTCCCCTTGCCGCTCTGAAAAATCGCACGGATGTTGCTCTGCAGGCGGTTCAGGATGGATGGGCTCTCGGCCGAGAGGAAGACCGCCGTCTTGAACATTCCGCGGCTCTCGCCGCTCTGCAGGCGCGGCAGCAGGGATTCGTCGATATACTTGAGTTCTTCCGCTTCTTTCTTGTGCACGAGCTCGAATGTGGCCGTGAGGGATTTTCCCGTGTTCCCGCCTGTCGTGCTCCCGTAGTTCTCGCTCGTGCTCTCGGTCGTTGCCCGGCTCGCGTTCGTTCCCTCGGACGTGCTGCGGTTTGTCCCGCGCCCTTTCTGGGAGGACGTAGAGCTTCCCGTGCTTTCCGTGGTCCCGTCGGAGCGCGTCTTTCCCTGCGTTTCGGAATCCGACGTGCCGGCGCTCTTCGAGCCGCCTTTGTTCGTCCCGTCGGAATGCGCGGACGAGTGCGATTCGCTGCTGTTGTCGCTGCGGGACGTATGGCTGTGGTTTTCGCCGGCGCTCTTCCCTTTCGACCGGCCTTCCGTCTTGCTGTCGGAATGGCTCGAACCCCACGTCTCGCTCGCGCTCTTCGTGCGGCCGTCGGTGTGGGAAACAGAGACGCTTTCGCCTCGGTTGCGGCTCCGGCTGCTGTTCTTCGCTTCGGTATAGGAGACAGATTCGCTCTCGCCCGACGAGGACGACGTGGAGGTGCCATGCGTCTCCGACTGGCTGCGGCTCGTGGAACGGCCTTCGTTGTGGCTGAAGCTCTCGCCCGTGCTGCGCTGCCCTTGCACGGAATTTTTCGCCAGGATGGCCAGATGCTCATAGATTTCATAAATTTCCTGGCGCATGCGCTCGATACTCCCGCGGGAGAGCGGCTCGCAGATGACGATCATCTGCCATGCTTCTCCATGCATCGCGGAGGCCAGACGGTCGATGCCCTGAAAATCCAAGGCGTCCTCCCGCCGTCCCTGGTCGTCCCGCAGGGACGGAATGCCGAGCACCATGCTGCTGTAAGCCATCTCCTGGCGCGGCTGCACGATTTCCTTGTACACATCCGATTCGTACAGGCGCGTCAGCTTGCTTCCGCGGAACATCCCCTGGAAGGATGGTTGCAGGACGTCGGTGGCGAAATCGCCGAGGCGCTGCGCCTCCGCACTCCCGGGCTTGGCGGCCACGCCGAGGTAGATGCGCGTCCCCTGCCGGTCGCCGCGGACGAGGTAGACGAAATTGAAGCCTGGCTCGTTCAGTGCGGCCAGCACGTTGAGGAACGCTTCGCGTTGCGGACGCGTGCCGTCGTGCATGAGCTCGTCGAGGCGGAAGAAGCGGCACGCGCGCTGGACGGAGGCATCCGGCAGCGCGTTGACCGCCGCGAGATCCCCCATGCCGAGCTCGAAGCCGCAGGGGAGCGTCCCCTGTTCCAGTGTTTGCAGACGGTCGTTCATTTCCCCGCCTCCCTCCGGCCCAAGACAGCCTGCATCTTCTTGAAGCGGTTGCTCAGGAACGTGTTGTCCTTTTGGAGCGCCGCAACGACGCTCATCGCGTTGAACGCTTCCTCGAAATGTGCCGGGATGCTGCTTTCCGCGTCCCCCGGCAGGCGCGCTTCGCAATGCTCCAGCTGCTCGATTTCGAGCGCCGCCGGCGCCGGCGCGAACGTTTCCAGGCAGTATTGCAGCGCTTCGGGGACGGGCTGTGTCCACAGGAGTTTCAGCTGCACGGCGGACGGCTTCTCATTGAGGTTGTCGAGGATAGACTGCCAGGATTCCCGGGTATCCGGGATGTTCTTCATGATTCCGGATACGTACAGCGGTCCCGCGTCTCCCTCGCGAAACACTTGCAGCCCCCCAGGCTGCACGATGACGATGGCTCTCATGGTTTTCCCTCCCGATGGCACACGCGACCGGCCGTCAGCTGCGGTCGATCTTCAATTCCTTGCTGCCGCTCGCGCCCGTCTTCAGGTCGCGCGCATGGACGTGGAGGATCTGGCTCTGGTCAAAGGAGAAAATGACTTCGATCTGTGGGACGCCCTCCGGCGCGCGCTCGATCCCTTCCAACGGGAACCCGCCATAATGGAGGTTTTTCTTCACATTCTCCTTGTTCTCGCCCACATAGACTTCGATGTCGATGCGTTCCTGATAGTCGCGGACGGTCGTAAAGATCCGTTCGTCATCCGGCGCATCCGCATTGTCGCAGGGATACGGCGTCCCCTTCGGCAGGAGGATGGCGTAGCGGTCGTTGACAAGCTCGATGCCCATGGAGTTCGTGAGGCGGTCGCGGAGGATGATCGTGTCATTGTCATCCGCCTTGAGCGCCGCGCCCATGGCGACGAGCTTCGCGAGGTCTTTGTCCGCATACGGCTCCTTGCCGAAGAAGCTCGTGACGAACTCGCGGACGAACGGCATGCGCGCGGAGCCGCCGACGAGGATGACGCGGTCGACATCGTCCTTCGTCGCCTCGATGCCATCCGCATCGAAAAAGTGGCGGACGGTGTTCTTCACCTTGTTGACCGCCAGCGACGCCTCATCGAGGAATTCCTGGCGCGTGATCTCCAAGGAGAAATTATAGCGGCCGTCGCGATACGGGAAGAGGCTCGGGACGCTCGCCTCCACTTTCTCCGACTCCGAGAGCTTGCACTTGCAGCGCTCCGCCTCCGACCGCAGCTTCTGCACGGCTTTGGCGTACTCATCGGACGGGAGGCCGCTGCCCTCCGGTTCCGAGAGATCGACACCCGTCGAGATGCGGATCTCCCGGTACATCAGCTCGAGGATAGCCGCGTCGAAATCATCGCCGCCGAGATGGTTATCGCCGTCCTTCCAGACCACCTCGAACTCGTTCCCGCTGACAACCTTGAGGAGCGTCACGTCGAACGTGCCGCCGCCGAGATCCACGACGAAGATTTTCTCGCCGGGATGGCAGTCGTCCATCGCGTAGGCGAGTGCCGCCGCAATCGGCTCCGCCAGGATCTGCTTGACGAGGAAGCCGGCTTTCTCGCCGGCGTCCTGCGTCGCCGCGTTCTGCAGCGGATTGAAATACGCCGGCGTCGTGATGACGGCCTCGATGGGCTCGTCGTTGGCGAAGAATTTTTCCGCCGCGCGGTAGATCTCGGACAGGATTTCCGCCGCCACGTCCGTCGGCGTGAAGCTGCGGTCTTCGATGTTCCAGAGCGCCTCGCGTTCGCCCATGTGCGTCTTCGAGGAGGAGATGTAGTTCTTCGGATAGGCTTCGCGCTTGCGCTTCGCGGCGTTGCCCACCGTCATCTTGCCCCCTTGGTAGAGCAGCACGGAGGGTAGGAGCTCGAGGCGGCGAAAGTTCAGGAATGCGAAACGCCCGTCTTTCATCGTGCAGGCGACGGAATTCGTCGTCCCCAGGTCGATGCCGATATGATTCATTTGTATGTCACCTTCAACTCATCAGTTTCTTGAACAGTTCAAAATCTTGCTCTTGGACAAAGGATTTCACTTTCTCCAATTCGTCCGGATGATTTTTCATCTGTGGGGAACGAAGCATGTCGCTCTTCTGGATGATCCGCAACATGCGGCGGACGGTTGCCGCCCCTGTAAAATGCTCCATGGCATAAAGCAGATACGGAGGAAAACGAGGATTCTGCTCTGCGAGCTCGAGGCAGAACCCTTCAAAAGACTCCTGGCCATCTTCCAGCTTGCGGCGGAGCTCCTCCAAGCGTTCGATGGGGCGCTTCTTCCAGTATTTCGACCGGAATTCTTTCGCCATGCGGCGGAAATCCTTCGCTTCCATATCACCCTCGTCGAGTTCTTCCGCCATTTCATCCAAATCTGGAATATCCTCGTCATACTGCGGAAGGTCGACTTGCATACCGGCCGACCGGAAGATTTCCGCAGCACGTTGCGCATAATCGCGATTCTGTTCCGCAAGCTTTTTCACGATCTGGCGGCCGAGTGCATCCAGACGGTTTGCATGCCAAGACGGGGCCACCCGGATAAAAGCATCAGCCAATACATCCATCGCCTCATCCGTGCAGATGGTCGGAGCAATGCTGAACCAAACGCGGATGCACGTGTCGAAATCTCTTGTATGGCTGGTGAAAACGCTTCCGGCACGAACCACAAGAGCTTTCGGCGCGCAGCGCTTGGCAAAGACATGGCGCCAGTAACGATATCCATCCGATGATTCTTTGATGAAATGATCGTAGAAGGCGGCATCGAGGACAGCGTCCGTCAGGGATTCTTTGTCGAAAAACTTGTCCAATGACTTCCACTGCGTTGGTGCATAGGCATCTTTCTTGTCTGCTGCGTATTCCGAGAAGCGCCGGTATTTTTCCAGCGGCGGCAACGGTTTCAGCGCAGTGTGCAGGCAGGCTGTCCAGAGGCGCGGATTGTTGAGGAACGGCAGCTTCTCCGGGCCGCTCTCGAGCATCGCCTCCGCCGTATGCGGGTCGGCGTCCGCGATGCACAGCGTTGCCACTTCGTCGCGGAAATCTTTCGGGAGGTCATAATCGTCCTCGAGAACCTTCTTCATGATGCCGCTCGCGCTGAGATAGCCGGGACGGCAATGGTGCAGGACGGCGAGCAGCGGCCCGTACGGGCCGTGCGGCAGGAGCCAGGCGTTTTCCACGATGACGCGCGCCAGCGCTTCGGGTGCGAGTCCGCATTTCTGCTGGACGGCCACGGCCTGGTAGGTCCCGTTCCGCAACATCGTCTTCAGGGAATCCTGCCGCGCCCGGTCGACATAGAGGCTCGCGTCTTTCTCGAACCGCTGGTTGACGGCCTGCTTAACGCGGTCCTGCGTGTTCTGCAGGGTCTCCCATGCTTCTTTATCCATCTCATCACCCCTTGTTCACGACGTACTTCTGGACGGGATCGTTCTGGATGACCTCCGTGCTCAGCTGCCGCGAGAAGCGGATGGGCGCGAACCCCGGCTCCTGCACATCGATCGTGATGATCTTGTTTTCATCGATTGACCAGTGCAGCGGAATCTTGTCGCCCTCGTGGTACGGGTGCGAGAGCGGCAGGCGCTTCCCCGCCAGCGCCGTGAGTTTTTCGGCACCGTCTTCGAGACTCCCGCTGTAAAGGAAGAGCGGCAGGCTCGTCATGTAGCCATCCGTCACGGGGCGCGAGAAGTCGCCGGACGTTTCCTGCATCTTCCCGTCGATGAGCAAGTCGAATTCCTTGTCGCGGCGCAGATAGATGTTCCCGGCCAAGCGCTCGCTGATATGGCTCAGGCGTTTCACGCCTTCGTGGTAGTTGTCCTCGTCGAGGCCCCAATGGTAGAGCGCCGCACCGCGCGAGACGGCCGTCCGCGTGTCATCGACCACGGAAATCGGCATCTCCGGGCCGAAGAAGTTTTGCAGCACTTCGGGGATGGCATAAAAATGCGACATGCCGCCAGTCAGCACGACTTCGTCGATGTCGGACGCCTCGATCTGCGCCTGCTTCAGCGCGGATTTCACAGGCTTCAGGAGCAGGCCCACGTTTGGATCGCTGAAAATGCTGCACATATCGTCGAACTGCGCCTTGGAAAGCGTCTGCCCTTCCACGTACATGCCGCGGATGAGCTCGAACGAGACGCGCAAGGGGCGCAGGCGCGCGAGGCGGCGCGGGTCGCAGCCCAGCACCTGGTCGTTGAGCTTGATCTTGTAGTCTTCCGCGTTCGACACGATGCGCGCGATGATGCGGTTCTGGTCCTCCTCGGAATACGACTGGATCGGCTGCGTCGATTGCTCGAACTCCATCAGGAATTTCGCGGCGAGCAGCTGGTCGAAGTTGTCGCCGCCGAGGTTCATGCGGTTCGAGAGGCCGAGGACGTTGATATCATAGTCTTCGTTCTCATTGATTTTCGCCTCGGCGATCGAGACGTCCAGCGTGCCGCCGCCGATGTCGTAGACGAGGCGGCGCGTTTCCTCTTCTTCCTCGAGGTCCGTATTCGCCGCCTCGCTGTTCAGATAGGAGAGCAGCGCCGCCGTCGGCTCGTCGAGGATGCGGCAGCTTTGGAAGCCGCCGAGCAGCACGGCGTTCCGCGTCGCGACGCGCTCGTCGTCGCTGAACGCGGCCGGCACGGTCACGACGGCCTCGCGCGCAACATCCTCGTCCGGATATTGCGCCCGGAGGGATTGCAGGATCGTCCGAATGAAGAACGAGGCGCACTGCACCATGTTGAAGGAGGCGCGGCGGCTCTCGTCCCGTATCCCAGGAATCAAGATTTCCGACGCCCCGCTCATGCGCGTCTTAATGGAGCGGACGGTCTGCATCGGCCGCGTGCCGGAGGCATACATGGCCTTTGCGTACAGCCCGGTGTAGACCTTTTGGTTCTCGATGTCAAAGTAGAGTGACGACGGCAGGCACGTCTCGTCCGTCGCGTATTGCAGACGGGCGTCGTACTGGTAGATGGGGCACGTGGTGAGCGTGTCCAGCGGGTTGTCATCCATATCCTCCGTGCGGATCACGGAGACGGTGCTATTCGTCGTGCCGAGGTCGATGCCAACATAAAAGCCCATGGATGCACCTCTCAATCCTGCCGAGGAAACCCAGACGCAGACGCGGGCGATTGCGGAGGTTCAGCCCCCGCCAAGGGCTCCGGCGTCTCCTGCGGCGCAGGCTCCGCCATGGGTTCCGGTGCTTCCTGCGGCGCGGGCTCCGCCATGGGTTCCGGCGCTTCCTTTGGTGCAGGTTCCTCCGGAGGGGCCGGCGTTTCCTGCGGCACCAGTTCCGACGTCACGGGCGCCCACGTCGCTTTCTGCAACAATTCTTCTTCCAGATAATAGTCGCCGGTCACGATGCGGATGTCTTGCGGGAGGTCACCCGGCAGGTCTTCGATCTGCGTCGACAGTGCCCGGACATTCTCTTCCGTCACCGTAACGACCTGGCCGGGCGCGAGCTCGCGCTGCACGCCGTTGGCCTGCAGGAGGTCTGCTACGATCTGCAGCCGCGTCTGCCCGTCGAGCTCGCCCGGAGCCTCGCACATCAGCGCGGCGCAGTCGCCGAACTTCTTGACGAGTTCCCGAACGATGGCGCGCTTCCCTTCGCGCTGCCCGGCCTCCCGGCCTTCGTTGTAGCCGATGTCATGCGCTTTTTCCGCGTCCGCCCGGAGCTGGTCGATCTGCTCGAGCTCCGGCTGCTTGCGCGCATACCAGCGCGCGGCCGTCGAGAGTTTTTCGAGGATGGCCTGCCCGTATTCCGTCAGCTGGCAGAGGACTTCTTCGTCCGTGGTGGCGGCCGGGAATTTCTGGCGCATCACGAGCCCCTTGTCCTTCAGGAGCGTGGTGACGTCCGCGATATCCGCGGCGACGCCTTCGACCTTCCCGGTCATGGTCTCGAGGGGCGTCCTGAGCGGCTTGAGCTCCGCTTTCAGCGCCTGCTGGAACCCGCCCTCCGCGAAATCCGACAGCTGCTGCTGCGCCGTCTGGACTCTGCCGAGCGTCCCGCGCAACCCGTCGAGGTCTTTCTGGATGGCGTTTTTGAGCTCCAGGCGCATCGTTGACGACTGGCTGTTGATGTCCCTGTGGAGGTAGGCTTTCGCATCGTCGAGATGGCGGTCGGTCGCGAGCCCCTGGAGGCTCCCTTGGAGACGGCTGACAGCGCTGAAAATGTCGTTGAGGAGGTTTGACAGGAGCGGCGCATTTTCGCTGAGGCCATTGGCACGCAAGACGCCCCGCACGTTCCGCACATCGCTCCGCAGGTTTCTGATTGCCTGGAACAAGCTCTTTGCTTCGCCCTCCAGGCCGTATCCGACCGCGTTTTGCAGATCGGCGAGATTGAGATCCAACGTGTCCAAGCGCTTGAGGACGGTGTCCGTCGTGCCTCCGAACGACGAGTTCCGCTCCGGTGCGGTGCCCTGCCCCTGATACGAATGGCTGTTACGCTCTCCCATGCCCAGGGGGCGCTGTTCCTCTCCTTGCATATGCTTCTCCTTTCCTGCGAGGCATCCCCGCGACTTCTGCCGCTGCTGCTCATGATAATTTTTATCGTGCTTTCCCATCAGCTTACCTCCAGCATGCCTTGCGCCACGGCCCGACGGCCGCCGTCCGGCGCGATATCATAGAGGACATACCCGACCATGCCGTTCTGGTCCGTTCCGAGTGACAGCCCCAGGCTGCCGTGCAGGCGCTCGATCGTTTCCTGCGGGACGGTCAGGACGGCGAGCTCCGTCTGGTGGGCGCCGTCGCCTTGGTAGATCGTAATCTTTTTTTCATGCGCCTTGCGCGCCGTCTGGATGGTGACAACGTCGGACTGCTTGCCATAGCGTTCGTTGCGCGGTAGCAGGACTGTGAAGCGCCCGCCCTTCTTGATGCCGACCGCTTTCGACAGCCGCAGCGTGATGGAGAACTTGATGCGCTTGTCGAGGAGGATCCCGCAGTAGATGCCGGCGCCTGTCCCCACCATTTCATCCGGATGCTCGACGATCTCCGGGGCCTTGCCGAAATATTCCTTTGCCACGTTCTGGATGGACGGGATCTGCGTCGTCCCGCCGACCATGATCACGCGGTCCACGTCTTCCTTGTTCATTTCCAGTTCGAACAGGAGGTTGTCGAGGACGTCCCGCACCTCGTCCATGAAGCCGCAGTGCTCCAGCATCTGATCCAGGTCTTCTTCGTCCCACGTCTCATCGTACTCGATGCTGTCATCGACAATACTCGTATAACTAACTCTTTCATCTCCTTCGCAAGCAATGATTTCCTTAGTCTCGCGTGCGAGCTTGTCCATGCGCGCTTTTTCCTGCGCGAGATGCTTCGCTTCGAGCGCATCGAGGCGGTATTCCGCATGGGCTTCCTCCATCGCTTCCTTAATCTTATCGGCGATATGGGCATCGATGTCAATGCCGCCAAGATGCTTGTTGCCGTCCGTGCCGAGCACGTCGATGGCAAAGCGGTTCTCCGCCTGCTTGACGAATTTGAAGGCCGCAACATCGAACGTGCCGCCGCCGAGGTCGAATACAATCACCTTTTCGCAGACGCCCGGCTTCGCTTTCTGCACGAGGCCGAACGAAAGCGCCGCAGCGACCGGCTCCTCGATGAGCCGGAGCACCTTCAGCCCCGCGAGCTCAGCCGCGTGCTTGATGCGCCCACGCTCGGCGTGCTGGAATGCGAACGGCACGCTGATGACGACACCGTCGACCCGCTCGCCGCCGAAGTTCTTCTCGATTTTCCGCTTCAGGCAAGCGAAGCTGTCGCGCGCGATTTCCACGGCGGAGAGTTCCCGCCCGGCATTCGGCAGGAAGCGCTTGAAGCTGCGCTCTTCCAGCTTGCGCTTGATGGCAGAGACGTAGTCCAGCTGATCGCCGCTGCCCCGGTCCGCCGCCTGGTAGCCGATCTGCTGTTCGGTCGCGGAGTCATAGAAAATGACATTGGGGAAGACGTTGCCGCTCCCGTATTTTCCGAGGTTCTCGACGGGCTCCACTTCCCGTTTCTCCTCGTTCCATCGCGTGACATAGGTCGTGGATGTCCCGAAGTCGATGCCCAGATAAAGTCCCACGCCGCCTCACCTCCAGAGGGAAACACTGCCGTTCCACACGGGCAGCAGGTCTTCCCGGTCTTCTTTCCAGACGTAGGGATAGTGGTAGATCTTGCGGATGGTCTCGTGCTGGCCTTCCGCGCCCTCTTCGCTCCCCTCGAGCACGTCGCAGGGGAGATCGTAATCCATCCGCTCTCCTTCCTGCATCGGGAGCGTCATGACCCCCCAGTGTGCGAGGAACGTATTGATCTTTTGCAGCACGAAGGCGTAGACGGGGCTCGGCTCCTCGTAGATGGGATCCAAGACTTTCTGCATCACCCATTCGCTGAGGAGCTTCCCGATCTCACGCGCCATTTCCTGGCGCTGCTCCTCCACGGTGAGCTTGGCGCGGCAGTTTTCGAGGATTTTTTTGCCGCGCCGATTGCCCATCAGATCCTTTGCCCGCAAGATCCGGACATTCAGGCGGGAGACCTTGCCGCGACTCTCCTCGTCGAGGTCGGCATTCTGCTCTGCGTAGGCGGCGATCGCCTTATGGAGGTCCTCCATGTCCAGCACGAACAGCTGCAGATACCGCTCGACATCCTCCGTGCCGTTGATGTTCAGATAAAAGGCCGGCGCTGAGGCCTCCCGCCCGATCTGGAAGGCGGAAAGGCCGCCCTCGCCCGCATCGCCAGGTGCCTCCGTGCCCAGCACATCCTCCGCCTGCGTGCGGCCGGACAAGCCGGAGACGAAGAGCCCCCTGTCCTTGAAAAATCTCCGGATCTTCTCCAGCAAGCTTCCACAGCTCGCAAAGGAAAACGCGGGCAAGTCCGCCTGTCCTTCCAAACGTTCCGTTTCCATCGTTCAAACACCTGCCTTGCTGATATGTGCGGATTTCGTCCGGACCTCGTTCCCCTGTCCGTCGCGCACGGTCACCGTGGCATCGAGGAGGTACTCCTTCGTCAAGGAAAACATCACCTGGACCACCGCATCGGACTGCTTCAGCGGTGGCAGATGATCAATCTCGACCTTCCCGATGTAGTCCATGTCCGCGTCCGTCGTCATCTCGCTCGTGCTGCCGGCTTTCCGCTTGTAGAAGAAGACGGAGAGGTGCTCCGTCCCGTCTTGCGGCAAGCTGTACTCGCACGGATGGTCTGACTGGCACGGGAGGCTCTTCTCTGCGGGGATGACGAGGCCGAAGCGGTAATGCAGGTCGCTGCTGTCCCGCTTGTACGCGACGCCGAGGTCGTCGATGGTCTTCTCGTAGACGAGGATCCGCTGGTGGATCGTGGATTCCGGATTCCACTTGCGATCGGCGAACGCAGCTGCGCCAGCAGCGATCAGCGTCGCCGTATCGCGGTCTTTCATGACGGGGGTCTTGCTGCCGAAATAGTGCTCGACCAGTGTGCGGATGCAAGGGATGGTCGACGTGCCGCCGGCCAGGATCACGACATCGATGGCATCGCGCGTCAGGTGCGCGGAAGACAGCGCCTCGTCCAGCGCCTTCCGGGAACGCTCGACAAGTCCTGCCGTGATGTCCTCGAACTCTTCGCGGCTGAGGGCGAACGGAACCTCCTGCTTGCTTCCGGGCTTCGTATAGACGCGGATCGCGACCTCTTCCTTCTCGCTTTCCGACAGAGCGCATTTCAGCGCCTCGCAATTGCTCCAGATCTGCTCCCGGTTCTTGCAGTATTCCTCATGCGACAGGCCGCTCGTCTCTTCGTCCATCATGTCAACGTCTTCGCCTTGGTCTTCGAGCATCTGGTTCAGCCGGTCTTCGAACTCCTCGACGAGCAACTGCGTGAAGTCCTCGCCGCCGAGCGCCGGATCGCCGCCGGCGCCGAGCCGGTGGAAACCGTCGCTGTCCTTCCGGATGATCGCGACATCGAACGTGCCGCCGCCGAAGTCATAGACTAGGAGGTTCTTCTCTTCTTCCTGATCGAGGCCGTAGGCCACTGCCGCTGCGATTGGCTCCGTCTGGAGCTCCACTTCGGAGAACCCGGCCGCGAGCGCCGCTTCCTTCGTCTTGTCTTTCTGGAACGGGCTGAACAGTTCCGGCACCGTGATGACGGCACGCGAAACGCTGCCCCCCAGCTTCTTCTCCATCTCCTGGCGCAAGTATTTGAGGAACAGGACGGCGCCGTCCTTGCCCGTCAGCTGCAAGTCGGCCACGTCATCCATCTTCGCCGTCTTCACGAACTGGAACTCTTTCAGCTTCATCGTGCAGAACTGCGCGCCCTGCTCTTTCTGCAGCCATTCCACTTTCTGATGGATGCCCTTGTCATCCGTGATGATCACCGTGTCCGCATCGTCGTGCGCCAAAGCAATCGCGATGGCGCTGTTGTCGTTCCGGTCGTTCAGGGTGCGCGTCATATGCGAGCGGAAGAAGTCCTGCGGCAAAAGATCCATATCTGAGGCTTTGAACATGATGCGGTCTTTTTTTTCGTCAATGGAGCTAATGGCTGCTTTCGCCTGGTACTTCGTTTCCTCCTTGCCGAGATGGTAGTTGAGCTCTTCATAAATCGACATGGGCACGATGACCTTATGGCGCTCAGCGATGCCGTCGAGGATCTGCGGATCGTTGAGGAACGCATTCGTGTCGATGATGAACGTGTTCGTCTTCGGTTTCCGGTTCTTGTCGTGGCAGACGAACGGGAACGTCTTCTCTTCCCCGATGTGCCGCTTGAAATGCTTGAACAGTGATTCCGGATACGCTACCCCCTTACGGAGCGCCATCTCACCGAACAGCTGCGTCTCCGCGTCGTCAAAGAAAATCGCGGACGGCGTGCTCTTCTTGCGTCGGATCTCGAGGAAATGCAGGCGGCCGTCCTGATAATACGCGACGGTCGAGTAGCTGGTGCCGAGGTCGATGCCGACGGTGACGCCGGCCTCTTTTTCAGGCGCTTCATCCTCTGGGGCGCCGGGATCCGGCTCCGGCTCTCCGGTTCCCTCAGAGGGCTCGTCCTGCGCCCCAGAATCCTCCTGGAAGGATGCGCTCTGGTCTTCCTGCGCCGGCTCTTCTGCGTGGCCGTCCTCCGCCTCGTCTTTTTCCCGCGCCTCGGCGACGGATACCCCTGCTTCCGCCAGCAGCGCCGCGAGTTCCTGCAGCGTCTGCGGCCGGTCTTCTGGACGGACGGCCGTGCAAGCGCGGATGACACCGGCCAGCGGATCGTCCGCTTCGACCGGTAGCCAAGCATCGCCGTCTCGTTCCAACACTTCCAAAAACGCAGAAGTATTCCATTCGCACTCGCTCCAATACGTCGCGCCGCGACGGAATTCGTCGAGGATCACGCCGAAGGAAAACGCTGCGGACGGGAATGCTTTCCCATCCCGGTCTTCCAGAAGTTCCGGCGAAGCATACTCATCCTGCACGATGTTGTCATCGTTCAGCGAGAGCGACAGGTCCGTCTCATCGACCTGTATCCGCGCGCAATTCAGATGCCCGTCTTCCGCTTCCGCCGCCAAGCGGGCGAGCTCTCCCGCCAGACGGTTGCGCGTCTCTTCTGGCATCTTCCAATTCGCATCACCTTGGAAAAGAAGCCATTCATCAAGTACCATTCCATCGTCCTCCCATCGGATCAGTTATTATCGGGAACGCCGACATTCGGAAATGCCAGCCGTTGTTTGAAACGGGAATTTAATTTTTTCTGGTAATAAATTCCACATCATCCTCGAATTTCCTTCTTTTCCCTCATGATCGTCTCCGCCTTCTGACACATCCGCCTAATTTCTCCGCATCCCATCGATCTATGATGATATTCCATCCTATCGCATCTGTCGGCAAAAAAGGTCAACAAGCAGGCAACCTTCCTGCGGATTTGTTAGAATTTACATATATTTGTTAGGTTCTACAGATTCCTCTTGTTTTCCTGCAAAGCGTTCTTTTTTCTCACGTTTTATGGCATCAATTTCTATAAAATCAGGAAGCGCCATGCGAGAAAAGATATTGCTTGTAGTTTCTAGCTACTTCTTCTCATTCATTCTTGTTCTCATCCTAGCACCCATTAAGAAGAAAAGCAAGATAAATCTTTTCTGCTATTTCAAATCGGATATTTTTACGCAAATTTTTCAATTTCACATAAAAATACGACCTTATTTTGCTCGCATTATAAAGCATATTTGCAGTCTTTTATTGACCGATACAAGATGAAATGATAAAATGTGTGCAAAACACGACGAGGAGGCGAATCGGATGATTGAACTTTCGGATGCACAACGCGAGCTCCTCTACAGCAAAGATGAATTCACCGTCGAGGAAGCGGCGGAGATTCTCGGCTGTAGCATCTACACCGTGCGCCGGAAAATCAAGGACGGCACGATGAGCGCGGACGGGGGAACGGGGCGCGGCGGCTATCGGATCCCCTATATGTCCATCAATCTCTACATCGCCATGGTCAACGGCGACATGAGTGCCATCTACGACACAGACAGCAAGGAGGCGGCACAGCTCGCGGCTGTCCTCGAGATCGTGCCGCGCTCCGTCCACCTGCTCGAATGGCTGGCGGATCAAGTGGACTATGCCGACGACCCCGTAGCTGTCCAAGCGACGTTGAAAACGTGCGAGGCCGAGCTCGCGTTGCTCAAGAACTACTACAGCACATTCCTCGCGACGAAGCCGAATCCCCGCAACTGGGGCAAGCTCCTCGCGGAGGCGCAAGCGCTGATAGATCACGCGGGCGAGGTCATTGCCCACGTCCGCCTACAAATCTCGATTGTAGAAAAGCGCGCAGAACGGCGCGAGGACCACGAACTGCTCGAACGGCTGAACCGCTGCCACGCAGCGCTGAAGGACGGGCCGGAAGCATTCTTGAATGACGAGGTTCCGATGTAACAAAGGAGGCATCCTGCGATGGCAAAAATCTATCCGGCCGAGCTCGAAGCGCAGCCGTCGTTTCACGGCAGCGCAGGAGAAAAAGCGGTCTATCAGGCGCTTTTGACGCTTGATGACCGCTACACGATTTTCTATTCATTCCGTTGGCTGAACGCGGATGGGCAGGCGCGCTGCGAGGGTGAGGGGGATTTTATCGTCCTGCATCCCGAGCACGGCATCCTCTCCATCGAGGTAAAAGACGGCGGCATCGATTACGACGGCGGGTGCTGGTGGCAGACGAACCGGCGCACGGGCACACGCAAGCGCATCGATCCGTTCAACCAAGCGGCCGCAACACAATACCGCTTGCAGGCGATTTTGAAAGAGCGCACGCCGACGATCTTCACGACGGTCTGCCGCGCCGTCTGGTTCACGTCCGTGGACATCGGGCCGACGAAAAACTTGCCGCCGGAAGTCGTGCGCGATATCATCCTTGACCAAGATGCGCTCGACGCGCCGGACGCAGCGCTGCAACGTGTCTTTGCGTATTGGCGGCAGCATCTGAACGCCTATATGCGCCCGTGGACGTCAAGCCAGTACCAAGCAATCCTGCGCGCGCTCATGCCGTCGCTGCATTTTGTCGAATCGCTGACGAGCATCCACCGCGAGACGGACACCGACGCGATCCTCCTGACGCGTCAGCAGGCGAACGTCCTCGAGTTCCTCCAAGAACAACCGACGGCCGCCATCCACGGCCTCGCTGGCACGGGCAAGACCGTGCTCGCGCTCGAACGCGCGCGCCGTCTCGCATCAACCGGCCATCCCGTGCTCTATCTCTGCTTCAACGAATTCTTGCTGACGCACCTGCGCGCGATTGCACCGATTGAGCACGTGACGTTCCACAACGTCCGCACACTCGCCCAAGAGCTCATGCAAGACGACAGCATCCCCATCGAGCGCGTCATCCCTGCGTTCTACGAATTTTTCGAAACGACATACGACGACAGTGCGTGGCCGTGGCCGGACATCGTCGTCGACGAGGGGCAGGATCTCAGCGACTCGCTCATCGCGCACCTCGCCGACCTTGCGGAGCTTTACGATGGCAGCTTCTACGTCTTTTATGACCGCGAGCAATACATCATGCAACAGACGCGCCCGGCATGGATGGACACGAAAGCGGAGTGCCGCCTCGTCATCTACCGCAACTGCCGCAACACGCACGAAATCGCCGACTTCATCAGCCGCCTCATGGGCATCCCCGCCGATCGCTATGAAAACCAGATCCACGGCCTCCCTCCGACCGCGTTCTTCTATCGCGATGACGAGCGCCTCGTGCGTCGCGCCGACCAATTCGTCGCGCAGATGCTCCGCGAAGGACTTGCGCCCGAGGACATCGCCATCCTTACGATTCATTCCGTCAAGCACAGCCATTTGCCGCTCGATGCAAAGCTCGCCGGTCATGCACTTTCATTGACACCAGAGCCCGACAAAATCCTTTTCACATCGACGCGCAAGTTCAAAGGCCTCGAAGCGAAAGCTGTGCTGCTCATCGACGCTGAAACGTCGCGCCTCGATGACCCGCTCATCCGCCGCCTGCTCTACGTCGGAGCCAGCCGCGCCGCGCTCTGCCTCGAAGTCGCGTTCTACGAAGACGATGCCGACGGGAAAAACCGGACCACGCGCAAAGCTGACGAGGACGCGCTCTGCGTACGTCTCGGACTCCAAAATCACTAACAGAAAGGTCGTGCTTCCATGCCTCTGACATCCACCGCACTGCGGCTACGACATCTGCGTACGGAACGAAATTTGTCACAGCTGGATGTCGCCAACTATCTTGGCATCTCGCGAACGGCTTACAACAAATACGAAAACGGCTGTTCCCAACCGTCACGAACGATAAAGAAATTAGCAGAACTATTCTGCATAAGCACAGACTATATTCTTGGAACCGATACACCCGGAATCGAACAACAAGTGATGGATATCTCGATGGAAAAGCAAATAAAGAAGTATCTCTCACTCAATGAAAATAATCGCTATATCGTTGATTCTCTTGTAAACAAACTTTATCAGGATGAGAGGACGAACACGTCTATCTGACGAATGAACACGGCGAGTTCTTTCCACTCTATGGTGGTGACGTGTACTTACGCCAAAGCATGGTTGGAACGCTATCCGCAAGAGGAGGATTCAATTCAATGAAACATTTTGCGATCATCTACGATTCCAAGACGGGAACGACGAAACAGGCAGCGGCATGGATTGCCGAAGGGATGCAGGCGGCCAGCGATGTCGACGCCAAGTGCTTTTCCATCCAAGATGCCGACCTAGCGGTCATCCGAGACGCGGACGGCGTGATCCTCGGCGCGCCGACGTATTTCGCCTCGCTCCCCGGCACGATGAAAGCATGGCTCGAAACGCACGCGAAAGGGCTCGGCCTCGCGGGCAAGCTCGGCGGCGCGTTCGCGACGGAGCAGTACATCCACGGCGGCGGCGAAACGACGATCAGCGAGCTCCTGACGTTCGAGCTCTGCTGCGGCATGGCAGTATATTCCGGCGGCTCGTCCTTCGGCGAGCCGTTCATCCACCTCGGCCCGGTCGGACTGAGCGGCGATATCAAAAACTTCCGCGAGCTGTTCCAAGCGTACGGAAAACGCTTCGCGACGTTCTGCGCGAAAAAGTGACAACAACCAGAGACAACGACAAAACGGCCGCGTGCATGAGCGGTGCACGAGGTCGTCTTGCTGTGTATTAGTAGGAGAGCTTTACGAGGTGCATCCTCGCACCCCTCAACGAAAGCCAAATACAATATACCATACTTGAAAACGATTATCAATAGTGTTTTGAAATTTTCTCGTAAAAATAGCAGCACCGCAGAAGTGCTCATCCTCCTGCGGTGCTGCATCCGAACAAATTTTCGTTGCTCTCCTATGCGTTCATCTTAGCACAAATCGAACGGATGTGTCCATAAGAAGCGAACCATTCATTTCCACGGGTATTTTCCTTGTTTCGCATGCGGAAAGCGCCTTTCGTCGAGTTCGATACGAACGTGATGGTTTCCCTCCTCGTCCGTTGTGACGTTCACATCAATGTTGAAGCCGGTGGAACTCATGATCGCGTTGCCGCCTTGTTCTTGGATGATGGACTTGATGGCAGATTCGTAGGTCTCGAAGACTTCAGAGATGCGACAAAAAACCGAATTTACATCCTTTTGATTGTGTTTCGCATTCGGAAAGCGCCTTTCGTCGAGTTCGATACGAACGTGATGGTTTCCCTCCTCGTCCGTTGTGACGTTCACATCAATGGTGAAGCTGGTGGAACTCATGATCGCGTTGCCGCCTTGCTCGTAGATGATGGACTTAATGGCAGCTTCGTAGGTCTCGAAGACTTCAGGGAGGCGACAAAAGACCGGATTTACATTCTGTTGGTTGTGATATGGGAACTCGGAAAGAAACATCGTATCTTCTTCCTTCAGTCCCAATGCCTCGGCAAGTTTCACGCAGTATTCCTTCGGAACGTACTGCTGATGGTCGAAAGCGGAGGCCAGCCAGACCTTGTTCACATCCATCTTGTCTGCCAGTTCCGTATAGGTGAGTCCGGATGTCTTCTTTGCCGTTTTCAATTTATTGAAGTCGGTTTCGCGCAGCAGGCTCCACATCAAGCGATCCAGGTCGGCTTTGGACGGATCGACATCGTCCACCGGTTCCGTTGTAATCAGCTTCAAGAGGTCCATTCTATCTTGGGAAGAGTCGACATGATCCATCGGTTCCATAAAAATCAGCCCTCCGTATTTTGCTGATCACGCTTCTTAATAAATGGATTTGGTGGCGGTTCTAAGGGAGAAAAACCATATTCAAATTCTTTAGCGGTTCAGCAGTTCAACGATTCTATCAGCAATCAACGTCGTAA
>NZ_JALFCU010000108.1 GCF_022771645.1 Selenomonas sp.
CGAGGTCGGATTTGAATTTGGAAGTGAAATGACGACGTGTACGTGACATGATGAATCTCCTTTTCAATGGTCTCCCCAGTATACCACGAGATTCATTATAAAACCTGTCCGACAATGTCTTAATTCATGGTGCCATTATAATCGGAAATGGTACGATGTCTGCCACGCAATCATGAAATGATGGTCTGATATCTCAAATAAAGAGAGCGACACGAACGCTTGACATGGTTTTTTGCGTTTGCTAGACTTGATAGAAGTATCTTTGTAAATCAGAAGAGGAGATGTCCCCATGAAATTTCAGGAAATCATCCTGGCCTTGCAGCAGTTCTGGCATGAGCAGGGCTGCATTCTTGGCGAGCCGTATGATGTGGAGAAGGGCGCGGGCACGATGAACCCGTCGACGTTCTTGCGCGTGCTCGGCCCGGAGCCGTGGAACGTCGCATATGTCGAGCCGTCGCGCCGCCCAGCCGATGGCCGCTACGGCGACAACCCGAACCGCCTCTATCAGCATCACCAGTTCCAGGTCATCATGAAGCCGTCGCCCGACAACATCCAGGAGCTCTATCTTGAGAGCCTGGAGCGCCTCGGCATCGATCCGAAGCAGCACGACATCCGCTTCGTCGAGGACAACTGGGAGTCGCCGACGCTCGGCGCCTGGGGCCTCGGCTGGGAAGTCTGGCTCGACGGCATGGAGATCACGCAGTTCACGTATTTCCAGCAGGTCGGCGGGCAGGACGTGCGCCCTGTCGCGTCGGAGATCACGTACGGCCTCGAGCGCCTCGCGATGTACATCCAGGGCGTCGAGAACGTTTACGACGTGCAGTGGACGGACGATTACACGTACGGCGACGTGTTCCACCAGAATGAGTACGAGCAGTCCGTCTATGCGTTCGACCTGTCGGACGAAAAGCTGCTGTTCGACCTCTTCGACAAGTACGAGGCCGAGGCCGTGCGCATCATCGAGAAGGGCTATGTGCATCCAGCGTATGATTACGTGCTGAAATGCTCGCACACGTTCAACCTGCTCGACGCGCGCGGCGCGATCTCCGTGTCGCAGCGCCAGGCGTTCATCGACCGCGTGCGCCGTCTCGCGCGCATGTGCGCCGAGTGTTATCTGAAGCAGCGCGAAGAGCTCGGCTACCCGATGCTGCATCGTCTCGACAAAAAGAACTAAAGGGGGACTTTGACAATGGCGAAAGAATTACTCCTCGAAATCGGCACGGAAGAAGTCCCTGCCCATGTCATGCCGGGCATCCTCGCCCAGCTGAAAGAAAAAGCGGAAACGGCGCTGAAAGAAGCGAACCTCGCATACGAGAGCGTCGAGACGCTCGGCACGCCGCGCCGCACGGCGCTCCTCGTGCACGGCCTTGCCGAGCAGCAGGCCGATGTCACGACGGAGAACCGCGGCCCGTCCATCAAGATCGCGTTCGATGCGGACGGCAAGCCGACGAAAGCGGCGCAAGGCTTTGCGCGCGGCCAGCACGTCGCGCCCGAAGACCTCGTGCAGAAGGACGGCTATGTCTATGCCGTCGTGCACAAGGCCGGCCAGCAGACGGCAAAACTGCTCGAAACGATGCTCCCCAACCTCATCTGCGGCCTCTCGTTCCCGAACAATATGCGTTGGGGGAGCCTCGACTTCAAATTCATCCGCCCGTTGCGCTGGATTGTCGCGCTGCTTGGAGATGCCGTCATCCCGTTCGAAGTCGCGACGGTGAAGTCCGGCCGCACGTCGCGCGGCCATCGCTTCCTGTCGACGGGTGATTTCGAAATCGCGCAGGCGAGCGACTACGTCGCGGCGTGCGAGAAAGCGTTCATCATCGTCGACCAGAACCGTCGCAAGGACATGATCCGTCAGCAGATCGAAGAGGTCGCGAAGGCCAACGGCGGCCACGCGGAAATCACGGAAGACCTGCTCGAAGAAGTCGTCTACCTCGTCGAATATCCGACGGCGCTTTGCGGCAAATTCGAAGACAAGTATCTGAAGCTCCCGGCCGAGGCCGTCATCACGCCGATGCGTGACCACCAGCGCTATTTCCCCGTGAAGGACGCGGACGGGGGGCTCTTGCCGCTCTTCATCACGGTGCGCAACGGCGGAAAGGAACACCTCGAGACCGTCCAGCACGGCAACGAGCGCGTGCTGCGCGCCCGCCTCGACGACGCACAGTTCTTCTTTGACGAAGACCGCAAAAAGAGCCTGGAAGAGCATCGCGAGAAGCTCAAGACCGTCGTGTTCCAGCAGGGCCTCGGCACGATGTACGAAAAGACGGAGCGCATGGCGGCGCTCGCCGACTTCATCGCCGATGCCACCCATGCGGATGAAAAAGCGCACAAGCACGCGCACCGCGCGGCGCTGCTCTCGAAGGCCGATCTCGTCACGGGCATGGTGCAGGAATTTACGGAACTGCAGGGCGTCATGGGGCGCGAGTACGCGCGCCTCGATGGCGAGTGCGAGAAGGTCGCCATCGCCATCGACGAGCACTATATGCCGCGCTTCGCGGGCGACGCGCAGCCGCAGTCCGATGCCGGCCGCATCGTAAGCACAGCGGACAAAATCGACACGATCGTCGGCACGTTCCACCTCGGCAAGATCCCGACAGGCTCGCAAGACCCGTTCGCACTGCGCCGCCAGGCGCTCGGCCTCGTGAACATGAGCATCGAGGCGAAGCAGCACCTCTCGATTTCTGCCGTTGTCTCGAAGTCCATGGACCTCTACGGCATCACGGACGAAAAAGAGCGTGCGAAGATGCAGCAGGACGTCGCCGATTTCCTGCGCCTGCGCCTGAAGAACGTGCTCGAAGGCGAAAGTATCCGCTACGATGTCATCGACAGCGTGCTCGGCGACGTCGACGACCTCTACAATGCCTTTTTGCGCGCACAAGCTGTGCAGAAGTTCGTGGAAAGCGCGGAAGCCGCTGCAAACATCCAAGCGTTCGTCCGCGTCGCGAACCTCGCGAAAAAATCGGAAAGCGACAAGGTGGACGAAAGCCTCTGCAAGGAAGCAGTCGAAAAGAGCCTCTATCAGGCCTACACGTCGACGGAAAGCGCCGTCGAAAGCCTCGTGAATGGCGAAGACTACACGGGCGCGATCGACGCGCTGACAGAGCTCGCGAAACCCATCGACGCCTTCTTCGACGGCGTGCTCGTCATGGACAAGGACGAAGCGGTCAAGAACAACCGCCTCGGCCTGCTGAAAGCCATCGACGAGACGGTCGCCCGCGTCGCGGACTTCTCGAAGATCGTGCTGGCATGACCGCATAAAAATTTTTGCATCAAAAAAGCCTGTTGCGTTTGCAGCAGGCTTTTTTGATGCGGCGGCCTCCCCGGTCAGCTGTACTGCCGCACGCTGCCGCTTTCGAAATCGAACACGAGCGTGCCGGCGACGGTTTCTTTGCCATTCTCGATGCAGACGACGTGGCCGTGGAACGTCGCGGTGCTTGCGCTCCAGTCACACGTCGCGCTCTCGGCGCGGATGGCGAGACCGGGGCGTTCGAAGCGGACGCGGCCGAAGAGCATCGTCGACGGCGCGAAGCCTTCGAGATAGACGGCGTCGGCGGTGAAGAACGCTTCGCCGCCCTTGTCGAGCGAGACGCTGCCTTCGCCCCAGATCTCGAAGTTCGTCGCGCTGACTTGCGCGTCATCCATGCGCGTCACGCGGTCGCCGTTTGTGACGGTGACGTTGCCGGAGAGATGGTAGCGGCCCGTGTCGGCGTCGTATTCTGTTTCTTCTGCCGTGACGACGGGCTTCTGCGTCGTGTCGTCGGGCGCGACGATCGCTTTTTGCGTCGGCGTGCTGGCCGGGATGACGGATTTTTGCATCGTGTCGTTCGCGGTGACAGCTGCCGGTTGCGAATCGGCGGCGACGGAGGATGGCGGATCGGCAGAGACGGGCGCGACCGTGATGGCAGAGGCGGCGAGCGCAAGGCAGAGCACAGCGGAAAATCGTTTGCGAGCGTGCATGAATCTGCTCCTTTCTGTGACGTTGTTTGCTTGGCGGTTTTGCTTTCCTTCTATTTTACTACATTTTCAAAAAAGTGCCAAAAACCCGAAAAAATTACAAATTGCAAGGAGGAATTTTTTTCTCGGCGTAGAATCTTTCATTCATAAGAAATAAGCAGCGCTCTTTGCCGACTGCACGGCCGTGACCATGCATGCAAATGGCATAATTGACAGAAAAATCACATTTGCAACAGGAATTGCGAGCAAGGGATAGGGGCCTTCCCGCGTTCCACATCTCCAGGGAGGTTATTTTTATGAGTAAGACAGAATGCTTGGCCATGATTCTCGCGGGCGGCCAGGGCAGCCGCCTCGGTGCGCTGACGAAGAACATCGCGAAGCCGGCCGTGCCGTTCGGCGGGAAATACCGCATCATCGATTTTCCGCTGTCGAACTGCGCGAACTCCGGCATCGAGAAGGTCGGCGTGCTGACGCAGTACCGTCCGCTCGAGCTGCACAACTACCTCGCGACCGGCAGCTCGTGGGACCTCGACACGAAGGACGGCGGCGTCTTCATCCTGCCGCCGTATGCGCGCGAGAAGGGCGCGGATTGGTACCGCGGCACAGCGGACGCCATTTACCAGAACCTGAACTTCATCGACCTCGCGGATCCGGAGTATGTGCTGATCCTCTCGGGCGACCACATCTACACGATGGATTATTCGTGGATGCTCGAGGCGCACAAGAAGAACAAGGCCGATGCGACGATCGGCGTCATCCCCGTGTCGATGGAAGAAGCGCCGCGCTTCGGCATCATGAACACGGACAAGGAAGGCCGCATCGAGGAGTTCGAGGAGAAGCCGGCACATCCGAAATCGAACCTCGCGTCGATGGGCATCTACATCTTCACGGCATCGTTCCTGAAGAAATACCTCGAAGAGGATGCGAAGGACGAGACGTCGTTACATGACTTCGGCAAGAACATCATTCCGAAGATGCTTGCCGACAAGGCGCGCCTGTTCTCGTATGCGTTCGAGGGCTATTGGAAGGATGTCGGCACGATCGAGAGCCTCTGGCAGGCAAACATGGATCTCCTGCAGGACGAGCCTCCGTTCGAGCTCAACGGCGATTGGAAGATCTATTCGTCGAATCCGTCCATGCCGCCGCACTATGTCGGCCCCGAGGCGAAGATCAAGAACTCGATGATCTCCGAAGGCTCGATGGTCCTCGGCGAGGTCGAGAACTCCGTCATCTTCCCAGGCGTCCGCATCGGCAAGGGCGCGAAGGTCACGAACGCCGTCATCCTGCCGTCGACGGTCATCGGTGACAATGCGGTCGTCGACTACGCCATCATCGCGCAGAACTGCGACATCCAGGCGGATGCGCACGTCGAGGGCGCGCTCGGCGCGATCACGGTCGTCGCCGAGGGCGAGACGGTTGACGCGGCCGCCGGTTCGAAGCAGGTCGGCTGAGTGCCGCCACAGAATAGTTGATACGTTCCTCTATTCAAACGGGGTGAATGAAATTGAAAACAGTCATGGGCATTGTCGACCTCCAGGAGAAGAAGAGCCTCATCCGCGAGCTCGCGGACAAGCGCTCCGTCGAGTCGATTCCGTTTGCAGGGCGTTACCGCCTCATTGATTTCTCGTTGTCGAGCATGGTGAACTCCGGCATCTCGAATGTCGGCATCATGCTGCCGGACGAGCCGCGTTCCGTGCTCGATCATCTCCGTTCCGGCAAGGACTGGGATCTCGCCCGCCGTCACGACGGCCTGTTCTATCTGCCGTACGCACAGGATGAAGAGGACCTCCGCAAGGGCGATCTCAAGAACTTCTACCACAACCTCGATTTCATCGAGCACAGTAGCCAGAAGTACGTGCTGCTCGCGCGCGGCAGCTTCATCTACAACATGGACTTCAACCCCGTGCTGCGCTTCCACCAGAACACAGGCGCGGACATCACGATGGTCTACCACACGGCGGATACGGAATCCGTCGGCAAGAACGTCGTGCTTGAGACGGCGGACAACGGCCTCGTCTCCGATATTTCCGAGAAGCCGGCCATCTACGACGGCTCGAAGGTCTCGATGAGCATCTACCTCATGGAGAAGAAAGTCTTCGTCGAGCTCGTCCGCTACACGTACGAGCACGGCGGCCAGGACTTCCTGATGGATGGCATCATCCGCCGCGCGAACGAGTACACGATTTACGCGTACGAGCATGACGGCTACGTCGCGCACATCGATTCGACGGCGGCGTACTACAAGGCGAACATGGACATCCTCGAGCCGGAAGTCTGGCAGGAACTGTTCATGGGCGAGAACAGCATCTTCACGAAGGTGAAGGACGCCGTCCCTGTGCAGTACAAGGAAACGGCGGACGTCAAGAACAGCCTCATCGCGAACGGCTGCATCATCCGCGGCTCGGTCGAGAACAGCATCCTGTTCCGCGGCGTCAAGGTCGGCAAAGACGTCAAGATCAAGAACTCGATCATCATGCAGAAGGCGGATATCGAGGAAGGCTCTCTCGTCGAAAACGTCATCTGCGACAAGAATGTGACGATCTCCAAGGATAAATGGTTGAAGGGTGCACCAAATTATCCTTTGATTGTTGCCAAAAATGTGGTAATCTGAATAAGAGGGCCGCTTGGAATCTGGTTCTGGGCGGCTTTCTGTGTTTCAGGCTTTGTTCAAGTGGGGAGTGTTACATTTGGCAAGAGAGAAGAAGGAAATCAAAAGGGATCGTGAATTTGACGCGTTGAAGGATTCGTTGCGCCTGCGCTTCGTCAACACCGCCCATGTCATGTGGGGCCGTGAAATCAACGAGCTCACGAAAAATGAGGTGTACCAGACGGTCGCCGCGACGGCAAAACAGTTCATCACGGAGAACTGGATCAAGACGAACAGCACGTACATGCAGCGCCAGGAGAAGCAGGTCTACTATTTCTCCATCGAGTTCCTGCTCGGCCGCTTGCTGAAGTCGAACCTCATCAACCTCGGCATCGAGGAAGCGGTCGAGGACGTCCTCGACGGCCTCGGCATCAACTTGCAGGATACGTACGAGGAAGAGCCGGACGCCGGCCTCGGCAACGGCGGCCTCGGCCGCCTCGCGGCGTGCTTCATCGACTCGATGGCCGCGCATCGCCTGCCGGGCCACGGCTGCAGTATCCGCTACAAGTACGGCCTGTTCGAGCAGAAGATCATCGACGGCAACCAGGCCGAGATTCCGGACAACTGGCTGAGCAACGGCTTCGCCTGGGAGTACCGCAAGCCGGATAAGTCCATCGACGTCAAGTTCAACGGCAACGCCTACATGAAGGAAATGGAAGACGGCAGCCTCAAGCTCGTCTACGAGAACCCGATGACCGTCATGGCCGTGCCATACGATGTGCCAATCGTCGGCTACCATAACAACACGGTCAACACGCTGCGCCTCTGGAATGCCGAGGTCAACCGCGACTTTTCGGACTACGGCCGCCTCTCGCAGGAGGATATGCGCCGCAAGACGGAGTACCGCAATTTCGTCGAAAGCATCACCGAGTTCCTCTATCCCGATGACAGCACGTACGACGGCCGCCGCCTGCGTCTGATCCAGGAATACTTCATGGTTTCCGCCGGCGTGCAGAGCATCGTACGCCATTACGTAAAGACGGGCATGAACCTGCACGACTTCTCGAAAAAAATCGCCATCCACATCAACGACACGCACCCGGCGCTCTGCGTTGCTGAGCTCATGCGCATTCTCGTCGACGAGCACGACTTCGAGTGGAACGAGGCATGGGCCATCACGAAGAACACGATGGCGTACACGAACCACACGATTATGCCGGAAGCGCTCGAAAAGTGGCCGATCGACATGTTCCGCCCGCTCCTGCCGCGTATCTACATGATCATCGACGAGATCAACCGCCGCTGGGTCGAAGACGTGCGCGACCGCTATCCGAACGATGAGGGCCGCGTGCGCGAGCTCTCCATCATCCAGGACGGCATGGTGCACATGGCGCGCCTCGCCATCGTCGGCAGCCACAGCGTCAACGGCGTCGCAAAGATCCATTCCGGCATCTTGAAATCGACGACGCTCCGCCCGTTCTACGAGTACAATCCGCGTCTCTTCAACAACAAGACGAACGGCATCACGCATCGCCGCTGGCTCATGGGCGCGAACCCCGAGCTCATGGCGCTCCTCGACAAGACCATCGGCAGCTGCCGCTGGCACCGCCATCCCGAGCAGCTCGACCTCTTCAACGAGGCCATTGACGACAAGCCGGTGCTGAAGCAGCTCGAGGAAATCAAGCTCATCCGCAAGAAGGCGCTCGCGGCCTACGTCAAGAAGCACAACGGCATCGATGTCGACCCGAACACGATTTTCGACATCCAGGTCAAGCGCATCCATTCGTACAAGCGCCAGCTGCTCAACATCCTCCACATCATGCACCAGTACCGCCATCTGAAGATGCATGACGAAAACTTCGAGATGCTGCCGACGACGTATTTCTTCGGCGGCAAGGCCGCGCCGAGCTACTACATCGCGAAAAAGACGATCCGCCTCATCAACGCCGTCGCGGACAAGGTCAACAACGACCCCGAGACGAACAAGATGCTGAAAGTTGTCTTCATCGAGAACTTCGGCGTGTCCGTCGGCGAGATCGTCTATCCGGCCGCTGACGTCTCCGAGCAGATTTCGACGGCATCGAAGGAAGCGTCCGGCACGGGCAACATGAAGTTCATGATGAACGGCGCCATCACGCTCGGCACGCTCGACGGCGCAAACGTCGAGATGCGCGACGCGGTCGGCGGCGACGAGCACATCGTCATCTTCGGCCTCAAGGCGGACCAGGTGCTCGACTACTACGCGAACGGCGGCTACTCCGCATGGGACGAGTACAACCAGAACGAAGACCTCCGCGCGGTCGTCAACCAGCTGACGGACGGTACGTACGGCGACAACCATTCGCTGTTCGATTACCTCGTCCACGAAAACGATGAATTCTTCATTCTGAAGGATTTCCAGGCGTATGCCGAGGCGCATAAAGAAGTCTACCGCCGCTACAAGGATCGTTTCCATTGGCTGCGCAGCTGCGCCGTCAACATCGCGAACTCCGGCGTGTTCTCGTCCGACCGCACCATCGACGAGTACGCGAACGAGATCTGGCAGGTCAAGCCGGTTATGATCGGCTGAGAGAGACCAGACCGAACGGAAGACGACGAAATATGGTCAGGGGCCTTTGACAGTTTAGAACTTTGAGGGGGGGTTCTCATGAAAACATCAGATCTGAGTGAGTTCGATCTGTACTTGTTCCATCAGGGGACGAATTATCATGCCTATGAGATGCTCGGGGCGCATTTCGTGGAGCAGGACGGCAAAAAAGGGGTAAGATTTGCCGTCTGGGCGCCGCATGCGAAATCCGTCAGCGTCGTCGGTGATTTCAACAACTGGGATACGCGCGTCGACCCGATGTTGCGCATCCAAGACGGCGAAATCTGGGAGTGCTTCATCGAAGGGCTCAAGGAAGGCGACATCTACAAGTACGCGATCGAGCCGCAGTGGGGCGGGCCGCACATCATGAAGGCGGATCCGTACGGGTTCTACGCCGAGAAAAAACCGAATACGGCCTCGTGCCTCTACGACCTCTCCCACTATGAGTGGAAGGATCAGGCGTGGCAGGACCGGAAGGCGAAGGAGTCGAGCTACGAGCGCCCGATGCTCACTTACGAAGTGCACGCGGGCTCGTGGCGGCGCTCGATGGACGGCGAATATCTCTCGTACCGGGAGCTCGCCGACCAGCTCGTCGACTACGCCGCGAAGATGCATTACACGCACATCGAGTTCATGCCGCTCTGCGAGCATCCGTTCGATGGCTCGTGGGGCTATCAGGCGACGGGCTACTATGCCGTGACGAGCCGCTACGGCAACCCGGACGATTTCCGCTACCTCGTCGACAAGGCGCACGCCGCCGGCCTCGGCATCATCATGGACTGGGTGCCGGGCCACTTCTGCAAGGACGAGCAGGGGCTCCGCCATTTCGACGGCAGCACGCTCTACGAGTCCGACAACGAGCAGCGCGCCGAAAACTGGGAATGGGGCACGACGAATTTCGACTACGGCCGCACGGAAGTGCAGAGCTTCCTCATTTCGAATGCGCTGTTCTGGTTCGAGGAGTACCACATCGACGGCCTGCGCATCGACGCGGTCGCGAATATGCTGTACCTGAACTATGGCCGCAAAGATGGCGAGTGGACGCCGAACAAGTACGGCGACACGGGCAACCTCGAGGCCATGGATTTCCTCAAGAAGCTCAACGAGACGATTTTCAAGTATCATCCGCAGGCGCTCATGATCGCCGAGGAGTCGACGGCCTGGCCGCTGATCTCGAAACCGGTGTACATGGGCGGCATGGGCTTCAACTACAAGTGGAACATGGGCTGGATGAACGACATGCTCAAGTACATGAGCCTCGACCCCATCTACCGCAAATGGAACCACGACAAGGTCACGTTCTCGTTCATGTACGCGTTCAGCGAAAACTTCGTGCTGCCGCTGTCGCATGACGAGGTCGTGCACGGCAAGTGCTCGCTCATCAGCAAGATGCCGGGCGACTACTGGCAGAAATTCGCGAATTTGCGTGCGTTCTTCGGCTACTGGATCGCGCATCCGGGCAAGAAGCTCCTGTTCATGGGCGGCGAGTTCGGCCAGTTCATCGAGTGGAAGTACGACGACAGCCTCGATTGGCATCTCGTGCAGAAATACCCGATGCACACGAAGATGCTCGAGTACAGCCGCGCGCTGAACAAGTTCTACTGCGAGAACAAGGTCTTCTGGGAAGTCGATTTCGATTGGAACGGCTTCCAGTGGATCGACCCGGACGACAACGAGAACAGCGTCATCTCCTTCATCCGCAAGGCGAAGGATGGCGACGACTTCATCATCGCGCTCTGCAACTTCACGCCGGAAGTGCGCCACGACTATCGTATCGGCGTGCCGAAGAAAGGCGTGTACTGCGAGGTCTTCAACAGCGATGACGAAGTGTTCGGCGGCAGTGGCGTCAAGAACGGCGACATCCAGTCCGAGGACATCCCGTGGCACAACCGCGAGCAGTCCATCGCGTTGACGGTCCCGCCGCTCGCGACGGTCTACCTGCGCCTGCGCGGCACGGCGGCGGCCGGCCGCAAGGACGACAAGCTCGAAGAACCGCTCGACATCGAGGGCAAGCCGGAGACGCAGGCGGAATCCGCCGAGACGGCAAAGAAGACGGCGGCGAAGAAGCCGGCTGCCAAGAAGCCAGCCGCAAAGAAAACGACGACGCGCAAGACGCCGGCGAAGAAGACCACGAAGTCCACAAAGACCACGAAAACGACAAAGACAACGGCAAAGAAGCCGACGACCGCCCGCAAGAGCACGACGCGGACGACCACGCGCAAGAAAACGGCGAAAGCTGCCAATGAATGAGACGTGGCGCCAGAAACGAATGGAAAAGAGCAGATGACAGATTTTGTGTTTTTCCTGAGGGAGGATATGCGGGTATGAAAGTATTGTATGTTGCAGCCGAAGCAGTTCCTTTTGCCAAGACGGGCGGCCTCGCCGACGTCGCTGGCTCGCTGCCGAAAGCACTCAAAGAAGATGGCGTGGACGTCCGCGTCATCATGCCGAAGTTCGGCAAGATCCCCGAGAAGTACCGCGACAACATGGAACACGTCTATGACGGCGAGATCAATGTCGCCTGGCGTTCGAAGTTCGTCGGCCTCGACAAGTATGAGCTTGACGGTGTGACGTATTACTTCGTCGACAACGAAGAATATTTCAACCGCGAAGGCTTCTATGGCTACGACGATGATGCGGAGCGCTTCTCGTTCTTCTGCCGCGCCGTGCTGAACCTGCTGCCGGCCATGGATTTCTGGCCGGACGTCATCAACACGAACGACTGGCATGCCGGCCTTGTCAACGTGTTCCTGAAGCTCGAGCACATGGGCGATGCGCGCTACGATAACATCAAGACGGTCTACACGATCCACAACCTGAAATATCAGGGCGTGTTCCCGAAGAATGTCATGGCTGACGTGCTCGGCCTCGACTGGAAGTATTTCAACAACGGCGACCTCGAGTTCTACGATGCCGTGAACTTCATGAAGGGCGGCATCATCTACGCCGACCACGTCACGACGGTCTCGCGCACGTACGCGAACGAGATCCAGTATCCGTATTTCGGCGAGCACCTCGACGGCCTGCTCAGGAGCCGCGCCGACGACCTCACGGGCATCGTGAACGGCATCGACTACGATGCGTACAATCCGGCGACGGACGAGATGATTTTCGAGAAATACGATGCGGACTGCCTGTATCGCAAGGCCAACAACAAGACGGAGCTCCAGAACAAGCTCGGCCTGCCCGTTGACCGCAGCGTGCCGCTCGTTTCCATCGTCTCGCGCCTCGTCGAGCCGAAAGGCATGGACCTCATCGTGCGCATGATGGACGAGATCCTCCAGCACGAGAACATCCAGCTCGTCGTGCTCGGCACGGGCGAGAAGCGCTATGAGGACTGGTTCAAGGGACTCGCTTGGCGCTTCCCGAAGAAAGTCTCGACGAACATCTATTTCTCGAACGAGCTCGCGCACAAGATCTATGCGTCGGCCGACATCTTCCTCATGCCGTCGAACTACGAGCCGTGCGGCATCGGCCAGCTCATCGCTCTCCGGTACGGCACGATTCCGGTTGTGCGCCTGACGGGCGGCCTCCGCGACACGGTCACGCAGTACAGCAAGTACACGAACGAAGGCAACGGCTTCACGTTCGAGAACTACAACGCCCATGAGATGATGTATTCGCTGAAGCGTGCACTCAGCGCCTTCCATAACTATGAGATTTGGCACAAGATCCAGGAGAATGCCGTGAACTCGGACTACAGCTGGAAGAATTCTGCCAAGGAATATGAAGCACTTTACGAAGAGCTGACCAAGTAAGACGTTCTGCCAGGTCAGGGCCCGGCAAGGAGTTGCCGGGCCCTTTTTCTTGGTACGAAATTTGAATAAATTTTCTATCAAGGGAATTTGTTTCATTTAGCAAGGAGAGAAGGCTTATGATAGAGCGAGGACAGGCGGAACACGATTCGCAAAAGATCTATTATCGTTCCACTGTCGGCGCAGCCGAGGCCGGCACGATCGTCGAGCTCGGCATCCGCCTGCGGACCAGGGAGGACATCCGGCAGGTGCTGCTGCGCGTCTGGCGGGAGGGGGACGGGGAAAAACTCTACCCGCTCGAGACCACGGACGATCCGGAAGCCGAAGAAAAGTTCTACAGGGGGCAGCTGCCGCTGCCGGAGCGCGGCTGCCTCGTCTGGTATTATTTCATCATCACGACGGCGACGGGCACGCGATTCTACGGCAACAACCCTGAGCAGCTCGGCGGCGTCGGCGAGCTCTACGACCAGGCGCCGCCGTCGTACCAGATCACGGTGTACGACGCAGGCGCGAAGACGCCGGACTGGTTCAAGCACGCCGTCATGTATCAGATTTTCCCCGACCGCTTCTGTCGCGTCGGCGACCAGATTATCGAGAAGCGCGGCTCCGTGTTCCATGCGTCGTGGCACGATGATCCGTGCTACTACAAAGACCCGGACACGAAGGAGATCGTCGCGTACGATTTCTTTGGCGGCAACCTGCGCGGCATCGAGTCGAAGCTGCCGTACCTCAAAGAGCTCGGCATCGACACGATCTACCTGAACCCCGTGTTCGAGTCCGAGAGCAATCATCATTATGACACGGGCGATTATCTGAAAATCGATCCGATCCTCGGCACGAACGAGGATTTCCAGCACCTCATCGCGGCGACGAAAAAACTGAACATGCACGTCATCCTCGACGGCGTGTTCAGCCATACGGGCAGCAACAGCCGTTATTTCAACCGGCAGGGCCAGTATGACTCGGTCGGCGCGTACCAGTCGAAGGATTCGCCGTATTATGAGTGGTACAATTTCCGCAACTTCCCGAACGACTACGAGAGCTGGTGGAACTTCGACACGCTGCCGGATGTCAAGGAGACGACGCCGTCGTACATGGACTTCATCATCCGGGGCAAGGACAGCGTGCTTCATCATTGGCTGAAGGAAGGCATCAGCGGCTGGCGCCTCGACGTCATCGATGAGCTGCCGGCGGCATTCTCGCAGGCGTTCTACAAGGAGCTCAAGGCCACGAACCCAGATGCCGTCATGATCGGCGAGGTCTGGGAGGACGCGTCGCACAAGGTCGCGTACGGCCAGCAGCGCGAATATCTCTGCGGCCACGAGATGGACAGCGCAATGAACTATCCGCTGCGGCAGCACCTCTTTGATTTCCTCATGGGCTATATCGACGGCAAGCTTGCGATGCGCCGCATGGAGAGCTTGCGCGAGAATTATCCGAAAGAAAATTTCTACGCGATGATGAACCTCATCGGCAGCCATGACATCGTGCGCGCCGTGACGTTCCTCGGCGAGGCGCCGCACTACGACGGCATGCCGGCCATCGCCCAGTCGCGCTACCGCATGGACGAGGACCACTACAACCTCGGCCTCGCGCGCCTCCAGATGGCGGTGCTGTTCCAGATGACGTATCCGGGCGCGCCGTGCGTCTACTACGGCGACGAGATCGCCATGCAGGGCTTCAAAGACCCGTACAACCGCCGCCCGTACAAATGGGACGAGACGGACACGTACGTGCGCGACCATTACAAGAAGTACATCAAAGAACGCAACGAGCACACCGTGCTTCAGACGGGCGAGCTGCTGCCGCTTTACGGCGACGGTGATCTGCTCGCGTACGCGCGCGTCGTGCGCGGCGGCCGCGACGTGTTCGGCGCAAAGGCGGAGAACGACTGCTACGTCGTGGCGTTCAACCGCCATCGTTCGGACGAACAGACGCTCACGGTGCAGGTCGGCGACTTCGCAGCCGGCACGTTCGTCGACGCGTTCCATCCGGAAAAGACGTATGACGTCACGCGCGGCGAGCTCACGATCCGCATCCCGGCGATGAAGGCCGTGCTGCTCCACGCGAAGAAAGAGGCGCGGAAGTACGACCGCAAGGCCGGCGTGCTGCTCCATCCGACGTCGCTGCCGTCGAAATACGGCATCGGCGACCTCGGCAAGGAAGCGTACAAATTCATCGACTTCCTCGCGGAGGCCGGGCAGAGTGTCTGGCAGATCTTACCGCTCGGCCCCGTCGGCTTCGGCTATTCGCCGTATCAGTCGCCGTCGGCGTTCGCGGGCAATCCGATGCTCATCGACCTCGACGACCTCGTGCGCCGCGAATGGCTGCAGGCTGCCGACGTCAAAGTGCTGTTCCCGGGCACGAGCTCGTTCGTCGATTTCGAGCGCGTCTGGGCGTTCAAGCAGAAGTGCCTGAAGAAAGCGTACACGCACTTCCGCAAGACGGGCGGCGAGCAGTCGCCGGAATACCTGCGCTTCTGCGAGCGTGAGAAGGCGTGGCTCGGCGACTACGCGCTGTTCATGGCCGCAAAGCACGACTTCAAGCACGAAGACTGGACGAAGTGGCCGGAGGCCGTGAAGCGCCGCACGCCGAAAGCGTTGCGCGAGCTCGCTGACCGCCTTGAAGAACACGTCGGCTTCCAGAAGTTCCAGCAGTTCCTGTTCGACGAGCAGTGGACGAAGCTGCACGAGTACGCGAAGGGCAAGGGCATCCAGATCCTTGGCGATATGCCGATCTTCGTCTCGGCCGACAGCGCGGACGTCTGGGCGAACCAAGGGCTCTTTGACCTGAACCTCGACGGCACGCCGAAGACCGTCGCGGGCGTCCCGCCCGATTACTTCAGCGCGACGGGACAGCTCTGGGGCAACCCGCAGTACGATTGGGACGCGATGCGCGACGAGAAATACGCTTGGTGGATCGCGCGCTTCCAGAAGCTCTTCCGCCTCGTCGACATCGTGCGCATCGATCACTTCCGCGGCTTCGAAGCGTTCTGGGAAGTCGACGGCAAGGCGAAGACCGCCATCAACGGCCGCTGGGTGCAAGGCCCGGGCAAGCCGTTCTTTGACGCTGTCAAGGCGGCGCTCGGCGGCGAGCTGCCTGTCGTGGCCGAAGACCTCGGCATTATCACGGACGAGGTCGAGAAGCTGCGCGACGACTGCGGCTTCCCCGGCATGAAGGTGCTGCATTTCACGCTGTACCTCAACGACAAGGGCCGCCTCGGCTTCGTCGCGCCGGAGAACAGTATCATCTACACCGGCACGCACGACAACAACACGACGGTCGGCTGGTACACGGAAGACCTCACGGCCCCGACGCAGGCCGCCGTCGCCGACCTCGTCGGCGCAAAGCGCTCGAATCCTGCCGACGTCGCGGAAAAACTCATCCGCTTCGCCTACGAGGCGAACTCGCGCCTCGCCGTCGTGCCGATGCAGGACTTCCTCGCTTTGGATAGTCGCTCGCGCATGAACACGCCTGGCACCGTCGGCCTCAACTGGAAGTGGTGCCTAAAGCCCGACTACCTCATGATGCTCGACGCGAAAAAGATCCGTGCCATGGTCGAAGACAGCGGCCGCATCTGACAAGAAATTTTGTTCGAATGAATCTGCGTCACGGTATTTTTTGCCGTGACGCAATTTTTTTGAAACAGCCGCACATTTTTGGCAGTTTCGCTTTTGAAAATCAAAACCATATGGTACAATGTGGAACAAGCGGAAATGTTGAAGGGGGAGATATTGTGGATACACTCACGATCCGCAAGAAGCTGTTCCTCGTGTTCGGCGTCGTGCTGGCGATTTTCCTCGCCGCGAGCCTGTACGCGGGATACAGCCTGCACAGCATCAACGAGGGAGCGCTGCGCATCGCGACGGAGCACCTCGCGAGCGTCATGAAAGGCATGGAGGCGCGCAATACCTTGACGGAATACCGTCAGGAAGAGTTCGCCGTCGTCACGGCGAAGAAGCTGCCGGAGCGCCTCTACGCGGCGGCGCGCGAGAAGACGCTCGCGTCGCAGATCGACATCGCGTTCGATGCGCTCGAGCCGAGCGTCGCGCCGGACAAGAAAGACGCGTTCGCGCAGGTGAAGAGCGAATGGCAGAGCTACCGCAAGAACTCGGAGCAGATCATCAAGAACGCGAAGAGCGGGCAGGCCGACGCCGCACAGGCCGCGCTCGAAGCCTCGTCGCGTCCGTATGAAGACATCGCGAACCAGCTGAGCTCCGTCGTCGACGGCTCGAAGGATTTCATCCATCAGGAGAGCCTCGACGCCTCGGCGCTCTATGAGCAGACGAAGTGGACGCTCATCGTCTGCGTGCTCGTCGTGCTCGCGCTGTCGGGCGGCATGGGCTATTACCTCAGCGCCGGCATCATGAAGTCCGTCACGTACCTCAAGGACGTGTCGGAAAAAGTCGCGTCCGGCGACCTCACGGTGCAGCCCGAGCCCCTGACGCAGGACGAGCTCGGCACGCTGACCGTCGCGTACGGCGAGACGATCAAGAACTTGCACGGTCTCATCAAGGACATCCAGCGCACGGCGGAGGACGTGCAGTCGTACGCGGCGCAGCTCACGGAGAACGCGAACCAGTCGGCGCAGGCGACGCAGCAGGTCGCGACATCCATCACGAACGTCGCGGGCTCGTCGAGCGAGACGGGCGACGCCGTCAGCCGTTCGCTCGGCGACATCCAGTCCATGGCTGAGAGCCTCGCGGGCTTCGAGGAGACGGCCTCGGACACGGCGAAGGCGACACAGGAAGTCGCTGCCATCGCAAAGAAAGGCCAGAGCGCCATCGACGGCGCGGTTAGCCAGATGGCGGAAATCTCGACGTCCGTCACGGAGTCGGCCGACACGATCGCGACGCTCGCGAAGCGCTCGTCGGAGATCGGCCAGATTTCCGACACGATCGCCGACATCGCCGAGCAGACGAACCTCCTCGCGCTGAACGCCGCCATCGAGGCGGCGCGCGCGGGCGAGGCGGGACGCGGCTTCTCCGTCGTCGCCGACGAAGTCCGCAAGCTCGCCGAGGGCTCGAGCGCAGCGGCGCAGCAGATCGCCGGCCTCATCTCGGCCATCCAGAAGGATACGGACGCTGCCGTCGTGCGCATGAAGAAGGGCACGGAGGATGTCGAGAGCGGCCGCACGGTCGTCGCGGAGGCAGGCCAGGCGTTCGAGACAATCGCCGGCTCGGTCGCGGGTCTCACGCAGGGCGCGCAGAAGATCCTCGACGAGGCGCGCGTCGCCTCCGACAAGGCCATGGCGCTCGTGCAGGTCATGGAGAACATCGACAAGAGCAGCCGCAACGTGGCCTCGGAGACGGAATCCGTCTCGGCCGCGACGGAAGAACAGTCGGCCTCGATGGACGAAATCGCGCATGCGAGCGACAAGCTCGCGTCCGTCGCGAACGAGCTCCAGTCGTCGACGCAGAAGTTCAAGATTTGAGGAAGGGGAACAGAGAAATGAAACGCAACAGACTCATGATCGCCCTCTTCCTCGTGTTGGGGACGCTCGCCATGCTCTTCGCTGCCGGTTGCGGCGGCAACGAAATCAACAAGAAGGTCGCCGTCGCCTTCCCAAGCTCGAAATCGGGCATCACATGGGAACGCAACGGCACGGCCATCAAGGACTCGCTCGAAAAAGAAGGCTTCACCGTCGACCTCCAGTATGCGGATACGGTGGATCAGCAAATCGGCCAGTTGCAGCAGCAGATTGCAGGGAAGCCCGGCTGCCTCGTCATCGGCGCGATGGACGGCGGCAAGCTCGCCGACGTGCTCGCCGAGGCGAAGAAGGAAAATATCCCCGTCATCGCCTACGACCGCCTCATCATGAACACGGACGCCGTCTCGTACTACGCGACATTCGACAACGAAGCCGTCGGCCGCGGCATGGGCGAATACGTCGAGGCCGCGCTGAACCTGCCGCAAGGCGGCGGCCCGTACACGATGGAAGTCTTTGCAGGCGACCCGGGCGACAACAACGCGCACCTGTTCTTCAAGGGCGCGATGGATGTCTTGCAGCCGTACATCGACAAGGGGCAGATTGTCATCCCGTCGGGCGAGAAGACGTTTGAGCAGGCCATGACGAAAGACTGGAAGCCTGAGAACGCCGAAGCGCGCATGAAGAAGCTGCTCGCGGGCGCGGACGCCGGGCAGGCGCCCGACATCATCATCGCGCCGAACGACAGCATCGCCGACGGCGTGCGCAAAGCCATCAAGGACGCTGGCATCGCGAAGCATCCGCTCATGACGGGGCAGGATACGGAGGACAAAGCGCTCACGGCCATCGCCGCCGGAGAGCAGGCCATGACGACGTACAAAGACCCGAACGTGCTCGTCGCGAAGATCATCCGCATGATCAAGGCCGTCGTCGACGGTACGGAGCCGGAGATCAACGACGTCACGACGTATAACAACGGCGTCATCACCGTGCCATCGTACCTCTGCACGCCGCTCATCATCGACAAGGACAACCTTTCCGTCGTAAAGAAGTGACGAACATTTCGAGAGGATTGCTGTGACAGCGGTCCTCTTTTCTTTTGCGCGAAAATATGGTACGATGAAACAATGAATGAAGGGGGAATCGGCCATGGCGGAACATACATTTATCGTCACGAAGACGTGTCCGATCTGCGGTGAGGAGACGCGCATCGTGAAGCTGAAATCGCGCATCATCGCCGAGCGCACGGATGAAGATTTCTGCGTGCATTACAAGGATTTCAATCCGTATTTCTATCACATCTGGTTCTGCGAGCACTGCGGCTTCGCAGCAGACGAGAAGCATTTCCTCGCGCCGATGCCGGCGCGCCACAAGGAAAAGATCCGCGACTTCCTCAAAAACCGTCAGCTCGGGCTGGAGTTCACGGAGCAGCGCGGCGTGCCGGAGGCCGTCGCGTCGTACAAGCTCGCGATTTTTTACGCCGGCATGCTCGATGCGACGTTCGCGCACCGCGCCGGCCTCGAGCTGCACCTCGCATGGGTGTACCGCGACGCGGGCGACGAGGAGCACGAGCGCGAGGCCATGGAGCACGCGGCGGCGCTCTACGACCAGTCGATCATGAAGGAGAACTATCCGCAGGGCGCGATGACGGACAACATGGTCATTTATCTCATCGGCGCGATCTATTACCGTCTCGGCGACTACGAAAAGGCGACGCAGTACCTTTCGCGCATCATCGGCGACAACAACATGCGCAGCATGGAGCCGAAGACGTTCGACCGCGCGCGCGACCTCTGGCAGACGATCCGCGAGCGCAAGGAAGCGGACGGCCAGGGCTGACGGAGAAAGGAAGCGGTTCGATGGATATGCCGGTGAATTTCCAGCAGGCGCTCGCGAAGATCGACATCGCGAAGATCCAGCAGGCCGTCGAGGACTACGGCCCTGTCATCGAGGTCGTGCGCGGCACGTGGGATCACGCGACGCTCGCGGAAATGGCCGAGGGCAAGCTCTACGTCTCGGACGACATGATGAACGAGGCCATCGCGAAGCAGATCGACGCGCAGGACGAAAACGCGCCCGTGACGGCGGTGAAGCTCGCTTCGCACGAGAATGGCCGCCTCGACATCACGGCGGACACGCGCAAGATCGGCCCCGTCGAGCTCTCGGGCACGATCGAGGAGTTCGTCCACGACGGCGAGCATTCGTACATGAAATACCATGTGCGCAGCAAGAACATCCCGCAGCACGGCCTCATGAGCTGGGTGTTCTCGCGCATCTCGCTCTCGATGGCCGAGCGCATGGTCGGGCACATCGACCTGCCGGAGAACGTCCCCGTGCAGGTGAGGCGCAACACGGTCACGGTCGATTTCCATCAGGTGCTCGTCGATTCTGCGCTCGGGCAGACACAGTTCCAGGGGCATCCGCTCCTCGACATGGTCGAGATCAAGAGCGCGACGCCGAAGGACGGCGGCATCCTGTTCGAGACGGAGCTGCATGTGCCGGACGACGTGAAGGCCGCGCTCCTGCGCATGGCGCAGCAGAAGAAAGACGAAATGGAAAAAACGGAAACACCAGAAACAACGAAAGCATCCGACGCAGATGCAGCGGATGCAATGGAATAAGACAGTCAGGAGGCGATCTGCATGAAGAAGGGGCTCGTCATCCTCGCAGCGGCGCTGACGCTCGTCACGGCGATGCCGCTTGCAAGCGCGCGCCACAAGGCGGAGGATGCGCCGGAAAAGATCATCTTCATCCCGCACGACAACCGGCCGATTTCCGACAAGCAGACGGCGGACGTCGTGCGGAAGCTCGGCTACGACGTCGTCGTGCCGCCGGACGACATCCTCGGCAACCGCACGGATCTCGGCCACCCGGACGCGCTGTGGCAATGGCTCGACGAAAACGCGAAGGACGCGAAGGCGGCCGTCGTCTCGTCGGACTCCATGCTGTACGGCAGCCTCGTCGGCTCGCGCAAGCACGAGTACAGCGAGCAGGAGATCACGGATCGCGCCGAGCGCTTCACGGACTTCCGCAAGAAGAACCCGCGCCTGCCGCTCTACGTCTTCGGCTCGATCATGCGCACGCCGCGCACGGGCGAGGCATCGGGCCACGAGGAGCCGGGCTACTACCGCAACTACGGCGCGGACATCTTCCGCTACACGGTGCTGAAGGACAAAGAGGAAGTCGAGGGCTTGACGCGCCGCGAGAAAAAGGAGGTCGAGTTCCTCGAAAAGCTCATCCCGAAGCAGAGCCTCGCGGACTGGATGGGACGCAGGGAAAAGAATTTCCATGCGAACGAGTACCTCATCGACCTCACGCGCAAGAATGATTTCAGCTACTTCGTGCTCGGCCGCGACGACAACGCGCCGTACTCGCAGACGCACAGGGAGAGCCGTCACCTTCAGGAATATGGCAAGGACCTCGGCAAGACGCGCTATCAGGCCATGGCCGGCATCGACGAAGTCGGCATGTTGCTCCTGACGCGCGCCGTCAACGACCTCGAACGCGAGGTACCGTTCGTCTTCGTGCGCTACAACTGGGGCAGGGGCGAGCGCACCGTGCCGTCGTACTCCGACGAGCCAATCAAGAACTCCATCGCTGACGCCATCGCGGCGGCGGGCGGCATGGCCGTCACGTCGCCCGAAAAGGCCGACCTCGTGCTGACGGTCAACACGAACCCGAACGGCAAGACGTACGAGGCGAACGACCGCGCGAACGACGGCACGCCGCGCGAGGGCACGCAGTATTTCGCCAGCATCGTCGAAGACTACGTCCGCGCGGGCTATCCCGTCGGCGTCGCCGACATCGCCTACGCGAACGGCTCGGACAACGCCGTCATGCAGGAGCTCAAGAACCGCGGCCTGCTGTTCAAGCTCCGCGCCTATGCGGGCTGGAACACGGCGACGAACAGCACGGGCTTCGTCCTCGGCTCCGGCATGCTCGCGAAGCGCATGACGGATGGTGCCGTCGATGACCTGCTCCTCACGCGCTACCTCGATGACTGGGGCTATCAGGCGAACGTGCGCGGCACGATCGCGCGCCAGCTCACGTGGCTCCGGGGCGACGGCGTCTACGGCAGCCTCGACGCGAAGCGCGACGCCGTCGAGACGCGCGCCTCGCGCTTCATGACGCGCTTCGCCGAAGACAACCTCCCGCCGCTCCCCGAGCTCTCCGATCTCCGCGTGACGTTCCCGTGGAACCGCATGTTCGAATCGGACGTCCTGCTCGCGGATGAAAATTGAACATAAAAAATGCTGCTGCAGCCGGGAAGACTGCAGCAGTATTTTTTATGGCGTTGTTACGGATCGTTCCTTTGTTCCTTCCGTGCATTCCCGTATATCCGCTTCCGTTCCTCATACGATGGATGCGCGCGCGGTTCGTCGGGGATGCTGGCGGAAGCGAGGTGATCCCAGAGACCGACGGCGACGGCGGGCGTGATGCCGGCGCGCGGCAGGAGCGCTGCCGCCCATTCGTCGGCCTTGCGCTCTTCGTGCAGGCCGACGTCGGCATGGAGCGCGGCCTGCACGAAATCGTTTGCGCCGTCATCGAGATTTTTCGCTTTCGCCGCGCGCCGCGCGAAATACTGCGCGCGCATGCTGCGGCGGATGCCGCGCACGGGGTGACCCTGCGCGAGGTGGCCGAGCTCGTGCGCGAGCAACACGGAGAGCTCGCCGTCGTCCGTCACGAGCGCGAGCAGGCCGCGATGAACAACGATCATCCCCGGCAGCGCGTAGGCATTCACGTCGTCGCGCGCCGTCACGACGACGAGCGGCCGCTCCATCTTCGCGGCCTCCGTGAGCGGCGCGAGCAGCCGCAGGACGCGCGCCTCGCCCGCGCCTCCGTCGTTCGCCGCACCGAAGTGCGTCTCGACGGCTCGCACATACGCCGCGCGCCCGTCCTGCGTATCGGTGAAACGAGCGACCGCCGTATGGAGCGACGCAGCGGCCGCCGCCTGCACGCCCGCTAGCAAAACGGCGACGACCAGGAAAAGCAATCGAAACGGATGCATCTTATTCACCGTCATCGAGCGACACGGTGTAGACATGGATGTCGTGTTCGTGCAGTTCCTGGATGACCGTATCGCCGATGTCTTCGTCGGTGTAGAGCGTCTGCACCTCGGCGAGTGGGAAGGCGAGGACGACGCCGGTGCTCTCAAACATCGAGGACTCGGCGAGCACGATGACGTGGCTCGCATGCGCGGCGATGGCGTGGATGGCCTCGGAGCGCATGAGGTTGTCCGACATGAAGCCGCTCGGCGTGAAGCCGTCGGCGCTGACGAAGATCTTGTCGACGTGGAAATCGGAGACGCATTTTTTTACCATCGGACCGACCATGACCTGCGACTCGTTCTGATACTCGCCGCCGAGCAAGATGACGTGCGCGTTCGGCTGCTTGTGGACGAACGCGGCGAGGAACGCGGAGTTCGTGATGATCGTCACGTCGCGGCGGTTCGTCGCGAGCTCTTCCGCGAGCAGCGTGCAGCACGCGCCGGAGTCGATCATGACCGTCTCGCCGTTGTGCACGGACTCGGCGGCCCGCATGGCGATGCGATGCTTGCGTTCGTAGTTGAAGGACAGCTGGTTCGCGATGTCGTCGCTCGTGATCATGACCGCGTACCCATGTTCCCGCCGGAGCAGCCCCTTCTGCTCGAGGACGGTGAGGTCTTTGCGGATCGTCACCTCGGAGACGCCGAGCGCTTTCGCAAGCCCGGCGACCGAGACGCGCTTCTCGCGGTTCACCAGATTCAATAGTTTTGTGTGTCGCATATGCATACAATCACCCTTTCCTGCACATACTATGCTCATTATAGCAGAAAAGGGGAACGCGAAACAAGAATTGTTGCGTGTCAATTCCCATTCGGACAACAACAAAAAGCTCTCCGTGGTGGAGAGCTTTTTGTTTGTGTGGATTTGTTCCAACGATATAGGACTTTTCTGTTCACGCGTTCGCTTTCTGGAACTTTTGCATGAAGTTCGCAAGCTTCTCGACGCCTTCGTACGTCATCGCGTTGTAGATCGACGCGCGCATGCCGCCGACGCTGCGGTGGCCCTTGACGCCGCCGAGGCCTTCGGCGAGCGCTTCGCCGACGAACTTCTTCTCGAGCTCCTCGCTCGGCAGGCGGAACGTCACGTTCATGAACGAACGGGAAGCGGGCTCGGCGTGGCCGCGATAGAAGCCGTCCGACGCGTCGATGACGCCATAGAGGAGGTCGGCTTTCTTCTTGTTGCGCTTTGCCATCTCGGGCAGGCCGCCTTCCGTGAGGATCCAATGCGCGACCTTGCCGACCATGTAGATGTTGAACGCCGGTGGCGTGTTGTAGAGCGAATCTTTCTTGAGGAAGGTCTCGTACTTGAACATCGTGGGCAGCTGCTCCGGCGATGTTTCGAGGAACGACTTCTTCGCGACGACGAGCGTCACGCCGGCCGGGCCGAGGTTTTTCTGCACGCCGGCATAGATGAAATCGAAAGACTTAAAATCTAGCGGGCGCGACAGCATGTCGCTCGACATGTCGGCGAAGAGCGGCACGCCGTTCGTCTCGGGGATGTAGTGATACTCCGTGCCGTAAATCGTGTTGTTGTAGCAGAGGTGGACGTAGGCGGCGTCCTTCGGTATCTGGAGCTCGTCTTGCTGCGGGATGTGCTTGTAGCCGCCGTCCTTGCTCGACGCGGCGACGACGCCGACGCCGAGGTGATCCGCTTCCTTGAAAGCTTTTTCTGCGAAGCTGCCGGAGAGCACGTACGCGCCCTTTTTCTCCTTCGTCGCGAAGTTCAGCGGCAAGAGCGCGAACTGCGTGCTCGCGCCGCCCGTCATGAACAGCACTTCGTAATCATCGCCGAGACCCATGAGCGTCTTGATGTCCGCTTTCGCCTCGTCCTGCATCGCCGCGTATTCTTTCGCGCGGTGGCTGATCTCGAGGATGGACTCGCCGCTGCCGCGGAAATTCAGGAACTCCGCCTGCGCTTCCTTGAGCACGGGCAGCGGGAGCGTGGCAGGCCCCGGGTTGAAATTATAAATGCGATCTGCTTCCAAAGGAACGACCTCCTTGAAATGTGTGAATCGTTTTGCGTGTGGACAAACAGCATTGTCAACTTGTTCTATTTTATCGCGGATATGGGAGAAAAGCAAGGAAAAAACGACGCGCCTGTTTTCACGTGGCGCACACTTGACGGGTCTGAGGGGATGACTTATAATGAAAAAGTGTCATGCGCAATGCGCTATTTATTGAAGGAGAGAGATATCATGAAGGTTTTGGCCGCAGACGGAATTTCCCCGAAGGGCATCGAGCTCCTGCAGAAAGAGTTCGACGTCGTCGTCAAAGACAAGCTGCCGAAGGAAGAGCTCCTCGAGATCATCCCGGAGTTCGACGCGCTGCTCGTGCGCTCGGCATCGAAGGTCACGAAGGAAGTCATCGATCGGGCGACGAACCTCAAGATCATCGGCCGCGCCGGCGTCGGCGTCGACAACATCGACATCCCGGCCGCGACGGCGCGCGGCATCATCGTCATCAACTCTCCGGGCGGCAACACGATCGCGGCGACGGAGCACACGATGGCCATGATGCT
>NZ_JALFCU010000007.1 GCF_022771645.1 Selenomonas sp.
ACCATAACCTGAACAGCCAATCTGAGCCGTTGATATTTTATGATTGGCTCTTTTCGATTGACTCAAATTGGCGAATTTCAGCCGACCCGAATTGGCGTTTTTCGACCGACGCAATTTGGCGAATTTCACCCGACGCGAACAAAGGAGCATTTGCAGACATCAAGGCCGACATGAACTTCCGCAGATTCCTCTGTCGCGGCACGGAAAATGCGCTCGTCGCCGTCGACCTCCTGGCCATGGCGCATAACATTCAAAAATTGCACCATAAAATCCAGCATGGAACGGCAAGCCGCCACCGCATACCGGTAAAGGAAGCGGCGTAAAGCCGTCCAGACAAATGAAAACGGGCATAGAAAAAGACGTTTTTTAGAACCGTCTGGATTTCTATGCCCGTTTTTCAGCGTTTGACACAAAAATGAGCGCGAGAATCTCAACTTGTCTCCACGATACGAAAAGAGGGCTGTACAGCAGCGAAAAATCGCTAACTGCAACAGCCCCTTTTTCTCGCACAAAATCTATCCTTACGCTTCTTCCGCTTCGGGAAATGCTTTTTTCTTCACTTCCTCCGGCACAATGCCGAGGAAATAATCCTCGAGCGCGTCCCAGATTTTTTCGCTCGACCAGCCGCTTTCGTAGAGGTATGTTAGCATGGCGACGGAGAGGCGGTGGCGGGCGTAGATTTCGCTGAGCAGGTGGTTGCGATAGGCCTTCGGCTGGCGGACAATGTTTGCAAGCGGCTCGGTCTGGTACATGTAGATGTAGAGCTTGCTGTCGGCGCCGCCTTTCATTTCAAAGGAAAGGACATTCAGTGCTTCGAGGAGGCCGAGCACGATGCTCGCGGCCCCCTTTTCCTCTTTTTGCACGAGGTAGAGCTGCCCGTCGTGCATCCCATCTTCGATGGCATGGAACCAATGCTCGACCCATCCGAAGAACTGCCGCACGGAACGGTTGAAGAGATATTGGCGCTCGCCGTTCTTGAGCGTCCGCACATTTATCACGGGCTGGAAGCCGTGGGAGAACTGCCGCAGGTAGACGTCGATGGACGCGAGCAGAACGTCGATAAAAGCGCTGGCTTCGTAGCTCTTGAACGGCGTCGCAGCCGTGAGAACGGAGGCGAGCTCCTCAGGCTTGCGGTAGCGGTTTTCGCTGAGACCCTGGTAAATGGTATCCTTGAGCGGCTTCCAGCAGTTCCAAAAGGCGCCCATGCCGCCCGCACCGACCGCGATGTCGACGCAGAGGGCCGGCTGCATGGCGTACTGCTGGTTGAAGGAGAAATCGCCGTCGCGCGAATAGACGAGGTACTTGAATTTCGGGAACGATTCGCTGCCATAGGCACGCTTCCAGATGGCCTCGAGCTCAACGCTGCAGATGTGGTGCGCTTCGTCGAGCTCCGTCACAGTCTTGGGGAAAGCTTTGCGCAGTGTGCGCTGGACGGCGGGCTGGATGGCGAAGAAGCCGCGGCCGAACAGCGGGATGGGGCGCACGGTGATGGGCGAGAAGCCGCGCTGCTGCTCGAAGTCCTTCTGGATGAGCAGGAGCGCTGTCTTGACTTTCGCGATGGCGCTGTCCTGGTCGCCTGCGTCGCCGCCGAAGAGATAGACGAAATTTTCCGCGTCGAGCAGCATGGCGTTGCGCTTCTTCGTATACGTGCCGCGACGCTCAGCCCGCAGCGCGTGGTACGTCTGGAGGAGCTTCTTGACGATGCCGACGAGCTGCCACATGCGGATGGCGGACATGCCCTGAAGCTGGTTGATGTAGCGAAAGTCATGCGCGTTGTAGGGATAGATGGCTTCGCCTTCGAGACCTTTTTTGCGCGCAGCACGGCCAATTTCCTGCACATAGTCGCAAACGTTCCCCGTCGGCGCGAAGTGGATAATGTTTTCGATGTCGTCGATGTCGATACCCATGCCAAAGGCTTTCGTCGCGAGCATGATGGGCTTTCCACCTTTGAGGAACGCTTCGTAGTTCGCCTGCTTCTCGCGGCTGTCCATCGAGCCGTAATACATGGCGATAGACCGCTTTTTCGTACTGCCGCCGAGGTAGTCCCAGAACTTGCGAATGAGGCTGACCGTCGGGAAATAAATGAGCGTCTTGCGCTCAACCATCAAAGCGCCTTTGATCAACGCTTCGAGCTTTTTGAATTTATCGAGCTCGTACTCGAAGCGTCCGCCCTTCTCCGTCTCCAAAGGCTCGATGGTGATGTGGATGTCGTCCGCGCGCTTGACGTAACCGAGATACGTAATGGGCTCAATCATGTGAAGGCTGTCGATGGTCTCGCCGTACATGTCCTCGCGACCGCCGTAGATGGCCGTCGCCGTGAAGGCCGCAACGAGGAAATCGCGCGCTTTTTCCTGAATCTGATGCTTGCGGAGCTTGCGGATATGGTCGCCAAGGTACCAGTAATCGGGGCGGAACTGCTTGCCCCACGTCGTGACGATGTGCGCCTCATCGACAACGATGGCGCCGAGCGTGCGATCGCCGATAAGCTGCTCGACGTCACTGCGCGCGAGCAGCGTCTCGGGCGAAAGGTACAGGATATCATACGTGCCATCCTGGACCTTTGCCATGATCTCTTGCTTTTGAATCGGCGTGATGTCGGAGTTGATCGTCGCCGCACCGGCATACGTGCGGCCTTCGAGGCCGGCGACCTGGTCGTTCATGAGGCCGATGAGCGGCGAGATGACGAGCGTCATGAGCTTCTGCTCTTTCGCGAGGACCATCGCGGGGATCTGGAACATCGCGGACTTGCCCGCGCCCGTCGGCGCCGTGACGAAAAGGTCGCGCGGCTGCTCGCCGCGCCCGCACGCCTCGGCCTCCTGCACGAACTGCGCGATGACGGCCTCCTGCGAGACCGTGCGGAGCTTCTTCTCCCCACGCGCGAGCGCCGCAAGATCGTATACCTGGAAGGTGCGGAAGGCATCGGCGTGCCAGTACGTCTGCAAGAGCTCGGTATAGATGGCGCGATGCTCGAACGTCTCCGACGGCGCGGCTTCCTCGGCGAGAACGAGCTGCACGTCCGCGACGGACGCGAGCAGCACGAGCCGCTGCTGCAATCGCTCCTTCCCACCGGTATAATCTGTGATGCGCAGCGCGACTGGGCCTGCAGGTTTTTCCAGTACCTCGCACACGAGCGCGAGGTAGTCCGTCTCGTCGAGCAGGTTCCGCGCCTTTTCCGCTTTCTGCGTCGGCAGCTTCCTCGCGACTTCGTCGAACAGCGGCTCGTCAAAGACTTTCGACGACGTCTCCTCCTCGGGGTACGCGGCATAGAGGCGGCCGTCCTGCTCGAAGAGCGCGCCGTAAATCCCCATCGCGTTCTCCGCCGCCCGCAGGTCCGTCTCCTCGCCGGCATCCGCATCGAAATGCGCGAGGAGTGCCGTGCGCACGTCCGCCGGCCACGCGGCCGCGACGGGGTATGTGTCGATGTAGAGATTGTTCCGCACGATCATGATTTCGGGGAACTCTGTCAAAAGATACGCCTTCAGCAACCGGTATTCTTCGATGAGCAGCACGTGGCGCTGTTTCGTGACGATCTCCTGCGTGAAATAGTTAATCGGATGCGAAAGCAGCGCCGCCCAGTCAATCGTGGCGAGCTCGGCGGCGAATGCGTCCGGCAGTATCGCCAGCGGCACGCCCTGGAGCACGACGATCGTGTCAGGTTCGCTTTGGAGGTTCTTGATTTTCGATGCGATGTGGGTCTGGATGTTCATGACATGCCTCTTTCAATATAGAATAGTGAACAGAGCGTTTCACTGTGTGCTGGAGACGTCGGAGCGCCCTGCTTTCGATCTGGCGGATGCGTTCGCGCGTCACGCCCAAGGCCTGTCCGACTTCCTCGAGCGTCTTCGGTCTTCCGTCGTCAAGTCCGTATCGCATCATGAGGACGCGCGCTTCGCGCGGCTTCAAATCCTCGAGCAGCTCCATCATGATATTGCGGAATTCTTCCTTCCAAAGCAACGCATCCACATCCGGCTCCGTCTCGTCCGCCATGAAATCGCCAAGTGACGTATCGCCATCCTCGCCGACCGGCATGTCGAGCGATGCATAGTGCAAAAACATATCACGGATGGCAAACGCCCGCTGCACATGTGCGAAGGTCACGGACTTGTCCAGCTTGTTTAGTGATGCTGCAATCTTCCGCCATCGCTTTTCCTTATCCTTCACGCCATCGCGGTCCAGCTCACTGTCCATGCGCGTCACTTTGCGGATGAATTCATGCATGTGAACCGGCACGCGAATCATCGTGCCCTCGTCCATCATTGCCCGCTCGATCGCCTGCCGAATCCAGAACGTCGCATACGTGGAAAACTTCGCCCGCTTTGGATCGTAGCGCTCCGCCGCCTTCAGCATGCCCTCCAACCCAATCTGCTCCAAATCCTCCTTGGAAAGGTGGCACCATGGTGAACGGAGATAGCGTTGCACATAGGCAAGGACAAGGTTTCGATTGTTCACGAGGAGATCCTGCCGCGCCTGACGGTTTCCCTCCTGAATCATCTGGCACAACACCTCATTCGAGAGATTCGAACGAGGCAGATTCCACTCATGCGCGAGCCGCGTCTGCTCATCAAACGGCCGCGTATCCTCGCCAACCTCTGCGCTATCCCCCCAGTCCTGATCCTGCTGCAACGCATCCTCCGTATCAAATGCATCATCGTCCGCCTCCGCAGCCGTCACTGCGGCGTCTTCCACTTTCGTTGCTTCCGATACTTCTGATACTTCTGATGCTGGCACCGTCTCCAACGCCTCGGCCGGCAGTTCCTTCACGAATACAATGCCATTGTCATTCAAAATCTGGCGAATCTCCCGCAGCTGCCGCTTGCTGAAGAAATCACAGAACAAAAAGTCGAACTCCTTCTCCGTCATCCACTGTCCATGCGCATGCTCCCGCGCCCATTTCAAAATCACATCCGCATGCATCGGCAACACCTCTCTCCAGTCCTCCGCCGCCGTGGGACGCTTCTCATTTCTCTTATGAAATTCTCCACGAATTGGAAAAATCCTCTTTGCAAATAAAAAGAGATGTTGCAGTTATGTCACCACTTGTCTCCATGACACAAAGAAAAGGCTGCGCAGTAGCGAAAAATCGCTAACTGCAACAGCCTCCTTACCATTCAGGTATCATCGATTTACAACTCACAGCACGAGCCCCATCCATGTCCAGTACGTCTTCGTGAGCAGCAGCGTCACGAGGTATGCGAGGATGGTCAGCGGGATGCCGGTCTTGATGAAGTCTTTGACTTCGAACGTCTCCGTGCTGTAGGCGATCATGTTCTGCGGCGCGTTGACGGGCAGGATGAAGCCGAAGCAGATCGTGTACTGCAGGATCATCACCATGCCGACGACGTTCAGCGGGTTATGCTCCGCCGCGCCCTGCAGGACGGAGATGCAGATCGGAATCATCGCGGACGACAGCGCCGTCGCGCTCGCGAAGCCGAGATGGATGACGATGAGGAACAGCGCGAGGATGGCGATGATGAAGAAGCCCGTCGCGTCAAAAAGATGGAATGTCCCGACGATCTCATGCGCGATCCACGCACCGGCCTTCGTCGAGAGGATGGCCGATCCGAGGCTGATGCCGACGCCGAAGAGCATGAGCGTGCCCCATCCGATGCGCTGCTGCGCTTCCTTCCACGTCATGATGCCGATGCTGGGGAGCATCATGAGCGTGATGGCGACGATCGTCGTCGAGCTCGTGTCGAACGTGTGGAGTTTTTTCTCCGTCGCCCAGAAGAACAGCAGGATGCACGAGAGGATCATGAGCTTCTTTTCGTCGCTGCCCATAGGACCGAGCGCCTTGAGCTCGTTCGCGATTTTTTCCTTGCCGCCCTCGATCTCATCCATTTCCGGCGGCATCATTTTCAGCAAGACGAAATACAGCAGCGCGCTCATGATGACGGCGAACGGTGCGGCGGCGATGAACCAGTCGAGCCAGCTGATCGTCGTGCCGAGCTGCTTCTCGATGAAGCCGAGCGCGACCATGTTCTGCGCAGCGGCCGTCTTAATGCCGACGTTCCAGATGGAATCAGCCTGCGCGACGGCGATGAGCATGATGGCGGCGAACTTGCTCTTGCGCGAAACGCCGAACACGGCGATGATGCCCATGACGATCGGCACCATGCAACTGACGCGCGCCGTCGTGCTCGGCACGAAGAAGCTCAACACAAAGCCCGTGAGGATGACGCCGGCGAGGACGTGGTTCGTCCGCGCGCCGATCTTCGAAAGGACGAACAGCGCGATGCGCTTGTCGAGCCCCGTCTTCATCATGGCGGCCGCGATGAACATCGCCGCGCCGACGAGCGCGAGCGCCGACGACGAGAAGCCGGCGAGCGCGAGCTTCAGGCCTGCGGACGTGCCGAGAATCTTCGACGGGTTCGCCATGTCCGGCGCCGTCCCGAGGAGGAACGCCATGAGCGAGATGATGATGCCCGACGAGACCGGGTACGAGACGGCCTCGGTCATCCAGATGATGACGGAGAAAATGAGGATGCCGATCATGCGGTGGCCGGCCGACGAGAGGTCGGCGGGTGTCGGCAGCATGAGGACGGCGAGCAGCACGACGATGGCGATGGGGAGGCCCATCCGGTGGAACGTGCTTTGGGGTTTTGCAGTTGTCATGATGAATACCCTCCTTCGACATGATTCCAAAACAAACAGAATCCGTTTCCAAAAAATGCAAAAAGCAGCCTCCCTGATGGAAGACTGCCTGTATGAGCAAAAGCACACGCTCTTGCAAGCGGCCGATCATGATGCGCCGTTGCATCTATCCTCGACTTGCATAGGTGTTATGTTGTTTTCTGTATACCTCTAGTGTAGCCGCCGCGAGCAAAAATGTCAAGTTGCAAGAAGATTTAATTTTTTGCGATATCATCGCCATATGTTTCGAAAAAGACGCCGCGCCAATAATGGTAGACATCATCGAGCTCCTTCCCGCCGCCGAGATGCGTGAACCACGGCGTGTCCTGGCGCGGCACGGCAATCTCGTAGCCGGCACGACGATACTCCGCACAGGCGGAGGCATCGTAAAAATGCCAGCCGCGAAAACGATCCGCGCGCCACGGCACATCCGCCTGCGTCATGAGGAAAATGCCATCGAGCATCGCCACGCGCAGCCATGCGCCCGCCATCGTCCCGATGGCCAGCTGCCGTTGCGGCCGCCCTATGCCATCGCCTTCGACGAGATGCAGGTAGATGCTCGGGTCTTCCCACCAGATGCCATTCGCGCGCCACACGCGGCTGCCTGCGAGGCCGATGAGGCCGACCTCGGGATGCTGCTGGAAATACGGCACGATCACGCGCAAGGCCTCCGGCTGTTCGAGCAGCATGTCTTGATGGAGATACAGCTTGTACTTCGCGTCCGTCGCGATGCGTCCTTCTTCATAGCCCGCGCACATCGACGCAGCGTGACGCACAGGCACGAAGTCGAGCGCCATGCCCTCGGGGAGCACGAGCTGCGCCAGGCGCGACCGGCAGGCGCTATAGCGCGCTTCATCATTCACGCACGTGATGACGGCGACGGTCTGCTCATCGCACGGCCGCGCCGCAGAATCTCGTTCTGCGCGCAAGACAGTCGCCATCGCAGACGGCGCGATTCCCATCGCAGCACATTGATCGCATGCAAAAGCGAGGAAGCGCTGACGGTCGCCGAGCGTCCTGCAGAGTTCACGATACAGCAGCCGCACGCCGTCCGCATCCCACGCGCCGCGCAAGGTCTTTGCGAGCGTCATGCCGAAAAAGCGGAAGAGCGCGGCAAAAAACGTTTGTGCCTGCGGAGGCGTCAACGGAAGGCCCCATGTTTTCCCCGCATCAGGCGACAATCGCTCTTTCGCACGAAGTTCTGACAAGACGGCACGATGCTCGATGCGGCCGAACACTTCATACGCGCCCGCTGCACGCGCATGGACGGCAGCGAGCTGCGCAACGGTCCGGCCTCCCTCCTCCATGTGCCACGCCGCCGTGGCCATCGCCTCATAATGGCGCATCATCGGAGTTTCGACGATGGCCTCTGATGTGATGATCCGGTTCAAGAGGCCGAACAGGAACAGGAGGTACGTCCGCTCGTCTGCCGTGACATGATACATACTGCGTCCTCAGAACAAGCCCGTGATCTTGCCGTCTTCGTCGATGTCCATGTTCTCCGCTGCCGGATGTTTCGGCAGGCCGGGCATCGTGAGGATGTTGCCCGTCAGCGCGACGATGAAGCCCGCGCCCGCGCTTACGCGCAATTCCTTGACCGTGATGCGGAAGCCCGTCGGACGGCCGAGTTTTGTCGCGTCATCGGATAGCGAGTATTGCGTCTTCGCCATGCAGACCGGCATCTTGTCGAAGTCGAGCTCTTCGATCTCGGCGAGCTGCTTCTTCGCGGCCGGCGTGAAGTCGACGCCATCGCCGCCGTAGATCTCGCGCGTGATCGTCTCGATCTTTTCGGGAATGGACTTCTCGACATCGTAGATGAAATGGAAGTTGTTCGGCTGTTCCGTCGCCGCGAGGACTTTCTTCGCGAGCTCGAGGCCGCCTTCGCCGCCTTTCGCCCAGACTTCGGAGAGCGCGACCTCCGCGCCGAGCTTGTTACACGCCTGCTCGACGAAGTCGAGTTCTTCCTTCGTGTCCGTCGGGAACGCGTTGATGGCGACGACGGCAGGCAGGCCGTACTTCTGGATGTTCTCGATGTGCTTCGTGAGGTTCGCGAGGCCTTTTTCAAGCGCGGCCATGTCGCGCGTCGCGAGCTGGTCTTTCGGCAGGCCGCCGTGCATCTTCAGCGCGCGCACCGTCGCGACGATGACGACGGCATCGGGCTTCAGTCCCGCGAAGCGGCATTTGATGTCGAGGAATTTTTCCGCGCCGAGGTCGGCGCCGAAGCCGGCCTCCGTGACGACGACATCAGCGAATTTCAACGCGTACTGCGTCGCCATGACGCTGTTGCAACCGTGCGCGATGTTCGCGAACGGGCCGCCGTGGACGAACGCGGGCGTGCCTTCGAGCGTCTGCACGAGGTTCGGCTTGATCGCGTCCTTGAACAGCAACGTCAGCGCGCCCGTGACGCCGAGCTCTTTCGCGCGGATGGGACGGCCGTCGCGACTGTACGCGACGAGGATTTCGCCGAGGCGGCGCTTCATGTCCATGAGGCTCGTCGAGAGGCAGAGGATCGCCATCATTTCCGAGGCGACCGTGATGTCAAATCCCGTCTCGCGCGGCACGCCGTGCGCCTTGCCGCCGAGGCCGATGACGACGTTCCGGAGCGCGCGGTCGTTGAGATCAAGCACGCGCTTCCAGACGATGCGGCGCACGTCGATATCGAGCGCGTTGCCCTGCTGGATGTGGTTGTCGATGACGGCCGCGAGCAGGTTGTGCGCCGTCGTGATGGCGTGGAAGTCGCCCGTGAAATGGAGGTTGATGTCCTCCATCGGCACGACCTGCGCATAGCCGCCGCCCGCGGCGCCGCCCTTCAGGCCGAAGCACGGGCCGAGCGACGGCTCGCGCAGCGCGACGGCCGTCTTCTTGCCAAGGCGGTGGAACGCATCGGCGAGGCCGACGCTCGTCGTCGTCTTCCCTTCGCCCGCTGGCGTCGGGTTGATGGCCGTGACGAGGATCAGCTTGCCGTTCGGTTCGCCCTTCACGCGGGCGAACGCCTCTGGCGTGACTTTCGCCTTGTATTTTCCATAAAGTTCCAACTCGTCGTCCGTGATGCCCAGCTTCGCGGCGATCTCCTGAATCGGACGCATCTCGGCTTCCTGTGCGATTTCGACATCGGTTTTCATGGGCGCTTCCTCCTTATTTTGCAAGCTGCAGTTCGGCAGCCGTCACGACATTCTCCATCAGCATGGCGACCGTCAGCAGGCCCACGCCGCCCGGCACGGGCGTGATGGCCCCGGCAACTTCGCTGACCGCCTCGAAATCCACATCGCCGACGAGTTTCTTCGGCGCGATGCGGTTGATGCCGACGTCGATGACCGTCGCGCCGGGCTTCACCATGTCCGCCGTGATGAATCTCGGCTTGCCGACGGCGGCGACGAGGATGTCGGCCTCGCGCGTGACGCTCGCGAGGTCTTTCGTGTGGCTGTGGCAGATCGTGACCGTCGCGTTTTTCGCGAGCAAGAGCTGCGCCATCGGCTTGCCGACGATGTTGCTGCGGCCGACGATGACGGCGCGCTGCCCGTCGATGGGGATGTCCGCGAGCTCGAGCATCTTCAGGCAGCCATGTGGCGTGCACGGCACGAGCGCGGGCTCGCCGAGCGCGAGACGGCCGACGTTCACAGGGTGGAAGCCGTCGACGTCTTTTGCCGGGTCGATGCGGTCGAGGATGGCTTTTTCCTCCGCGTGCAGCCCCTCCGGCAATGGCAGCTGGACGAGGATGCCGTGGATGCGCTTGTCGTAGTTCAGCTCGTCGATCTTCGCGAGCAGCGCGTCCTTCGTCGTGTCCGCCGCCATGCGGATGACCTGCGAATAAATGCCGAGCTCGGCGCAGGCGCGGTCTTTGTTGCGCACGTAGACCTGCGACGCGGGGTCTTCGCCGACGATGATGACGGCGAGTCCCGGCGTCACGCCCGTTTTCGCCTCAAGGGCGCGGGCGCGCTGTGCCGCGTCCTCCTTGAACTTTGCCGCAAATTCCTTGCCCGAAAGCAGTCTTGCTGTCATAGAACCCATCCTTTCCGCAGAGTCACCCGATGAGGTAGCTCGCCCAGGTAAAGAGGAACAGCGCGATGGACACGAGGCCATTGCGCATGAAATAGCGTTGGTTGAGATGGTGGAAATCATTCCATTTCAAGATGCGATGCTGGTAGATGAGCACCGCGCCCGCGATGACAACGCCGATGTAGTACGGCCACGCGATGCGCACGAGGATGCCGGCGCTGAGGAACGCGAAAAACGCGAACAGATGGTAGTTGCGTGCGATGCCGAACGCGTTCTTCGAACCGTGCTCCGTCGCGAGCGAATGCAGGCCGTGCTCCATGTCGAACTTGCGATCCTGTGCGCCATACATGCCGTCGAATCCCGCCATCCAGAACACGACGCCGATGCAGAGCACGAGGAGCGGGAACGAGATCACCTCGCCGCCCGCCGCGACCCAGCCGCCCGCCGGCGCCATGGCGATGGCGATGCCAAGGAAGACATGGCAGTAGCCCGTGAAGCGCTTCGTGAACGGATAGATGATGCACGGCAGCGCCGCAATCGGCAGCAGGTAAATACAAATCGGCCGCAGTTGCAGCACGGCGAAAATCAGCACGACGAAACAGAGCGCGATGAAAATGAGCGCCTCCCGTTTCGAGATGCGCCCCGCGACCATGGCGCGGTACGCCATGCGCGGCTGCTGACTGTCATACTTCAGGTCGGCGAGGTTGTCGATCGCGAGCGCCGCCGCACGCGCCGACGTCAGCGCGACGGTGATCCAGAGGATCGTCTCCCAACCCGGGTTGCCGCCCGACGCCATCAGTGCGCCGATGTACGCGAATGGCAGGTCAAAAATCGTATGATGCAGCGCGATGTTGTTGAGGTGCGCCTTGATGTCGATCAATGCGTTGCCCCCTTCGGCGAGAGGCCCAGACGGCTCCAGATGGCATCCACTTTCGCTTTCACATCATCGCTCATCGCGATTTCATCCGGCCACTCGCGCGTGTGGCCTTCCTCCGGCCACGTCTTCGTCGCGTCGATGCCGAGCTTCGCGCCCCATTTCGCCATGGGCGACGAATGGTCAAGCACGTCCAAGGGCCCTTCGACGATCTCGAGGTCGTGCTTGGCGTCGATGTTGTTAAAGACGCGCCACCAGACCTCTTTCATTTCCTGCACGTTGACATGCTTGTCGACGACGATGATCATCTTGACGTTCATCATCTGCCCCATGCCCCAGAGCGCGTGCATGACCTTGCGCGCCTGCATGGGATAGCGCTTGTCGATCGAGACGACGCAGCAATCGTGGAACACGCCCTCGAGCGGCATGTTGATGTCGATGATCTCCGGCACCATCTGCTGCAAGAGCGGCAGGAAAATGCGCTCCGTCGCCTTCGCGAGGTAGCAGTCCTCCATCGGCGGTTTGCCGACGATGGTCGCCGCGTATATCGGGTCTTTGCGGTGCGTGATGCACGTCACGTGGAACACGGGATAATCATCCGCGAGCGAATAATAGCCCGTATGGTCGCCGAACGGCCCCTCGCGGCGCATTTCGTCCGTGCGCACGTAGCCCTCGAGCACGATTTCCGCGCCGGCCGGCACCTCGACATCGACCGTCTTGCATTTCACCATCTCGACGGACTTGTGCCGCAGGAAGCCCGCGAACACCATTTCGTCCACGTCGCGCGGCAACGGCGCCGTCGCGGCGTACGTCAGCACGGGATCGGCGCCGATGGCCACGGCGACCTCAATCTTTTCGCCGCCCGCCGCCTTCGTGTCACGGAAATTGTCCGCGCCGTTCTTGTGGATGTGCCAATGCATGCCCGTCGTCTGCTTGTCATATTTCTGCAAGCGGTACATGCCGACGTTGCGCTTGCCCGTCTTTGGATTTTTCGTGAAGACGAGCGGCAGCGTGATGAACGGTCCGCCGTCCTGCGGCCAGCATGTGAGGATCGGCAGCTTGTCGAGGTCGGGCTCCATCTCCACGACTTCCTTGCACGGCGCTTTTTTCACATATTTCGGGAAATTGATGGCTTTTTTCGCCATCGGTATCAGCGACACGACGTCCATCTTGTGCTGCAGAGAAATGTACGGGATGCGCAAAATCTCGCGGATCTCGTCGCCGACGTCGTCAAGTTTTTCCACGCCGAGCGCCAGCGCCATGCGCTCGTAGCTGCCAAACGCATTCATGAGCACCGGCATGTCGTAGCCCTTCACGTTCTCGAAGAGCAGCGCAACGTTGTCCTTCCCCTCCATCTTCGACACGCGATCCGTGATCTCCGTGATCTCGAGATGGCAGTCGACCGGCTCCGTGATGCGCCGCAAAAGCCCCCTCGCTTCGAGCGCCGCGATGAACTCACGCAAATCTTGATATGCCAAAGGTTTCCCTCCTGTAACAATGAAATCAAACACGTCTATTATAAACGTTCACGCCATCCGCACGCAAGCCGTCTTTCCGCAGAACGCCATGCCGAAGCAACGAAGCGGGTTCGCTTCGCGCGCTTTCAGTTCGTTGGCGTAGTCATGCGTCTGGATCTGCGCCAGCGCTTCTTCCGCTTTTGCGGCGAGCTCGTCTTCGCTTTCCGCGATCTTGAGTTCCATCACGACGCCGGGCTGGCCTTTGGCTTTTGGCAAGATGGCAACGTCGTAGCGTCCGTAGCCGGATTCGCGATTCGAGCGGACTTCGTAATCCGGCACGAGGACGGCCGTCAGTCCGAGGATGAAGCCGTGATAGAACGCTTCTTTTCCCTTCGCCGTGTCGAACGTGCTCGCCACGCGCTCGAGGTAGCTGCCGAGCCCGTCTTCGAGCCGTTCGACATCGCCGTCGAACATCCAGTCCATCAACCGCACGAGCATGGACTTGCTGTAGCCGTTCTGGTAGCGCTTCACGATCTCAATGCTGAGCAGCGCTTGCATTTCAAGATTCGGGAGACGCAACGTGTATTGCCTTTCCGTCCCGAGGCGACGTATTCCTGCAATCGTCAGGTAGCCCGTCGTGCAGAGCATCGTGTAGAGGGCGTCTTCGTCCTTTCCGATGTCGTCGTAGATGACGCCCTCGCGCAGATAGCCCTGCACCGTCCCGCCCTGCTGGAGTGTCTCGAGGCGTTCGAAATGTTCACGGTCCGCGCTTTTCATGAGTTCGGCGATGACGGCGTTGCCCGACGTGTTCACCCAATACGCAGCTGGCTCACAACCATATGCAAAATAATTCAGCACCGACCACGGGTTGTAGATTTCATGGCCGTCAAACCGGTAGCCGTCATACCATGTGCGGAGCTCCGCCATCTTGTCGGCATGGCCGAGGTCGGCGGCGAGCTTCTGCACTTCCTCCGGCGTGAAGCCGAGCGCCGTCGGATATTTCATCTGCAGGACGCTGTCGACGGAAAGATTGTTCAAATCCGAAAAAATGCTCTCTTTCGAAATGCGCAGCACGCCCGTCAGCACGGCGAAATCAAGCGACGGATTCGTCTTCAGCGCTGTCGTGAGGAACGTACGGAAGAAATCGATGGCTTCCATGTAGAAGCCATGCTCCCATGCCGACTGGATGGGCACGTCATATTCGTCGAGGAGCAAGATCGGCTGTTTTCCATACTGCGCTTCAAGCATGCGCAGGAGCATCGCGAGCGCTGTCTTCAATTTTTCAAACGGCGCTTCCGAGCGATACATCGCTTGGAGCATGTTGCGATCTTCTTCGTCCACACGGCTGCTCTCGCGCAAGATGACTTGCTCGCGCGCCACTTGCTGCAAGCCATTGGCGATCATCGCCTGCATCGATGGCCAATCGAGCGCCTTCCATCCGCGCAGCGTCAGGAACAGCACGGGCCGCGTCCCCATCTCCGCCATCATAGCCGCATCGCGGGAAATCGCGAGGCCGTCAAACAGCTTCCGATGCTCGTCCGCGCCCTCGATGTCAAAGAAATACCGCAGCATCGACAGTGTCAGCGTCTTGCCGAACCGGCGCGGCCGCGTGATGAGCGTGACCTCTGAATGCGTCTGGAAAAAATCAGAAATGAAGCTCGTCTTGTCAACAAAATAATAGTCTTCTCGCGCTTTCTTGAAATCATCGACCCCGATAGGCATAATCATCTTCATGGCTTGCACCTGCTTTCCCTGTTTTCTTTTTAGTATATCACAAAAAAAATCTCCGCTGGCAAGGTGGAGATTTTTTGATGGCAAAAATGATTTATTTTCGCATGATATACCGCACGATGAGATACCCGACCTCGTACAAGAGGAACATCGGCACGGCGATCATCGTCTGGGTGAAGACGTCGGGCGTCGGGGTGATCATCGCGGCGATGACGAACGCGAGGAAGAAGACGACGCGCTGGTATTTGCCGAGGAAGCTCGACTTCACGATGCCGATTTTCGCAAGGATGATCATGACGAGCGGCAGTTCGAAGACGAAGCCGAACGGCAAGACGAACCAGATGACGAAATCGAAATACTTGTCGACGGAGAACAGCGCCTCGAGCTCCATGTTGCCGAAGCCGAGGAAGAACTGCACGGCGGCCGGGAACACGAGGAAGAACGAGAACGCGAGGCCGCCGAAGAACAGCAGCACAGACGCCGGCACGATGAGGCCGAGCACGATGCGTTCGCGCCGCGTGAGTGCGGGCAAAAAGAACATCCAGACCTGATAGAAAATCACGGGCAGCGCGACAAGGAAGCCGGCCGCGATCGAGACTTTCAGGTACGTGAAAAACGCCTCGGACGGCTGCATATAGTAGAGCTTGCCTGCAGGCGCGGTCAGGTAGTGCATGATGTCATCGAGGAAATAATAGCCGACGCCGCTGCCGAGCGTGATGGCGATGACGCATTTGATGAGGCGCGCGCGCAGTTCCGTCAGATGCGCGATCAGCGACATCGAGCCGTCATCCGCTGGTTCGTCCGCCGCATCCTCGGACGGTTCCGCTTTGTCTGCGGACGTCGCCGCAACGGCCGCCGCATCCGCGGTTTGTGCTGCTTCCATTACCTCTTCCGGCGGTGCGTCCGGCGGATTGGCTTCCGGTTCGGTGAACGGCGCGTCCTGCGATGGCTGTTCGTTTTCCGGCTTTGACCCCTCCGTCATTTTTTCTCCGCCTTGTCATCGTCCTTCGCGGCGACGTCGATCGTCTTCTTCTCTTCTTCGTTGCTCGCGGACTTGAACTCACGGATGCTCTTGCCGAGCGCCTTGCCGACGTCCGGCAGCTTGCCGGGGCCGAAGACGACGAGCGCGATGACGAGGATGACGAGCAGTTCAGGGATACCGATATGTGGGAACATGGAATTTTCCTCCTACCATAAGAACGTTTGCAATCAAAATCATTTCTATTATACAGGGACTTTTCCAAAATCTCAATGAAAAGAACACGTCGAAAAAAATTCGCCGCACATGCGTGCGGCGAATCCGAAACAATCACATATAATCGATCGACGTCTTTTTCTTGTGCTTCGGCGTGATGCCGAGCTTCGCGGCGAGCCATTCCGTCGCGACGAAGAAGATGGGGATCAGGAAGATGCCCATCGCCGTCGCGAACAGCATGCCGCCGACGACGGCGACGCCCATGCCGTTACGCGCGGCAGCACCGGCGCCACTCGCCACCGCGAGCGGCAGGCAGCCGATGATGAACGCAAAGCTCGTCATGAGG
>NZ_JALFCU010000068.1 GCF_022771645.1 Selenomonas sp.
GAATCATAACGCCTGCATAACAAAACGGCGGCAGGAACACGCCCGCCGCCGCACAGCTTCAGCAAATCAGAATCCGAGCTCTTCCTTGTGCGCCTGCATCCCTTTGATGCAGCACTCCATGACGTCGCCGGCCTCCATGCCAAGCATCGCAAAGCCCTGCTTGATGACGTCGCGGTTGCACTTCGCCGCGAAGCGCTTGTCCTTGAACTTCTTCTTCAGCGACTTCACGGCCATGCCGTCGAGCCCCTCGGGGCGCATGAGGCCGTAGGCCTGCACGATGCCCGTGAGCTCATCGACCGTGTAGAGGCTCTTCTGGATCGGCGTCGCCGGTTCCGGCTCGTCGACGCAGAGCCCCCAACCGTGCGAGATGATCGTCTCGATTGTCTCGTCATCAACGCCCTCCGGCACCAAGAGCTCGCGCACGTGCTTGCAGTGCTCATCCGGGAATTTTTCGTAATCGACATCATGGAGATAACCGACGGCCTCCCAATAGCCTTTGTCCTCGCCGAAATGCTCCGCCATCGCGCCCATCGCCGCGCTGACCGCCGCTGCGTGCGTGAAGAGGTGTTCCTCCGTCGTGTGCTTCTTCAAAATGCTTTTCGCTTGCTCGAGCGTCAACTGTGCCATATCGATAACCTCCATTGTCTGGTAGAAATGTGCTTATTCCTCGTCCTCTTCCTCGAACAATCCGAGCACGTAGAACGTCCCGTGCCCTTTTGCGTAGAGTTTGCCCGCCGCATCGCGGATCTCGCTCTCGCACGTCATCGTGCGGCGGCCGTCGTGGAGCACCGTGCCCTTCGCGATGAGGCGCGTCGTCAGCGGCACGGAGTGCATGAAGTCCATGCCGAGGTCGATCGTCACGACCTTCTTGTTCTTCGCGAGGCATGCCGCGCCGCAGGCCGTGTCCGCGAGCGTCATGAGCACGCCGCCGTGCACGATGCCGTAGAGGTTCGTGTGCTCGTCCTCGACCTGGAGCTCGAGGTGCACGCCGCCGTCGTCCGTCGCGATGACCTGCGCGTGAAGATATTCGATGAACGGATTGCGATGATAAAAGACGATGATGTCCTTCTGTAATTTCGTGAGATTCGTTTCTTCCATGCGTTCTGCCATGTCGTTTCCTCCTGCATGCCTTCCATTATAACAGGATTTCCGAGAAACGGACACTCGTCAGCGCATTTTTTGAAAACGCTGCGCGCACGTCCGCCGACGTCGCGGCAGTAAACTCCACTTCGAAATCATGCTGCCACCGCGTGAACGGCACGAGCGCAGCGTTCGACGTGCCCGGATGCATCATGACTTCCGTCGCGCCTGCGTTCTTCGTGCGCGCCAAAGAATCTGCGAGCTGCACGAGGAACGCCGGCGTGACCGCCGCGCCCGCGACGAGACCGGCGAAATGCGCGGGCGCGGCAAACCCGCGCCGCCGCGCGAGCCTCCGCGCGCGCACGCCAAGCGCATAGAGCCCCGCGCGTCCGATGATGTCGCCGAGCCCGCCCGCGAGCCACGCGCTTTCCCCGACATCGACCTGCGAGATGCGCACGGCACGGATGCCGAACGATTCCGCCACATCGAGCGCGATCGAAAAAATCCCCGGCAGCATGTGGATGTGCTGATGGCTGTCGACATGGTCGGGATGAATCCCCGCCGCGACGATCTTTTCTGCTTGCGCCATGAGCTCGCGTCGGATGTCCGTGCGGCGGATGCGGCCGCGAAGAAAGTCTTTGACGAACGCGCCATGTTCCGGACGGAAGCGGCTGTCCGTGCCCACGAGCGACGGGATGTTTTCCGGCGGTAGCACCGGCCGCCCGTCAACGAGCGTGAAATGGATGCCGACGCCGAGCGTCGGATGCGCCTTTGCGATATCGACAGCATCGTCGAACGCCGGCTCGCCCGCCATGAGGCTCGCCGAACGAAGCAATCCGCGCTCGACGCTTTCACGCACGGCCGCATTGATGCAGGCATGACGGCCGAAATCATCGGCATTCAAAAGAATCTGTGGCATGAAAGAAACTTCCTTTTGTGTTTTATTTCGCTGTGACACAGTATAGCACGAAGACGTGACGAAAGGGAAACAAAAAGCAGGGCACATTCCGTAGAACATGCCCTGCCCGGAGGTTGGTTGTTTGGATGAAAGCGGGATTACTCAGCTTCGAGCGCATCCCACGCGTCATTCGCGCGCTGGACGTAGAGGTCGCGGATCTGCTGGTTCTCGCCGATGCCGTGGATGTAGGCGTCGACCGTGAAACCCTCGGCTTCGAGCTGCGACTTGTGGCTGTCCGGCTCATCGCCCGCCATGTCATTGTTCGCATGATCGCCGGCGACCATCATCATCGGCATGAGCGTGATGTGCTTGATGCCGTTCGCCTTCAGCTTCGGCAGCACCGTCTCGAGGGACGGCCAGCCTTCGACCGTGTAGACGTAGACGTTCTTGAGGCCCATCTCGTCGATCTTCGCCTGGATGACGGAATAGTACGCGTTCGAAACCTGCGGCGTGCCATGCGCCATGATGAGGATGGCATCGCTCTTGCCCTGCTTCGGGAACTGCGACTTCAGCGCGTTAATCGTCTCCGTCACGTCATCGGCCTGGTCTTCCTGGCCCTGCCAATACATGAGCGACGTGCCGAGCGTCATCTTCTTGAACTCGTTCTTGTAGTTGTCGTACACGCCCTTGTCATACGCATACTCCATGCCCGGGATGACGTCGAGCGTCGCGAGCGCGATGCGGCTGTAGCCCTCGGCCTTGAGCTGCTCGAGCGCCTCTTCCGGCGTCGGATACTTGATGCCCTCTTTCGCCGCGATGCGGTCGATGATGATGTGGCTCGTGAACGCCGTGACGACTTTGACGTCCGGATGCGCGGCCTGGATCTCCGCAACTGTCGCGTCGATCGTCTTCTCACGCGTATCCTTGAACGTCGTGCCAAAGCTCATGACGACGATGGCATCCTTGTTCGCGAGGTTCTGGAGCTCCGGCGTCTCATGCTTCAGCACACCGATCTGCGACGCTTCGAGGAGCGCCGGCGTCGCGTCCTTGACTTCCGGATTCAGAGAATAGGCCGCGTCCGCCTGCGGCGCAAAGCCGACGAGCGCCGTAGCGGCGAGCGATGCAGCGAGCACGTTTTTCCAGTTCTTCATAGAAAAATCCCCCTTGCCTCTTCTGGCAATACATGAAAAAAGACCTTTTTCCCCACGGAAAAAGGCCAAAGCATACTGCTGCTCCGAGTCCCCTTCCCATCTCTCGTGGGTCATGCGGTGACTATGCAGCAGGCAGTTCTCCTGGCTTGGTTCATTGCGCCTCCGCGCCTTCCCAAAGAGGCTCTGCCCTCTTCAGTGGCGTCCATGCGGAAGCGCTCCCCCTACAGTGGCGGGACCGCGCCGGACTCGATGCCTTGCGGCATCCGTACCGGCTTCTCTATTGAGTCTTGCGACACCTGCTCTTGTCCTATGCAATTTTGGTCTTGCGACGACTTTATATTACGATAACTGAAAAGAATTGTCAAGATACATCAAGGGTCTTCGTACCCGTCCGGCGCCTCATAGCCGACGTAGCCGCTCGGGCCGTCCATGCGGCGGCGGTTGATGGCCGAAAGGCCGTGGTAAACCGTCGAGAGGTCGATGCCCTCGCCGCGGTTTTCCATGTATTTTTCGAGCTTGCGCTTCACGCGCTGGAGCGCGTTGTCGATGGATTTCACATGACGATGAAGGTCGCCGGCGATTTCCTGATACGACTTGCCATCGAGGTAGCTCATGAGGACTTTCCACTCGAGATCGGAGAGGATCTCTTCCATCTTTTTCTCGATGTCGCCGAACTCCTCCTGGCTGATGACGAGCTCTTCGGGGTCGGACACCTTCGCGCCCGAGAGCACATCGAGGAGCGTGCGGTCGCTGTCCTCGTCGTAAATCGGCTTGTTCAGCGAGATGTACGAGTTCAGCGGGATGTGCTTCTGCCGCGTCGCCGTCTTGATGGCCGTGATGATCTGGCGCGTGACGCAGAGCTCGGCGAACGCGCGGAACGACGCGAGCTTGTCGTTGCGGAAATCGCGCACGGCCTTGTAAAAGCCGATCATGCCCTCTTGGATGATGTCCTCGCGATCCGCGCCGATGAGGAAATACGAGCGTGCTTTCGCGCGCACGAAATTCCGGTATTTGTTGATGAGGTAATCGAGCGCCGTGCTGTTGCAATGGTCTTTGATCTCGGTGATGAGCTCCTCGTCCGTCAGATGATCGAATTCGTTGATCTCTTCGGGGCTCATCCCCATGTTTTCATTCGCTTCTGCTTCCATACGCACGTTCCCCTTCGTGTGTTCTTTACTCTTTTTCTTTTACAAAGGAGATTATACCGCAAAAAAGAGGGTTGCGTCAAGTTGAGGGACTTCAGGCCTACTTGTTGACCGAAAGTCTCTGCCGCAGCGCCGCATACATCAGGACGGAGCCCGCGACGGACGCGTTGAGCGAATTGATCTTGCCGACCATCGGCAGGCTTACGATGATGTCACACGTCTCCTTCGTCAAGCGGCTCATGCCCTTGCCCTCGCTGCCGACGACGAGCACGAGCGGGCCCGTGAGGTCGGCCGCGTCGTACGGCGTGCCGTCCATGTCCGCGCCGACGACCCAGCAGCCACGTTCTTTCAGCAATTTCAATGTCTGCACGACGTTGCCGATGCGCGCGACTGGCACGTGCTCGACCGCGCCAGCGGACGTCTTCGCGACCGTCGCGTTGAGCGGCACGCTGCGGCGGCGCGGGATGAGGATGCCATGCGCGCCGACGGCGTCCGCCGTGCGCAGCAACGCGCCGAGGTTATGCGGATCCTCGAGCTCGTCGAGCAAGACGAGGAACGGCGGCTCGCCCTTCGCCTCGGCGCGCGCCAAGATGTCATCGAGCTCGACATACGGCACGGGCGCGACATATGCGAGCACGCCTTGATGACGATGGCCGGCCGCAAGCGCGTCAATCTTCGAGCGTTCCACCGATTGCACAACAACGCCGCGCTCTTTTGCGAGCGCGACGAGCTCTTGTATATCATGCGGCCGGTCGCCATGCGCGAGCAAGATCTTATTGATGCCGCGCCCGGCCTTCAGCGCCTCGACGACGGCATTGCGGCCGACAAGGACGTCGTCGGGAAGTTCTTGTGGCGCATCGCGTTTCTCTCGTGGCGTATCACGATGCGGCAGATGTTTTTTCGCTGGCGTGCGATGTTTTTTTTCAAAACGATCCATGCTTCATCCTCAATCGTCCGGCTCGCGCAGTTTCATCATTTCTGCAAAGCGCCCGCATGTCATGTCGCCTTCCGGGCAGCGGCCCGTGTTGACGCAGCTCGCGCCCGCGTTGTGGAACAGCGTCGGCGCGACTTTTTTTACCTCAGCGAGCATCTTGTACGCGAGGTCGCGGATTTCCCATTGCGCGCGATAGCAGCAGCGCAGGTTGAAGAAATGCAGCAGCGAGCGTGCATTCATCGTCACGAGAATCTTCGTCTCCGTCGCGTTGGCGAGGACGTAGCGTGCGTCCTCTTTCGGGATGCCGAGCGCCGTGAGCTCGTCGTACGTCTTGCGGATGTCGGCGATGAGCTTGTCGTATTTCGCTTTCGCTTCCGCATTCGCTGCAATCGTCGGCGGCGTGATGTACTGGAAGCCGTGCGCAGCGACATAGCGTTGCGACTGCTGGTCGTAGCTCGCGATGCGATGGCGCACGAGCTGGTGCGTGAGCACGCGGCTGACGCCTTCGACGCCGAACGTGAACGAGACATGCTCGATCGTCGAGGCGTGGCCGAGCTTCACCATTTTCTTGACCATGGCGCGGACTTTTTCATCGCTGAGCTTTTCCGAGAGCTCTTCTGCGCCGACGGCAGAGTAACAGAGCCGGGCAGCCATGGCGACGACGCGCTCGGGCTCCGGCGTATAGTCAAGCAGTTTGACCTTGATGGGCAAAATTCATGTCTCCTTTTCGTGGATGTCTTTCATGATGGCCTGGGCGATGGCTTGGAACGACGCCTCGGCGAGTTCTTCGAGACGCGCCGTCTCATGGCGCAGATACAGGCTGCCCAAGAGCGCCTCGAATCCCGTGCTCGAATGGTATTCGGCGACGGTCGCGCTGCGCGGCGCATGGCTCTTCGCGTTGCGCGCGCGGCGGTAGATGGCTTTTTCGTCCTCGGTCAGCATCGGCTCGATCGCGAGATACGCTTTGTGCTGCCAGACGGCCGAGACGATCTGCGCGCTGAACGCATGGAGCGCGCGGACGTTCGACTGGTCAAATGAAAGCAGGCGTGTACGGACGAACAGGTGGAAATAGGCGTCGCCGACATAGGCGAGGACGAGGGAGTTCATCTGACGGATGTCATAATCCGTGAGTTCGCCGTGGCGCTCTATGAGATGCCCCGCGTCATCCGCTTCGAACATCATGGCGACGAGGCGCTGGAACGATTCAAATTTCATACGTCAGATGCGCTTCCAGCGCACGCCGCTCTTCGTATCCTCGAGTGCGACGCCCGCATCCTTGAGCTCATCGCGGATTTTGTCGGCGAGCGCCCAGTTCTTTTCCTTGCGCGCGTCCTGGCGGATGGCGATGATGAGATCCATGAGCTTTTCGGCGAGGCCGTCGGACGCAGCTGCTTCCTGCTGCTCGAACAGGCCGATGATGCCGGCCATGGCGTCCCAAGCGGCTTTGACGTCCGCGAAATGCTTCGCGTCGAACGCTGCGCCGTCCGTGACGGACTGGAAATAGATGTTGATTTCTTTCGACAGCGCGAACATCTCGCTGATGGCGAGCGCCGTGTTGAAGTCATCATCCATGGCCGCATCGAATGCCGCTTTGCAGGTCGCCGCCTTTTCGGCAAGAGCGGCCGCCGTGTCGCCGTCACCCGTTTTCTTCACGAGCTCTTCCACATAGCCCTGCGTCGTCTGCAGGCGGCCGAGGCTCGTCTGCGCTTCCTTGATGCGGTCTTCGCTGAAGTCAAGCGGGCTGCGGTAATGCGTCTGGAGGATGAAGAAGCGCACGACTTCGCCCGGATACTGCTTCAGGATGTCTTCGACGGTGAAGAAGTTGTTCTTTGACTTCGACATCTTTTCGTTGTGGATCGTGATGAAGCCGTTGTGCACCCAATACTGCGCGAAGCTGTGGTCGTCGCTGAGGCAGGCCTGACTCTGCGCGATCTCGTTCTCGTGATGCGGGAAGATGAGGTCGCTGCCGCCGCCGTGGAAGTCGAATTTCTTGCCAAGGTATTTCAGCGACATCGTCGAGCACTCGATGTGCCAGCCGGGGCGGCCTTTGCCCCACGGGCTGTCCCACGAAGGCTCGCCGGGCTTCGCCGATTTCCAGAGTGCGAAGTCCATCGGGTGATGCTTGCGCTCGTCGACTTCGATGCGCGCGCCGGCCTGCATGTCGGAGAGCTGTCTGCCACTGAGCTTGCCGTAACCGTGGAATTTTTCGACGCTGTAGAAGACGTCACCATTATCGAGCGCATAGGCGTAGCCTTTGTCGATGAGGGTCTGCACCATGTGGATGATGTCCGCCATCGTCTCGCTGACGCGCGGATAGAGGTCGGCGCGTCGCACGCCGAGCGCGTCCATGGAATGGAAGTAAATGGCAATGTTGCGGTCGGCGACGTCTTTCCACGTCGTATGCTCTTTGTTCGCCGTGTTGATGATCTTGTCGTCAACGTCGGTAAAGTTCTGGATATAGTGAACCTTGTAGCCCCGCGCGGCGAAGTAACGGCGGATGACGTCCCACGTCACGAACGGGCGCGCGTTGCCGATGTGCGGCGCGTTGTACGGCGTGACGCCGCAACAATAGATCGAGACCTCGCCTGGTTTGATGGGTCGGAATGTTTCTTTCTGGCGGGTCATCGTATTATAAACTTTCAGCATAAAGATTGCTCCTTAGTTCTTTTCAATGCCAGCGACAGCGTAAGCGGAGATGCCTTCGCCGCTGCCGGTGAAGCCGAGCTTCTCTTCCGTCGTGGCCTTGACATTGACTTGGTCTTCTGCCACACCGAGGGTTTCAGCGATGTTCTTCGTCATCTGCGGAATGAAGCTCATGAGCTTCGGACGCTGGGCGACGATGGTGGCGTCGACGTTGCCGATGGCGTAGCCGTGCTCTGTCAGAAGGTCGCAGACGTGCGCGAGGAGCTTGCGGCTGTCGGCGCCTTTGTATGCCGGATCGGTATCGGGGAAATGACGGCCGATATCGCCAAGAGCGGCAGCGCCGAGAAGCGCGTCGCTCACAGCATGCAGCAGCACGTCGGCGTCGCTGTGGCCGAGCAGGCCTTTTTCAAATGGCACGTCCACGCCGCCGAGGATGAGCTTGCGGCCCTCCACGAGACGGTGGACGTCGTATCCCATGCCAAATCTTGTCATGCGTTTCTGCTCCCTTCGACTCCCCCCGCCGCTGTGCGGCCCTCCCCCCTCTGAGAGGGGGGCTGAAAAGAGGATAATAACGCTTCGGCGATGATGAGGTCGCCCGGCGTCGTGACTTTGATGTTTTCATAGCCGCCCTCGACGACTTCGACGGGCGCGCCCAAGCGTTCGACGAGGCTGGCGTCGTCCGTGCCGAGAAAGTGGTCAGCCATGGCTTTTTCGTTCGCGGCGATCAAGAGGTCGCGACGGAAGCCCTGCGGCGTCTGCACGCACCAGAGCGTGCGGCGGTCAGGCGTCGCCGTGACGCAGTTTTGCGCGTCGACGACTTTGACCGTGTCCTTCGACGGCATGGCGGCAATCGCGCCGCCCGTACATCGCGCGCGCGCGATGACATGCTCGATGACCTCGGGGCGGATGAGCGGCCGCGCGGCGTCGTGGACGAGCACGACGTCAGCGCCAGGCGAGCTGACTTTCAGCCCGTTCCAGACGGAATACTGCCGCTCGCTGCCGCCCGTGACAACGCGCCACGGCGCGAACCGCGCGCGCGCTTCGGCGTTCGTCAGCATCGCGCGGACGTCGTCTTCTTCGCCCGCGCCGGCGACGACGATGAGCTCGCCGATTTCTTTCACTTGCGAGAACTGCCGCAGCGTCCGCACAAGGATGGGCTCGCCAGCGAGCTCGAGGAAGACTTTGTTGCATCCCGCATGCATGCGCCGCCCCTGCCCGGCGGCAGGAAAAATGGCACTGACCATGATGTCACCTCACGCTTTCGGCTTTGCGAAGATCATGCGTCCGGCGGCCGTCTGGAGCGCGCTCGTGACCTCGACGTCGATGGTGCTCCCGAGATGGCGATGGCCGTTCTCGATGACGATCATCGTGCCGTCGTCGAGATACGCGACGCCCTGGCCGGGCTCTTTGCCGTTCTTGACGACCGTGACGGTCATGCTTTCGCCCGGGATGACGACAGGCTTGACGGCGTTCGAGAGCTCGTTGATGTTCAGCACCTCGACGCCGCGCAGGCGCGCGACTTTGTTGAGGTTGAAGTCGTTCGTGACGACCTTGCCGCCCACATCCTGCGCGAGGCGCACGAGCTTCGAGTCGACTTCCGCGATGTCGTCGTAGTCCTTGTTCGTGACCTCGACGGTCATGCGCGAGTCCGTACGGATGCGCTGCAGGATGTCGAGGCCGCGACGGCCGCGCGTGCGCTTCAGCGCGTCAGCGGAATCCGCAATGTGCTGGAGTTCCTCGAGGACGAAGACCGGGATGAGCAGCGTCCCCTCGATGAAGCCCGTGTCGCAGATGTCCGCGATGCGGCCGTCGATGATGACGCTCGTGTCGAGGAGCTTGTAGCTCGCGCCGCCCGGCGCGTCCGTTTCCGCCTGCGTCGTCGCGGCGGCGACGGCGGCCGCTGCTGCCGCTTTTGCCGTTTCGGCCGCTTTCGCCGCCTCGGCGGCCTGCTGCTTCGCCTCGCGCGCCTTCACGGCCTCGCGGATCGTTTTCGGGATGAAATCAAAGAGCGCCGTGAGCTCCGTGCGCTTGTGAATCGTGATGTAGATGCCGAGATAGCCGAGCACGATGCTGATGACGACGGGAATGTAGTCACCGACGACGGGGATGCGGGCAAAGGCCGAAGAAAAGAGATTGGCGATGATGAGTCCGATGGCCAGCCCGATCGCGCCTGCGATGACATCGTGGATCGGCATCTTGGCGAGCTGCTGCTCGACCCAGACGGCGAACGTTTTGAGTTTTCCTATGAGATACGAAGAAACGAACCAGCCGATGAGGCCGCCGATGATGGCGCCGACGACGATGCAGACGAAGCTCACGAGCGTGATTTTGAAAATCCCCATCTCCATCTTGAGGATCTCCGTGCTGATGATGAGTGCAAATAATGGGCTCGCGAGTTCGAAGAGCGCACCGCCGGCGATGGCGAGGAACGCGGTGATGAGAAAACGTAGTACCCTGTCTAGTATCAAATAGATCACTTCCTGAAGACTATCGCAGGCTACCGCCTGCCAAGAAAAATCCCCTTGCCTCTTCCTAGGACCGGGAAGTGCAAGGGGACACTTCATGCGGACTTGCGGTCAAGCTGGTCGTCAATCCACTGTTCGACCTCCTCCGGCGTTTTGTCGCATGCATAAACGAGCTCGCTGACAAGCATCTGCCGCGCGATATCCATGAGCCGGCGTTCGCCGCTCGAAATCTTGCGGCGACGATCCTGCAAAGCGAGATTGCGCGTGACAGCCGCGACATCGAGGATGTCGCCTTTCTTCATACGCTCGAGGATTGCGTGGAAACGCTTGTTCCAGCTTCCCATGACGCGCTCCGGCTTGTCCTGGAGCACCGTCTGGATCTCCTCGACGATCTCCTTCGGGATGATGTCGCGGAGACCGAGGTTCTCGACGTTGTCCGTCGGAATCATGACCTTCATGCTGCCGAGCGGCAGCGTCAGGACGAAATACTCCTTCTTCTCGCCGAGCACCTCGCACGTCTCGACGCCCGAGATGACGCCTGCGCCGTGCATGGGATAAAACACTTTGTCACCAATCTGCAAAGATACCAACCTCCCGTTCTGTGTGATTATGACCTGCTTTTATTATAACACGAAACGCGAGGAAATGGAAAATTAAATATAATATCACGCCCGTGATAGCGTGTCAAGGTTTCAAAACGGTTCAACGGAAATCCGCCCCTTGCGCCCGTTCACGCGCCACGCTGCGGCTCGATGCCTGTGAGGCCGCGCACGACGACGCCTGCGCAGATGAGGCCGACGACGGACGGCACGAACGAGATCGAGCCCGGCACGGCGCGCTTCTGCTCGCAGTTGTTCGCCGCGCCTGGCGGGCAGATGCACGCTTTGCCGCAGCCGCCGTGCAGGAGCGTTTCAATGGGACGTTCTTTTGAATAGACGACTTTTTGATGCGCGATATGATGCGCCTTGAGCTTCTTGCGCATCACGCGCGCGATGGGGTCGACGCTCGTGTCGTAGATGTCCGCAACCTCGAACATCGTCGGGTCGAGCTTGTTGCCCGCGCCCATGCTGCAGATGAGAGGAATCTTCCGCTTGTGGCACGCGAGCACGAGGCCGATCTTGCCCGTGACCGTGTCGATGGCGTCGACGACGTAGTCGTACGCCATCTGGAAGAACGCGTCCTCGCTGTCCGGCAGATAGAACGACTCGATCGTGTCGACGGTGCACTGCGGGTTGATGGCGAGGATGCGCGCTTTCATGGCCTCTGTCTTTTGCTGCCCGACCGTCTGTGTCGTCGCATGAATCTGGCGGTTGATGTTCGTGAGGCAGACGAGGTCGTTGTCGACGAGGACGAGATGGCCGATGCCGGCGCGCGCGAGCCCTTCCGCCGCATACGAGCCGACGCCGCCGATGCCAAAGACCGCAACCGTGCTCGCCGCGAGGCGTTCCATGGCCTCGTCACCAAGCATGAGCGTCGTGCGGGAAAATCTGCCAAGCTTGCTCACTTCTTCGGCTCCTGCCCTTTCGTGATGCTGAACGCCGGCAGCGCGAACGCCTGCGGCTTCGGCTGTTGTGGAGGTTCCTGCTTCGGCTTCTCCATAAAGGACGGCACACTGAGATCAAAATCCTTTGGCTTCTGGAGCTTCGAGGGCGGCACATCGATTTTCGGTGCTTTGATGGCCACACTGCCAGCAAAGTCCGTCGCAATGATCGTCGCCTGAACTTTGCCATGCATCGATGGATCGATGACCGTGCCGAGGATGATGTTGACGTTTGGATCCGTCTGGTCGCAGATGAAACGCGTCGCGTCGTCGACGTCCGTCAGCGTCATGGACTCGTCGCCTGTGAGGTTCAGGATCACGCCGCGTGCGCCTTTGAGCGACTTGTCGAGCAGCGGGCTCTTGACCGCTTCGGCGACAGCCGAGGCCGCATCGTCCGCGAGGCCGATGCCGAGGAGCGCGTCGCTGCTCTCGCTCTGCGTGAAAATCGTCGTGACATCAGCGAAATCAACGTTGATGACGCCGGTCTTGAGGATCAGCTCCGCGATGCAACGGATGGCCTGCTCAAGCACGGAGTCCGCAAGCTTGAACGCCTGCACGAGCGTGATCTTGCGGTTTTCTGGCAGCTTCATGAGGTTGTCGTTGTGGATGGCGAGAAGCGCATCCATATAGCTCTGCATCGCGCGCAAGCCGGCCTGCGCGACGCGCGTCTTGCGCGTGCCTTCGAACGCGAACGGCATCGTCACGACGCCGACTGTCAGCACACCGAGGTCTTTCGCAATCTGCGCGACGACCGGCACCGCGCCCGTGCCCGTGCCGGCGCCCATGCCGGCCGTGATGAACGCGATGTCCGCGCCCTGGATGACCTCTTTCAACTTGTTCGCATCCGCCTTTGCCGCCGCAGCGCCGGCCTCGAGACTGCCGCCCGTGCCGCGTCCCTGCGTGACGCCCTCGCCGATCTGCAAGCACTTGATGCCCTTGTTCGCGAGCGCGGACAGCTGGTTCGCATCCGTGTTGATCGCAATGAGCTCGATGTCCTCGATGTTCTGCGCATGGATGAAGTCGCTTTCCGCCATGCGCGCGAGGACGCTGTTGCCGCCGCCGCCGACGCCGATCACCTTGATCGAGACGTGCGCCCGCTTCAGCGTTGTATCATCTGCCATCATATATTCATCCGACCTCTCGTGTCTTAGTCATGTTATCCATATTATTCTACACGAAAAATAAAAATTGTGCTACCCCAAATGAAAAAGAAAAAGCGGCTGCACCAGAGAAAAGTGCAACCGCCCTCGAAAACTCCGTCAGCAGAACAGGACAACGGCCAAGCAAGCCAAAGCAATCTTCATCGCATCGAACTTCACGCTGTTCCACCTTCTATTCATAAAAAACTATCCATATCATACTCTCCGCGCGGACAAAAGTCAACGGGCGGACTGTTTTTTGAAAAATAATCCGGCCTGTGTCACGATCGCACCGGCAAGCATCAACAAGCAGCCGACCGTCTCGCGCCCCGTCAAGATTTCGCCGAGCACGAGGCAGCCGGAGAGTGCGCCGAAGACGGCTTCGAAGCTCATGAGGATCGCGGCCGGCGCCGGGTCGGCGTATTTCTGCCCGAAAATCTGGAGCGTGAACGCGATGGCGGACGAGCAGATGCCGCCGAACGCAATCGGGATCCAGCTGTGTGCGAGCGCCGTCATCGTCACCGTCTCGAAGCCGAGCGCGAGCGCGATGCTGCCAAGCGCGCAGACGGCGATCTGCGCGACGGAGAGCTCGATGGCGTCGACGTGCGCCGCAAAGCGGTCGATGAAGAGGATCTGCCCCGCCCAAAAGAACGAGCCGATGAGCTCGAGCGCATCGCCGTACGCGAGCGAAAAGCTGCCGTGCATGGAGAGGAGATACAGTCCGCCGACGGCGATGGCCGCGCCCGCCCAATTTTCTTTGCGGATGCGTTTGCCGAGCAGCACGGCGCCGATCGGCACGAGCACGATGTAGAGCGACGTAATGAACGCAGCTTTGCCGGCCGTCGTGCCCGTCATGCCAACCTGCTGAAGGATCGAGCCCGTGAACATGAAGAGGCCGGAGCCAATGCCGTAGCGCCAGCCGGCTCGATACGTGCCGGCCGCTTTCGCTTTTGCGCGCGCGCCGCGGAACACATACCAGACGACAAGGATGGCGGCGAAGCCGACAACGTAACGCGCCGCGCTGTAGCCGTACGGCCCGAGCTCGTCCATGCCCGTCATCTGCGCGACGAACGTCGTGCCCCAAAGGAACGCCGCGCCGAGCAGGTACAGGCTGCCGCGAAGTTGCTGTGACAACAGAAAACGCCTCCTTGCGAACGGTTTGCGAGATGCGGTCTCTACTTTACACGTTCACGGAAGCGTTGTCAACGGGACGGAGCCGCCGCTTTTTTCCACGTTGTCACAAGTTCCTGAGCCGCCCGTGCTGGATCGTCTACGCCCGCTACGGCGGAGATGACGAAGAAGCCTGCTGCACCCGTCGCCCGAATGGCGGGGAGGTCGTCTTCCGTCACGCCGCCACCGACGACAATGGGGACGGGGCTCGCCTGCGCGAGCGTTTGCAGCTCGTCCATCGTCCGCAGGTGGCGCGTGCCGTCGGCGAGGAGGCCGGCGTCGGGCTTTGAGGCCGTCGGGCGCAGCGGCCCTGCGCCGAGGTAATCGACGCAGGAGAGATCGCCTGCGCGGATATAACGCAGCAGTTCCTCGCGCGGCGCGGAGAGGCCGACGATGGCGTCGGGGCCGAGCAACTTGCGGCAGATCTCGGGCGGCACGTCCGTCTGGCCGACGTGGACGCCGTCGACGGCGACGCCGAGCACACGCGCGGCGAGCACGAGGTCGAGGCGGTCGTCGATGAGCAGCGCGACGCGCTCCGCGAGGCCGAGCTCCGCACGCACGTCCGCGCACGCGCGCACGAGCGCGAGCATCTCGCGCGCCGTCGCGGTCTTCGAGCGCACCTGCACGCATGTGAAGCCCGCGCCGAGCGCCTCGCGCACGATGTCCGGGACTAGCCGCCCTTTCGTGTTTTCCGGCCCGACGATGAGATACGATGAGAGGTCGAGCGCCTTGCGTCCGATCATGCGACCGCCTTCCTTCCATAAAAAGATACCAGCATCATATCACGTTCCGTCCGGCGGTTGCAAGACGTGCGCGCCGCCGATTTTTCCGCGCGGCTGCGCGCGCGTGTCCTTTACAAGCGAATCGAAACACAGTATGATACAGGTAGCAAATCGAAAAAGCAAAGGAGTTGTTTCTCATGATGAACTCACTCAAACACATCACCTGCGCGTTCGCGCTGGCCGCCCTGCTCGCCCTTCCGCAATTCGCGCCGGCGGCCGAGGCTGCCGACCAGCCGCAGCGCCCGATCCTTTCCGTCGACGGACGCGGCACCGCGAACACGGAGCCTGACATGGCGACGGTCGCTGTCGGCATCACAACATACGCGACGGACGCAGGCAAGGCGCAGAACGACAACGCCTGGGTCGCGGGCGAAATCCAAAAGGCCATCGCACAGCTCGGCATCGCGGACAAGGACATCCAGACGCGCAACTACTCGTTCCGTCCGACGTATCGCCAGGACAAAGGCCACGAGAACGAGATCAACGGCTACACGGTCGACAACACCGTCATCGTCACGGTGCGCGACGTGAAGCTCACGGGCAAAGTCATTGACGCGGCGCTCTCGCACGGCGCGAACGAAATCTCGTCGCTCGACTTCTCCGCGAGCAACACGCAGGGCGTCCGCAAGGAAGCTTTGCGCAGCGCTGTGAACGACGCGCGCGACAAGGCGAACGTCATTGCGAGCGCCCTCGGCAAGAAAATCGTCGGCGTGCAGAACGTCAGCGAGAGCACGGGCTATCTCGAAACGCGCCGCTTCGCGGGCAACATGATGCTCGCCATGGCGAAAGACGTCGAGACGCCCGTCGCGCCCGGCAGCCTCTCGCTCTCCGCGAACGTCCACATCGATTTCATCTTGAGTGACTGACGAAGGACATGAACGCAAACACACGAAAGCCGCGCCTCGCGGCCATCGAATACATCCGCGGCATCTCGATGATGGGCGTCATCGGCATCCACGTCGGCTCGCAATACCTCGAGAATCCCGCCGCGAACATGCACCTCATCGCGCTGTTCGAGATCTTCACGCGCTTCTCCGTGCCGATCTTCTTCTTCATCTCGGCGTTCGGGCTGTTCTACAATCTCGACATCCACGCGCCGTTCGATGCGAAGCATTTCTACAAACGGAGAATCCAGACCGTGCTGATCCCGTACGTCGTCTGGTCGCTCCTCTACCTCGTGCACGACGGCTGGCTGTACGGCACGGGATTCCCGTCGCCCTTCTACTTCTGCGGCATCTTGTTCTTCGGTGTCGCGAAGTACCAGCTGTACTTCCTCGTGATCCTCCTCTGGTTCTACCTCTTCATGCCGCTCTGGATCTCCCTGATCAAAAGGATGGGACCCAAAAGCCTTGCGGCGCTGCTCGTGTTCCAAGTTGCGTTCGACTACTGGTCGAGCTACTCTGTACCGTTCAACATCTTCGTCTACGATCTGCCGGACGACTCACTCTGGAAGCCCATCCTCATGTACCGGCTGAACTACTGGGTGCTCCACTACATCTTCATCTTCCTTCTCGGCGGCTGGCTCGCCGTCCACATCGAACGCTTCCAGCAGTTCATGCAGGCACGGCGCACGGCCATCACCGTGCTGTTCTGGCTGAGCATGGCGAGCCTCCTCGCCTACTACTGGCTGCTCCTCGCGCAGGGACAGACGCCGCTCGACGGCATCAACACGGCGCACCAACTCTCGCCTGCGGGCATCTTCTACACGCTCATGGCGTCGCTGTTCTTCTTCACGATTTTCACGTATCAAAAATATCCGGCCGCACTCAATCCCATCCTGCACGCGCTCGGCAAGCATTCGTACTTCGCCTACCTCGTGCACCCGTTCGTCATCACGTACCTCGCGCTCGCGCTTCAGAAGACCGGCCACCTCATGACCGGCGGCATCGCCATCGCATTCTACATCGCCGTCCTCGGCGGTGCCATGCTCCTCGCCGTCCTCTTCCGAAAACTCGGCGAGCATCTGCCGCTCGTGAACGCACTCACGATTGGCGTGTATCCGAAGAAAAAATAATTGTGCGCACAAAAAAGAAGGCGTCTCCTTTTCACGGGAGGCGCCTTCTTTGTATGCGCATAAAGCGAATTACAGGTTCGCGATTTTTTTCAGCGTCGCTTCGATGAGTTTCACCTGCGGCTCGACGGTCGCGAGGACGAGCTTTTCGTTCGGGCTGTGGATGTCCTGCGTCGTGACGCCGATGGAGACCATGTCGAGGTGCGGATTCTTCGCAAAGTGGAAGCCGCACTCGAGGCCGGCGTGGATCGTCTCGACTTTCATCGGGCGGCCGTTCTGCTCCTGGAACGTCTCGGCGACGATCTTCGCGAGCTTGCTGTCCTTGTTTTCCTTCCAGCCCGGCGACTTCGTGCCGACGATGGCGGTGAAGCCCGTGAGCTCGGCGATCTCTTCCGCATAGAGCGCGAACTCGTCAATCTTGCCGTCGACGGCCGAGCGCGGGAAGAGCTCGACGTGCACCGTCTCTTCGTCCATCTTGACGACGCCGAGGTTCGCGCTCGTCTCGACGAGGCCGGGGATGACCGTCGACATCGCGTAAACGCCCGTGTGCATGACGGTCAGCAGGCGCAGCAGGCGCTTCGTGTCGCCCGCGACGAGCACCGTCTCCGGCACGTCGGCCGCCTCGAGCACGAGCTCGATGCCGGGGTCGACGCTGCCGTAAATGGCGAGGAACTTCGCTTTCTCTGCCGCAAGGATGTTCGAGAGGTCTGCGGCTTCGATGTCTGTCGCGAACGTCGCGGCCGCCGCCTCAGGAATCGCGTTGTGCGCCTTGCCGCCGTGGAAGTCCGCGAGCTCGACCGCGCCCTGCTGCTGAAGCGCGAGCAGGATGAGCGCGAGCGTGCGGATGGCGTTGCCGCGCCCGTCACCGATGCGCTCGCCGGAATGGCCGCCCTTGAGGCCGCGCACCGTCAGCTTGTACGCTTTGCCCGCCGTCGGCTGGACGCGCTTCAGCGCGCGTTCGAACGTCAGGTCGACGGAGCCGGCGCTGCCGACCGTGACCTCGTCGTAGTTTTCCGAATCGCAGTTGATGAGGAACTGCGCGTCCTTCAGATATTTCGCGTCGAGCGCAATCGCGCCCGTCATGCCGCGTTCCTCGTCCGTCGTGACGATGAGACGCAGCGGGCCGTGCTCCTTCGCATGCTTCAGAAGATAGATGCCCTCGGCGACGCCGATGCCGTCATCCGCGCCGAGGCTCGTACCGTCGGCCGTGAGATATTTTTCCGTGCGCACGAGCTTGATGGGGTCTTTGAGCGGGTCGTAGTCGACGCCCTCTGCGCCGACGGCGACCATGTCCATGTGGCCCTGCAGGATCGTACGCGGCGCGTTTTCATGGCCTTTGGTCCCCGGCTTGTCCGCGATGATGTTGTTCTTCGCGTCCTGCACGACGGTGAAGCCCGCGTCCGTCAGATACTGCTTCAGGAAATCGCTGACGGCCTGCTCGTGACCGTTCGCGCGCGGGATCGCCGCGAGTTTTTTGAATTCCTCGAGCACGCTTTCCAAAATATCCATAACTGAAAACCTCCCAAAAGAAAAAGACGGAGCAAGTATCGACTGCTCCGTCTTCTGTCATCGAAAAAACCTCAAACATCACAGGAATCCGCGAACTGATTTATTTGAGAGCTGCGACCGACATGGCCTCCGAGACGTTGACGCCTTCGGGCACATAGAGGACGATCGTGTTGCAGATGCGCTTCACGCCGCCGTCCTGGACATAGCAAGAACCATTGACGAAGTCGCAGATACGACGCTGCAGATCGACATCGACGCGCTCGTAGTTGACAACGACCGCTTTCTTGTCGCGCAGATCATCTGCAATGTCCACGACCTCATCAAACTTCGTCGGCGTATAAATGCGGACTTTGAGCTTCGGTGCTTCGTGCACCGTGAGCTTCGGACGCACGGGCTGCTGCGGCTCCGGCTCGTCGTCATACGCATCATCATCATACGTGTACGTTCCGCCGTTCGCCACCTGCACCGTTTCCTCGCGACCCGCCTTGCTGCTGCGGCCGAACATTCCGCCGATCACCGTGCCGAAGCCGCGCTTCTGCGCTTTTTCCTGCGCCTCTTCGACCTCGTCGAGCACCTGTTCTTCGACGTCATCATAGGCCTCTTCCGGGTACGGCATCAGGAGATCCTTTACTTTTCTCCACCCAGTCTTGAAATCCATATCCATCTTCCTCCAACTCGATCAGTGCGGATTCCTTCGATCAAAATTTACGATACATAGTCCAACTGCTGACAATGATACCACAAAACGACGGAAAATGCAAAAGCCCTACGGGGGCGTTCCAGCTTTTCCCATAGGGCTTTTGCTTTATTTTTCGTTATATTTTTAGCAAAATTTTATTTGCGCGCGTTCTTCGCGTTACGGCCGCGAACCGTGCGGTCGAGGATGGCTTTGCGCAGGCGGATGTTCTCCGGCGTGACCTCGACGAGCTCGTCGCTGTTGATGTACTCGATGGCCTGCTCGAGCGAGAGGATGCGCGGCGGCGTCAGGCGGATGGCCTCGTCGGACGACGACGTGCGCATGTTCGAGACGTTCTTTTTCTTGCACGGGTTGATGTCGATGTCGTTCTCGCGCGAGTTTTCGCCGACGATCATGCCCTCGTAGACCTGCTGGTTCGGCGAGATGAACATCGTGCCGCGATCCTGCAGCGTGTAGATGCCGTAGCCCGTCGTCTCGCCCTGCTCGAACGCGACGAGCGAGCCGCGCGTACGACCCGGGATATCGCCTTTGTACGGCGCATAGCCATGGAACACGTGGTTCATGATGCCGTTGCCCTTCGTGCTCGTCAGGAGCTCGCCGCGGAAACCGATGAGGCCGCGCGCCGGGATCGTGAACTCGAGGCGCATGTAGCCAGCCGTCTCCGTCATATTCGTGAGCTCAGCCTTGCGCGTGCCGAGGCCTTCCATGACGGCGCCCATGTACTCCTGCGGTACCTCGACCGTCAGGTTCTCAATTGGCTCGCAGAGCTGGCCATTGATCGTCTTGTAGACAACTTCCGGTTTGCCGACCTGCAGCTCGTAACCCTCGCGGCGCATCTCCTCGATGAGGATCGAGAGGTGCAGCTCGCCGCGGCCCGATACCTTGAAGACATCCGGCGAATCCGTCTCTTCGACCTTCATGGCGACGTTCGTCTCGACTTCCTTGAACAGGCGGTCGCGCAGATGGCGGCTCGTGACGAACTGGCCTTCGCGGCCGGCGAACGGGCTCGTGTTGACGCCGAACGTCATCGAAAGCGTCGGCTCGTCGATGCGGATGGCCGGCAGCGCCTCCGGCTGTTCTGCGTCCGCGACCGTGTAGCCGATCGAGACATCGCCGAGGCCGGTAAGAGCGACAATCTCGCCCATGGACGCCTCTTCGACCTCGACGCGCTGCATGCCCTGGTAGACGAAGACCTTGCCGATCTTCGCCTTAATCTCCTGGTCGCCGTTGATGAGCACGACGTTCTGGTTCGGGCGCGCTTTGCCGCGGCTGATGCGGCCGATGGCGACGCGGCCGACGTAGTCGTCCGCCTCGAGCGTCGTAACCATGATCTGGAGAGGCCCGTTCTCGTCGCCGTGCGGCGCCGGGATCTCTTTGACGATCGTCTCCATGAGCGGCTCCAGGTTGTCGCTTTCGTCTTCCATCTTATACTTCGCGATGCCGTCGCGCGCCGTCGCGTAGATGACCGGGAAATCGAGCTGGTCGTCATCGGCGTCGAGCTCCATGAACAGCTCGAGCACTTCGTCGTAGACGTCGTCAACGCGCTGGTTCGGCTTGTCGATCTTGTTGATGACGACGATCGGCTTCAGCTTCTGCTCGAGCGCCTTGCGCAGGACGTATTTCGTCTGCGGCATCGGGCCTTCGAACGCATCGACGAGCAAGAGGACGCCGTCGACCATGTTCAGCACGCGTTCGACTTCGCCGCCGAAGTCCGCATGGCCCGGCGTGTCGACGATGTTGATCTTGATGCCGTTGTACATGATGGACGTGTTTTTCGACAGGATCGTGATGCCGCGCTCACGCTCGATGTCGCCGGAATCCATGACGCGCTCCTCGACCTTCTCGTTCGAGCGGAAGACATGGCTCTGCTTGAGCATCGCATCGACGAGCGTCGTCTTGCCGTGGTCGACGTGCGCGATGATAGCGATGTTCCTCAAATTTTCGTTCGTGCTCATGAAAAAATTCGTGCCTCCTGAACCATCAAAAAAATTGCAAAAGAAAAGGGATACTCTAGAGTATCCGTATCGTCAAAACATAACGTGTATATTGTAGTATTCACGAAAAGGCTTGTCAACGTTTTTTTGTCAGCTGGTAATAACACCTCAAAGCCGCTTTCCATGTGCAAAGGGAACACCATTCGTGCTGTACGCTGAAGATGATCTTCAACAGCTTAGCACATGCATCAGATTGCGCCCTGCAACAGTCCGGCCGCGATTGCCGAATTCCTCAATGCCTCGTTCATGCGTGTCTGATAACCTTTGCCCGTCTCGCGATAAGCCTCGAGCACATCCGCATCGATTTTCAATGTGATCTGTTTTTTCTTTGGCTTGAAGTAGGCTGGATTTGCGTGAAGCGCAGGATTGACGGGGCGAAATTCGCGCAGTTCCCGATCTGTGAGCTCTGGGCAATCTTCATCAAACGTCACCGGATATTTTGCGGCCGCCTTGACGCGTGCCAAAGCCTCTTTAGAGGGTGCGCTCCCAACCTTCAGCTGCGAAGTCACCATTGCCATAGTAAAACCTCCTCTCCTTTGCCGTGGCCAGCCGTGCCGAAATCAAACGAATCTTTTCTTTCCGCTCAGTGAAAGCGACAAAAACGACCTCGCCGATTTTGCCAATCGTCTGCCAACGTTCCTCTGTATCATTGTTTTCTGCAGAACGATCCAGCCGCTCTAGCCGATTGCCATCTGCAAACACATATTTTGCATCTTCGAAATGCAGATGATGCTTTCGGTAGTTGCGTGCCTCTTTTGCCTCGTCCCATTCAAATTCCATTTCCATGGTTCCATTATATCCTAAAAAGTAGCTACTCACAAGTAATTCTCTTCAACAAAACCCCGCAACACATTGTGCATCTGCACAACGCGTTGCGGGGCAAAATCTCATATCAATGACTCAAAGGCCGGCTTCCTTGCGCAGCACGTCGACCTTGTCCGTATGCTCCCACGGCAGGTCGACGTCCGTGCGGCCGAAGTGGCCGTACGCAGCCGTCTGCTTGTAGATGGGGCGGCGCAGGTCGAGCATCTTGATGATGCCGGCCGGGCGCAGGTCGAAGTGCTTCTTCGCGAGCGCTTCGATCTTCTCCTCGTCGATCTTGTTCGTGCCGAACGTGTCGACCATGACGGACACCGGATACGCGACGCCGATCGCGTACGCGAGCTGGATCTCGCAGCGGTCGGCGAGTCCGGCCGCGACGATGTTCTTCGCGACGTAGCGCGCCGCATACGCCGCGCTGCGGTCGACCTTCGTGGGGTCTTTGCCCGAGAACGCGCCGCCGCCGTGACGCGCCCAGCCGCCGTACGTGTCGACGATGATCTTGCGACCCGTGAGGCCGGAGTCGCCCTGCGGGCCGCCGATGACGAACTTGCCCGTCGGGTTCACGAAGATGCGCGTCTTGTCGCTGAGAAGCTCTTTCGGCACGACCTTGTTGATGACCTCGGCAATGAGGTCTTTGCGAATCTGTTCGAGCGACACATCCTCGTCATGCTGCGTCGAGATGACGATCGTATCGACCGCGACCGGCTTGCCGTCCTCGTAGAGGATCGTGACCTGCGTCTTGCCGTCCGGGCGCAGGTACGGGAGCGTGCCGTCCTTGCGGACCTCCGCGAGGCGGCGCGCAAGACGATGCGCGAGCGCGATCGGGAGCGGCATAAATTCCGGCGTCTCATTCGTCGCGTAGCCGAACATCATGCCCTGGTCGCCGGCGCCGATGGCATCGGCCGCGTCCATCTCGCCTTCACGCGCCTCAAGCGCCTCGTTGACGCCCTGCGCGATGTCCGGCGACTGCTCGTCGAGCGAGACGAGGATGCCGCACGTCTCGGCGTCAAATCCGTATTTCGCGCGCGTATAGCCGATGTCCTTGACCGTCTTGCGGATGATCTTCGGGATGTCGACGTAGCATTTCGTCGAGATTTCGCCGACGACATGCACCTGCCCCGTCGTCACGAGTGTCTCGCACGCGACGCGGCCCTGCGGGTCCTGCGCGATGATCGCATCGAGGATCGCATCGGAAATCTGGTCGGCCATCTTGTCGGGATGCCCCTCCGTCACGGACTCCGACGTGAAATACATACGTTTCTTGCTCATAAAAATACCTCCCATGCATCTGCCGAACATCGAGCCTGCCGTTTTTCCGTTTCCATAAGAAAAAGCCCTCTATAAAAAGAGAGCTTTGATTTTCCACTCTCATCTTATAGGTCGAATCAACCTACCGGAATTGGCACCGTTTTGCTTTCGCAAGGGTTGCCGCGGCTTCATAGGGCCAGTCCCTCCACCGCTCTGGATGAGTCCGATGTTCAGTTTTGTTTGACTGTATCCATCATAGCGTAGCGTTATGTATATGTCAATAGGAAACGCGCTGCTCACATGACTTTTTTCAAGAGTTCATCATAGCTGTTCACGACATCATAGCGGACATGCTCGCTGCTGATGGCCGCGAAGTGCTTGCGCGCGCAGGCAATTTTTGATTTCTCAATGCCGCGCAGCTCCATCGAGCGCATGCTGCCTTTCGTCTCGGCGACGAAATAGATGTGCTTGACCGCGCCCTCGCGGAACGCGATCGCCCAGTCGGGATTGTAGTGACCGACAGGCGTGTTGATGAAAAAGCCGTCCGGCAGCTTGACGTACACGACGACATCCTTGTGCGCTTCGAGCGCTTCCGCGAACTGCCGTTCGTTTGTCGAATCATAAACGACGTGGTCGTAGACGCTCTTCTCGACCTCGAGCGCATTGACATCGAGGCGGGCGTTCGCCTGTGCGGCGGTGAAGACGTCCGTCGTGTAGCGGTCATCGAGGACGTGGTACGTGATGTGCTCGATGACGGCGGCAGCTTTCTCGTCATTGATGAGCTCGCCGGCCTTGCGGATGAATTCCTCGGGATTGACTTTGAAAAAACCGAACGTCTTGCCGTCGATGCCCGTGAGGATCTCGGCAACCGTCCGGCGCGTGAGCCCCGTCGCCGCAACGAGCTTGCCGACGAGGTCATACTTCACGCCGCGATTCGGCCGCGCATGGATGAGGCGATGTCCCGCGCCGTCGCTCTCGCGGACGAACGCCCGGCCGGACTGCAGCTGCTCTTTTGATGCGATCTGCTCCATGCGGCCTTCCGCGACCTCGAAATACAGCGTCGCGACGGACAGTTTCTCATTGAGCGCACGGACGGCGTTTTGCACGAGCTCCTCGGTATCGAACGAAACTGTATACGCCGACTTCTGGTTGATCTCTCCCCAAAGCTCCTGAAAGGCTTTCTTGCGCAGATTTTCCTCGTTGACGCGGACGCGGGCGTTGTTGCCCTTGCCGTCCTCCAGCCCGTCGTAACGACCGCTGTAGACGGAATCAAGCAGATCGCCGATGGCGTCGCTGTAATCTGCCAGCGCTTCGGCGACGGCGAACGTCCCTGTCTCCCGCGCCGTCTGATACGCCGGCGTGAGATGGTCATCGTCATCGATGTACTCCCTGCGGATGAGGTCGTGCAGGATGGCACGCGTCTGCGCCTCCGTGATGCGGATGAACGTTGTACCGTCGTTGCTCGAAAGTTTCTTGTCGAAGAACAGCGTGCCATCGACTTTGCGCGGGCGGTGCACGATGGATGCGGAAATATCATGCTGCAAGTCGCGCGCAAACGTTTCATAGCTCTCGCTCGCGATGACGGTGAGGAGGTTCACCTTCTGTACGGCGCCCTTCAGCCTCGCCTCGTCCATGCGCTCGCCGTCCTGATTGACGCAGAGGCGCATGCCGCGACCAACTTCCTGCCGTTTGCGCGTCTCGCTGCTGCTCTGCTTCAGCGTGCAGATCTGGAAGACGTTCGGATTGTCCCAGCCCTCTTTCAGCGCGGAGTGCGAGAAAATGAACCGCACAGGCGAGCGACGCGGATTGAGGTCGAGCAGTAGCTCTTTGTTTTTCATGATGAGGTCATACGCAGCGACATCGTCCGAGGACGTCTCCTTGCTTTTGAGCGTGGAGTTGATCATCTTGCCTTTCTTGTCCATGGAAAAATAACCGTCGTGCGTTTTCTCCGCAGGAATCTGGCGCAGGTAAGCGAGATAATCCGGGGGATATTCGTCGGAAGAGAGGTGCGCGATGACATCACGATACTCTTCCTCAAACATATCCGCATAAACGCCGTTGTGATAGCTGCTGCCCGCATCATAAACGCGATACTTCGCCACTTCGTCGATGAAGAACAGTGAGAGGACTTTGATGCCTTGCTGGAAAAGCATCGATTCGCGCTCGATGTGTGAGAGGATCGTCTCGCGGATCTGGATGCGGCGCAGCTGATCTTCGCTGACGTCGCCGACGGCCTCTCCGGGATGGAGCGTGATGCCGTTCGCGAGCGTGACGGTGTTCGTGTTCGCATTGATGCGGTCGACGGTATAGCCCATGCGATATTCTTCGAGCTCGCCGGAGTTGTCGTAGATGCGGTAGCCCTCGCCGACGATATGCGTCTTGCGGCGCACGCCGGTCTTCGTCTTGCATTCGAACGCGAGCGTCGCCGTCGGGTTCTTTTTCTGCGAGACGTTGATGCTCTCGAGATAGAGATACCCGTCCGTCGCCGTCGTGCCGCTTGCCGTGATGCCCTTGACGGCGATTTTTTTGACGAGCTTCATGTTGTACGCGTCGATGGCGTCGAGGTTGTAGACGAGATTGTATTCTTTTGGCAGCGTCGCCGAATAACGGAGCGTGAAGAGCGCCTTGAAATCCTTCAACGCCTTTTTCGTCTTCTTCGCGGCCGTGCCTTCGACGGACTGCGGCTCGTCGATGATGAGGATCGGACGCGTCGCGGCGATGACATCGATCGGGCGGCGGCTCTTGAAATCCTCGAGCTTGCGATAAATGCGGCGGGCGGCTTCGCTGCGCGCGTTGAACGCTTGCACGTTGATGATCATGGCAGCGATGCTCGCTTCATTCGCAAAGCGCTCGAGCTCCGGGAGATTCTTGGAATCATAGACGAAGAAGCGCACGGCCTTGCCATAGAGCGCCGTGAAATGTTCCTGCGTCGTCTCGAACGATTTTTTGACGCCCTCGCGGATGGCGATGCTCGGCACGACGATGATGAATTTCGACCAGCCATAGGATTTGTTGAGCTCGTACATCGTCTTGATGTACGTGTACGTCTTGCCCGTTCCCGTCTCCATCTCGACGGAAAGGTTGATGCCGTCCTTGAAATCCTGCGTATGCGGCAAGCGCTGGCGGTCTTGCACGTCCCAGAGGTTCTGGCGGAGGACATCATTCGTGAGGCCGTCATCGAGCTCGGCATTCTTGTAGCCGAGAGATTCGACGATCGTGAACTGCTGGCCGTCATCGAGCCCGGGATCGACGGTATAGCGGCCGATCTGATTGCGCTGCCCGCGAAAGACATCGCAGACGGCGCGGGCGGCGGCTTCCTGGAACGGCTGGCGTTTGAACTTGAGTTTCATCCTGCCGCCTCCTTAAAGCACGCGGACGTCGGTGTCCGGCGAGAGCAGCTTGAAGATTTCCGTGACGTTGATCTTCGCGGGGCTGTCTGCAAAACTGCTGTCACGGAACACCACCCGCTCCGGCTGGCGCTCAGCGACGGCACGGACAACGGACTCTGGCACATCGCGGTCAAAGCAAGCAATCAGCGCACCGTCGGCATAATCATGGACGGTGCAGCCGTCGATGGTCTCGGATGTATACGGCAAAGAAAGCTCCACGCCCCAATCGACGAGGCAGCCGAAGAGCAGATCGAGGTCGCTGCGGTCGGACTTGATGTTGTCGGCCGCCTGCGCGACGAGGTCTTGCGTCAATTCTTCCGCGCCGTAATAAACATCGTTCATATTTGATGAATCCACTTTCAAAACACGATATCCAACATCTAAATCCCCTGCAGTATCCTTGAGAGCTTCACCTGCCTTGTCAATTCTTTCAATGCCAAGCTCACAGATATTATGATACCCCTGCTGTCCTGCTACGCTATTGGCTTCAATGGTCTCTGGATATTGCACCAATATGAATTTCCGATGTCCACCATCACTTTTATTCATCTTGAACATCGCATGCGCTGTGGTGGCTGATCCTGAAAAGAAATCCATAACGATGTCATCAGACTCTGTTGAAATTTCAATGATGTCCCGAATCAATTCCGATGGTTTCGGGTGCGTAAACAATTTTGCTTTGCCAAACAACTCAGACAGCTCCGTTGTGGCAGCAGCATTCATCGCTTTATCATCCCACCACGATTCTGCGCGTTTCCTGCTGAACTTCCGATTCTTCGCAAAAACTTTTTGCACGGGTTTTCCGTTCCCAGATTTTCCGAAAATAATGCGTCCGTCTTTGATTCGTTTCTCGACTTCTTTTTCGTTGAAGACCCAGTACCGGCCATCTGCCGGATAATGAACTTCTCCTGTCTTCGGGTTTGTTATCGGAAAATATGGGCCTTTGTGATTCGCGGACAAGTCCGTAACCGTCCATGGGCCGCGTTCATCATTATCTGGATTTGAAAACTTCTCTGCTATTTCTTCCTCTGACAGCGGATATCCCATATCTTTTATGCTCGTTTTCTGACGTGCAAAGCACAAGATATAATCATGAACTGGAGGCAGGAATCCCATGTTATTGCCGTTGGTTTTCTTCTTCCACAGAATCGTTCCAATATAATTTGATGCGCCAAAAATCTCATCACAAATATTTACAAGGTTATGATACTCCGTGTCATCAATGCTGATGAAAATCACGCCATCGTCTGTCAAAAAATCTTTTGCGCGTGCAAGCCGCGAATAAATCATCGAGCACCACTTCGAATGAAATCTCCCATCCGTCTCATGGTTGACCTTCATCCGGTTCCCGTCCTCATCCACCGCGCCGCTCTCTTCTTCGTACTCGGCGAACGACTGGCCGAAGTCGTCGTTGTACACGAAATCGTTCCCCGTATTATACGGCGGATCGATATAGATCATCTTGACCTTCCCGAGATAACTCTCCTGCAACAGCTTCAGCGCCTCGAGATTATCCCCTTCGATATAGAGGTTCTGCGTCGTGTCCCAGTCCTTGCTCTCCTCGACGCACGGGCGCAGCGTCTTGCGGATCGGGCGGTTCGCTTCGACGATTGCTGCCTTCTTGCCGACCCAGGTGAATTCGTAGGCTTCCTCGCCCTCGCGCACATGGTCTGCAAGCATCTGCCGCAGCTTCTCGAAATCAATCGCCTTTTCAAGTACCCCCCCCGTTGGACGTTTGTCGTTCTGTGACGCAATTCGGGAACAGCGCCGCCAGTTTCTCGAAATTTTCCTGCGCGAGATCCGGCGTTTCCATCTTCATCTTATCCATGCAAAAGTGCCTCCCGTTCCTGTTCCAACCGTTTCTTCTCGCTGTGCAACGTGATTTTCCGGTTGAACTGCTTTTCTTTCTTGAGCCGCTTCGCGATGTCCGCGATCTGTTTGTCGAGCGCCGCGATGCGCTCCGAAGTCTTGACCGATGCTTTCAGCGTCTCGTCCGGCGTGCGCTGCCGGAGCGCCGTGCCCGCGACCTGCCGCACGAAATGCTCGTAGACATCATCGAGCGTCACGCCCTCGATGGCGAGCGGCAGCGCGTCCGCATCCATCCACGCTGTATGGTAGTACTGCCCGACGCGGAACGCTTCGTTTGCCGCTGCCGCTTCCTTGTAGCCGATCCACGCCTGCTGTTTCCCGTCATGCTCCATGAGATACAGCAAATGATACGGTATCTGCCGGTCGAATGCGAAGAGCATCCGCTCGTCGAACGTCGCACGCTTCAAGCGCACCGTGAAGACTTCGATCTCCTCCACCTCGCGCCCGCGCGGCAGATGGAGCGTCGCTTCCTTCAGCGACCACGTCCACTCGATGCGCTCGATGTCCTCTGTCATGCTGCGCCGCACGGGCGAGTCAAGCGCGAGCTTTTCGATGAACGCTTTCTTCGGCACGCGCCGGCCGTAATACGCGCTCTGTGGGAAGTTCATGCGTCCGCCTCCTTCACGACGACGAACGCGATGAGCTCGAAGTCGTCAATGCCCTGCACCTTGGAGAGCAGCGCCGTCGTGCCGCCCGCGCGGAACAGGCTGTCGATGTCGCTTTCCTCTTTCGTGTCCATGATCGAATTGATCGCGTCGCTCAAGAGCTCCGACGGGCCGCGCATATCTGCGCCATCATCCGTCTCGCCATTGAACGCATCGCAGAGCGCGCGGACCGGCGCTTTTTTGCCATAGCACAGCGTGTGCAAGTCGTCGAGCAGCTGCTTCGGCTGGAGGTAATCGCAGACGACCGTGCCGTCCGTGCCGATGTAGACCATGTAGTACGGATGCAGCTGGTTCTGTCGGTCGATGTTGACGCTGTCGTTGATGTTCCGCAACACAAAGACGATGCCGGGCGGGAGCTCGTCTGTCGCGGGCACGACAGTGTGCAAGCCGGGCGGGACGTCGCGCAATTCCTCGTGATGCTTCAGGTAATCCATGACGGCAAGCCGGTATTCGTTGAGCCCGAGATCCATGATGGAGATGCCCTCGTTCATATCCTCGATGTCGACGACCTCTTCCTGCAAGCGCTTCAGCTGCTCGCGCCGGTATGCGAGGTCGCCGTGCTCGTCGAGATTGATCGGGTCGTCGTCGCCCGTCGACGTCATCACCGTGAGCTTCATGCGCGTCTCGACGCGCGCTTTCAGATGGATGTACTCATCAAGATCGACATCCGGCCAGAAATTCACGAGCTGTATGACGCTATTGCGGCTGCCGATGCGGTCGATGCGGCCGAAACGCTGGATGATGCGCACAGGATTCCAATGGATGTCGTAGTTCACGAGATAGTCGCAGTCTTGGAGATTCTGCCCTTCGGAAATGCAGTCCGTCGCAATGAGGAGGTCGATGTCCGTGCCATCGGGCAGGCCGAGTGCGGCGCGGTCTTTCGAGACAGGCGAGAAGCACGTCAGGATCTCGTTGAAATCGCTCGATACGTCCCTGCGCGTCGTCTTGCCGCCGCCCGTGCCTGTGACAAGCGCCGTGTCGATGCCGCACATATGCTTCACGAACGGCGCAAGCTCTTCATAGAGGTACGCCGCCGTGTCCGCGAACGCCGTGAAGATCAAGCATTTGCGGTTTCCGGGATTGATGGGGCGCTCCATCTTGTCCACGAGGAGGCGCTTCAATGTCTGGAGCTTCTCGTCGTCCTCGGGGCCGATGTCCTTCACCATGGAAAGCAGGAGCGCGAGCGTCTCCTGATCTTTTTGCAACGCCTCTTTCCACGAGAGCACGTCCATGTCCCGCAGGGAAAAGCGGAAATTCCGCCCGACGAGACCGTCATACTCCGCATCGTCGATGTCAAGGTCCTCGCTGTCCATCTGCGGGAGGCCGTCGATGTCGAAATCACTCTGCGCATTCTCCTCGAACCACGCGATCTGCCCGAGGGCGTCATCCACGGCGGCTTTGACGCGGTCGAGCGTCATGCGGAACGAATGGACGGAACTCTCGAGCCGCTTCATGAGGTTCACGCCCATGAGCTTGCGGATGCCTTCTTCACGGCCTTCGACGGAAATATTCTTCCCCTGCATCTCCGCGAGTGCTTCATACTTCGCGCGGCGGCTCGCGAGGAGGAAATGCGACGGCGTATAGACGGCGAGCGTTAGCGCCCCAAGCTCGTCCGCGATTTCCTGATACGTGATGGCATCATCTTTTTTCGTGAAGCGCGGACGGAGCGAGAGCGGCCGCAGGCGGCGCGGGAAGCGGCCGATGGCGTCCATGTCGTAATACTTCTGGATGTGCCTGCGCGAGCGGGCGATCGTGACGCTGTCGAGCAGCTTGAAGAAGTCAAAGCTCAAGCTCCGGAGCAGACGCTCCGTCTTCCGCTCGGCAAGCGGGAGATCGCACCATTCGTTGTACGCCTGTTGCGCCTGACGGAAAATCTGCTGGATGCTCGAACTGGTCTCGAGTTTTTCGTCGAGCTCGGCCGCATCCCCCTCATAAGCGAGCGCGAGCTGGTTCTTGAGGTCGGAAAACTTGTTGTTGACCGGCGTCGCGGAAAGCATGAGGACTTTCGTGCGCACGCCACCACGCATGACTTTGCGCATGAGCTTCATGTAGCGGTTTTCCTTGTCACCGTGCGCGCTCGCCTCTCCGTTGCGGAAATTGTGCGACTCGTCGATGACGACAAGATCGTAGTTCTGCCAGTTGAGGCGCGCGAGGTCGACGCCGTTCGACGTGCCGCGCTCACGCGAGAGATCCGTGTGGAACAGCACCGTATAGTTCAGGCGATCGTCCGCAACGGGATTGTTCTTGTAGTTGTCGCGATACGTGTTCCAGTTCTCCGCGAGCTTCTTCGGGCAGAGCACGAGGATGGACTTGTTGCGCTGCTGGTAGTACTTGATGACGGCGAGCGCCGTGTACGTCTTGCCGAGGCCGACGCTGTCCGCGAGGATGCAGCCATTGTACTGCTCGAGCTTCTGGATGATGCCGAGCGCCGCATCTTTCTGAAAATCGAAGAGCAGGTTCCAGATCTTGCTTGAACGGAAGCCGACAGCCTCGTTCGGCAGATCGTCCTCCGAGACATGTTCGAGGTAGTCTTTGAAAAGATTGTAGAGCACGACGAAATAAAGAAACTCCGGCGCGTTCTCATTGTACGCGTGGCTGATGTGCTCGATGAGGATGTCCGTGACATCCTGCACGGGCTTTGCGTGATTGTTCCAAATGCCATCGAACAGTTGAAGGTACGCACGCGCAGCAGGTGCATCGAGACGATTGATGAGAGAATTGCGCGAGGCGCTGCGTTCGCAACCGAGCTCCGACGTCGTGAAGCCGTTCATCGGCAGATAAACGCCCGTGTCCGCTTCTTCCGAATTCTCGACGATGAGATAGCCCGCGCCAGCATCCTCTTCCGTAAAAGACCGGAACTGTACCTTCTCCCGAATCCAGTCCGCGCATTCGCGCGCAATCGCCCGTTGCGTCATCTTGTTGCGGAGCTTCAGCTCGAATTCCGTACCGTAGAGGCTTTTCTCACGCGCGAGGCGCGGGATGTAGAACTCGCGCTTTTCCTTCGCCGCGCGCTCCTTGAGGAACGTTGGCGACGTGAAGAGAAAGCGCAGGCTGTCAATCTTCGAGAGTTCTTTCTTCAGTGCATCAAACGCATAAATGGAAAAGCACGCCGCCGCCATCGACAGCCGGCTGCCTTTCCCGATCGTCTTTTGCAAATCGTCCCTGACGAGATGCGTGACATTATCAAATAGCTCCATCGTGTTTCGCCTTTCCTCAACCGTTTAACCTTTCAAGTCTTGCGCACGCAATCACTGCGTTCCAACGCATCATTTTCTCGCCACAAATCTCTGTTTCCTGCTCCCCGGCCGTTCGGGGATCGTCATCCGTAGGTCTCCCTTCGCCAGCAATGGGCGGATGAAATGCGTCGTCACGTAATAAAGCGTCTCTATGCCGAGGAAGTTGGCGATTTCTTTTCGGGAGCGCGGGACGTTGCAGTATGCAAGCAGCGCCTCTTCCGTGCGAGCGGCCTCTTTTTTTCTTTCCCTGTGTTCCCATGGATGATTCAGCGGCTCCGCGTCTCTTTCCGGTTCGTTATAGAGTGTCACGACGAATTCGTTCCGCCGATTCTCAAAAACGGGCGCAGGAAGGCCTGCTTCTTTCATCACCCGCCGGATGGTCGGGATGCCTGAGTAACGATTCTCCGTTTCCAACAAGAATTCGGACATCGTAGCAAGTGCAGGATTCCTGAGATCTGGACGCGCCTTGCCGAGGTCTTCCACGGTCATGTGGCCGTAGAGGCCGCCCGGGCTATGGACTTCCATCCGGTCAGAGAAAAAATCTATCTGGATGGGCGTCCCTTCCGTAAAGTGGCTGTAGTCGCGGTGGATCAGCGCGTTGAGCACGATTTCCCGAAGTGCTTCGATCGGATATTCCGAACGATCTTTCCGCTCCCCTGTCTGCGGATCAATCATCGTCCGCACTTTCATGTTTCGGACGCAGAACGCCATCGCGCCCGCGAGCATATCAGAAAGCGTCCCTTCCAGCCGCGTATTATCCTGAAACCGCAATCCATCGTTTGCAGCATCACCGATTTCTTTCCCCATCAGAACGACAGCCGTGATGGCCAATTGCGGAAAATACCCTTGCGGATACAATCCAAAATTCAAAATCGCTGCGAGCGTCGGCACGCCGCCATGGGAAATCGCCAGCATTTCATACATTTGTTCTTGCGACAGTTTCGAAAACCCCGGCCGTTTCTCTTTTCTTCGTTCCACATAGGTTCGCAGCTTCTCTTGATCCAGCATCGCCATCGATGCTGGTGCATCCGTCCGTTCATCATCGTGGACATGCCGCCGATATGCTTCGTAGCTATAGATTTCATAATCCGTCATGGGCAAATCTGCATCACCAACGCGGACATAAGAGCCCTTGACACGCCCGGCTCCAGAGTAATAGCAGGGGCGGTCTTCCGTATCCGTAGCCGGGATTTCCGCAGAGCAGACCGTTTTCCCCTCAATCTCAGCAACCGTAAACACAGCGCGAATGGGTGGCACCATCTGATTGCATTGTTCCGTCACTTTCTTCTGAAGATCCTGCAAATCATAAACGCCCACAAGCGCAAAATCTTTGCTTTCATCGATACCGAACAGGAGGATGCCACCTGCATCCTGATTCGCAAAGCTCGAAAGCGTATCATACAAGCGTTTCGGACAGCCTTCATGCGCCGCTTTCAATTCGAGTGTTTGCGTTTCCGTTTTCATTGTTCGAACTTGTTGGACGAATTCGCTTAGTTCTTCGCTCAGCATTTCGCTTTTCACCTCCTGTTTTTCTAAATTATACCAAAATCATCCAACGATTTCCATAATTTTGTTTGTTTTTCGTTTTCAAGTTTGATAATTAGTTTGTTTTTTGCCCCTAAGACTGGCAATTTTCTGCTGCATCTTATGCGCAAATGAAAAAAGACTGCTGCATGCTGCAACAGTCTCCCATATTTGTGACTTCGCCGTTATGCTCCCCGGCTTACAGGCTTCCGTGTGCCTGCGCCGCGAGCGCTCCCGCCACGCCGTCGAGAATCACGTCGGCCAGCGCGCGCTTGCTCATGAGCGGCGGCTGCGTCTGCGTGCCGTCCGCACCCAGGATCGTGACGCGGTTCGTGTCGGCGGAGAAGCCGGCATCCGTGCGGCTGACGTCGTTCGCCACGATGAAATCGAGGTTCTTCTTTTTCAATTTGCCCGCCGCGTATTCGAGCACGCGTTCCGTCTCGGCGGCAAAGCCGACGAGGATCTGGTGCGTCTTGCGCTCGCCGAGCTCCTTGAGGATGTCGGGGTTGCGGACGAGCTCGAGGACGAGGCTGCCGTCTTTTTTCTTGATTTTCTGCCCCGCCCGTTCTTTCGGGCGGTAGTCGGCGACGGCGGCGGCCTTGATGACGGCGTCGGCCGTCTCGTACTCCGCGAGCACGGCGTCGTGCATCTCCTGTGCCGTCAGCACGTCGACGCGGCGGACGCCTGCAGGCGTCGCGAGATGCACGGGGCCTGCGACGAGCATGACGTCCGCGCCGCGCGCGGCGGCGGCCTCGGCGACGGCGAAGCCCATCTTCCCCGTCGAGCGGTTGCCGAGGAAGCGCACGGGGTCGAGCGGCTCGTGCGTGCCGCCCGCCGTCACGAGGATCTTGCGGCCGACAAGGTCGCGCTTCTGCGTCGCATCCGTCTCATTCGCGTCCGCCGCAACGGTCTCCGCAGCATCGTGCGACGTCGGGTTTGCTCCGTCAAAGAATCGCTCGAGCACGTCGACGAGTTCCACGGGCTCGGGCAGGCGGCCGGCGCCGCGCGTGCCGCAGGCGAGCGGGCCGCTCGCAGGCGCGATGATGTGGACGCCGCGCGTGCGGAGGCGCTCGATGTTTTCCTGCGTGACGGGATTCTCGTACATCGCCGTGTTCATGGCGGGCGCGACGAAGATTGGCGCTTTCGTCGCGAGGAGCGTCGTCGTCAGCATGTCGTCCGCCATGCCGCAGGCGGCTTTCGCGAGGACGTTCGCTGTCGCGGGCGCGACGAGGATGACGTCGGCGAGCTGCGCGAGCGCGATGTGCTCGACGTGGTAATGCGTCACCTTCGCCCACATGTCCGTGATCACGGGCTCGCCGCTCATCTCGCGGAACGTCAGCTCCGTGACGAAGTTCTGCGCGCCACGCGTCATGATGACGTGGACGTGCGCGCCCTTTTTCCGCAAGCGGCTCACGACCTCAACGGCCTTGTACGCCGCGATGCCGCCCGTCACGCCGAGGACGACGTGCTTGCCTGTGAGGCTCGATGCGGTGGCCGGTGACGTGGAGGGGACGCTTTCCGTCTCTGCCATGCTCACTGCTCTTTCTGGATGACGTAGTGGATCTTGCCCTCGGCGATCTCCTCGAGCGCGTTCGTCACGTTCTTCGTCGACTGGAGCTCGTCGAGCGGCTCTGCGCCGGCGAGGAGCTGGCGCGCGCGCTTCGCGGCGCAGACGACGAGGCCGTAGCGGCTGTTCACTTTCGTCATCAACGTATCCGTCGACGGATTGACCATGCTCATGACTTGATTCTGTTTCTTCATTCTGCTTCCAGCTCCTCAAAAAGATGTGCGTTCGCTGCGACGCGGCTGTGTTCCGCGACGAGGATCGCTTGGATGTCCTGTACGGCCTTGTCGACCGTGTCGTTCACGACGACATATTTGTAGCGGCGGCCGATGCCGATTTCCTTCTTTGCATTGCCCATGCGGCGCGCAAGGCTCTCTGCCGTCTCCGAGCCGCGGCCGCGCAGGCGGTGTTCGAGCTCTTCGATGGACGGCGGCAGGAGGAAGATGAACACGCCGTCCGGGCATTTCGCCATGACGTTCAGCGCGCCCTGGATGTCGATCTCCAAAAGGATGTCCTGCCCGGCGGCGCGGCGTTCCTCGATCTTGCCGAGCGGCGTGCCGTAGTAGTTGCCGTAGACGTTCGCGTGCTCGAGGAACTCGCCGGCCGCGATCATGGCCTCGAATTTCTCCTTTGTCAGGAAATAATAGTTCACGCCGTCCTGCTCGCCCGCGCGCGGCGCGCGCGTCGTAGCCGAGATGGAGTACGCGAGCTCCGGCGTCTTCGCGAGAAGCTCGTGGCAGACCGTGCCTTTACCCGTGCCCGAGGGGCCGGAGACGACGATGAGCAGTCCTTTTTTCATTCTGTGTCCTCCTCTGCGTCTTTCGCACCCTTGATGTCGTCGTCGCTGCCGACCATGCGGTGCGCGACGGTCTCGGGCTGCACGGCGGACAAGATGACGTGGTCGCTGTCCGTGATGACGACGGCGCGCGTGCGGCGGCCATATGTCGCATCGATGAGGCGCTGCGCGTCGCGCGCTTCCTGGATGATGCGCTTGATGGGCGCGGACTCCGGGCTCACGATGGCGATGATGCGGCTCGCGGACACAATGTTGCCGAAGCCGATGTTGATGAGTTTTATATCCATTCGACTACCTCACTCGATGTTCTGCACTTGCTCGCGCAGCTTCTCAATCTCGCTCTTCATGTCGACGACGGTCTGCGCGGCCTCGGCGCTCTGGCACTTCGAGCCGATCGTGTTCGCCTCGCGGTTCATTTCCTGGATGAGGAAATCGAGCTTGCGCCCGACGGGGCCGTCAGCTTCCGCGATGATCTGTCGGAACTGCGCGAAATGGCTCTCGAGGCGCACGACCTCTTCCGTGAAATTCACCTTGTCCGCGTAGAGCGCCGTCTCCTCGATGATGCGCGTCTCGTCGATGTTCTCGGCGGCGAGGAGTTCCGCGACCGTCGCCTTCAGGCGGTCGCGGTAACTCGCGACGATGGCGGGCGCGAGCTGCTTGAGCTTTTCCACGAAACCTGCAAGCGTGTCGATGCGGTGCAGGAAATCCTGTTCGAGGTTTGCGCCCTCGGCCTGTCGCATCTCGTCAAGCGCGACAAGCGCCTTGCCAAGTGCCTCGTCGAGCACGGTCTCGCCGCCGTCGAACGACGTCTGCTCCTCCGCCGTCAAGACGTCTGGGTAGCTTGCGATCGTCGCGACGTCGTCGGGACGCGTGACGCGCAGGAGGTCGCTCATTTCGTTCAGCGCCTGCTGGTACGCCTGCGCGAGCGTGCGGTTCACGCGGATGTTCACGCTTTTCTCGCGCAAGTCCTCGACCGTGAGGAAGAGATCGAGCTTGCCGCGCGCGACCGTCTGCTTGATCGTGTCGCGCATATGCGCTTCTTCGGCGTTCAAGAGCTTTGGCGTGTGGAACGCGATGTCGAGATAGCGCTGGTTCACCGTCTTGACCTCGGCGCGAATCTTCCAGGCGGCGCTTTCCGCCGTGCCCTCGCCGTAGCCGGTCATGCTTTTCAGCATCGTCGCGCCCCCTTACGCTTCGACCGTGCCGGCGAACGTCTGCACGGCCGGGCCCGTCATGTAGAGATGGTTGTCGCGCTCGTCCCACTCGATGGTGAGCGTGCCGCCGTCGAGCTGGATCTCTGCCTTGCGGTCCGTGAGGTCGTTCAGCACGGCCGCCGTCAGCGTCGCGCACGCGCCCGTGCCGCAGGCGAGCGTGATGGCCGCGCCGCGCTCCCAGACGCGCATGCGCATGTGCTGGCGGTCGAGCACCTGCACGAACTCCGTGTTCGTCTTTTTCGGATAGCGCTCCTGCGTCTCGAAGACCGGGCCAACCTCCTCGATCGGCGTCGTCTTGATGTCATCGACGAACACGACGCAATGCGGGTTGCCCATGGAGACGCCCGTGATGCGCCAGCTGCGGCCCGCGACCTCGACGGGCTCGTTCACGACGCGGTTCGCGCCGTAGCCCTTCATCGGGATCTGGTCGGCTGCGAGCACAGGTTCGCCCATGTCGACGCGCACGCCCGTGACCGTGCCGTCCGCCTCGATGATCTCCGGCACGAGGATGCCCGCGCCCGTCTCGACGGTAAATTTCCGCTTTTTCGTGATGCCGTTGTCATAGAGATAGCGCGCGAAGCAGCGGATGCCGTTGCCGCACATCTCCGCCTCGCTGCCGTCCGTGTTGAAGATGCGCATGCGGAAATCGGCCTTGTCCGACGGGAGCACAACGAGGATGCCGTCGCCGCCGATGCCGTAATGTCGGTCGCACGCCTTCTGCGCGAACGCGCCGTAGTCGGCGAGCTCCTGCGCGCGGCAGTCGATCAGCACGAAGTCGTTGCCGCAGCCCTGCCATTTCGTGAAGTTCATTCTATTTCCTCCCCTGAGGTGAGATTTCAATCTATCACTTCATTTTACTTGTTTTCCCTGCCGCTTGCAAGTATTCGCGCGATGATGGTATACTTTTGCGGAAAGAAGATATTTTTTGCAATATGAAAGATTCAGGTGACAACCTATGAGCAGCCTCGACGGCTTTTCCATGCATGCGCTCACGCGCGAGCTCGACCGCACGCTCTCGGGCGGGCGCATCGACAAGATCACGCAGCCGAACAAGCAGACGATCATCCTCTCCGTCCGCCAGCCCGGGCGGAATTTTCTCCTGCACATCACGACGAATCCCGCGAACCCCGCCGCGCACCTGCTCCTGAAGCCGCTCGAGAATCCGCCGGAGCCGCCCGTGTTCTGCATGGTGCTGCGCAAGCAGATCGAGACGGGGCGCATCGCCGCCATCCGTCAGCACGGCCTCGATCGCCTGCTCCTCATCGACATCGACACGATTGGCGCGGGCGGCGTGCTCACGACGAAGACGCTCGTGCTCGAGCTCATGGGCAAGTACAGCAACATCATCCTCACCGCAGACGGCAAGATCATTGACGCCATCCGCAAGATCGGCAATGCCAACAGCCGCGTGCGCACCGTGCTGCCCGGCGACGACTACGAGCTGCCGCCCGCACAGGACAAGCTCGACCTCTTCACCGCGCCGATGGCGGACATCCTCGCGCGCGTGAAATCTTTCCCCGAGCTCAAGCTGCAGAAAGCGCTGCTGCAAACCTGCCTCGGCTTCGGCCCCGTCTCCGCGCGCGAAGCGTGCAAGCGCGCCGGCCTGCCCGCGAACATGTTCACGGTCGACCTCGGCACGGCGGAGTGCGACGCGCTCGCGCACGCGCTCATGGAGCTCCGCGACGCGGTCGACACGGATACGCCGGCGCCCGTCATCGTCACGGACGCGAACAAAAAAATCCTCGCCATGGCCGCGTTTCCTCTTCATTATTTAACAGAAGGAACAACGACGGCATACGAGGACCTCTCCACGATGCTCGACGCGGCCGACAAGCTCGCGGGCAGCTACGTGCTGCCGGACAAAGATCGCTTCCAGAAGCTCGTGAAGAACGAAAAGAACCGCGCGACGGGCAAGCTCGCGAAGCTCGACGACGAGCTCGCTGCCGCCGAGAACGCCGACGAGTGGAAGCGCTACGGCGACAACCTTATGACGTACCAGTACGAGCTCACGGATCACGCCGACGCCGAGGTCACCGTGCCCGACATCTACAGCGAATCAGGCGAGACGATCACGATCCCGCTCGACCAGCGCACGACGATCATCGGCAACATGCAAGCGTGCTATAAACGATACGACAAGCTCAAGCGCGCGCAGTCGCTGCTCGTCGAGCAAAAAAATGCCTGTGCTGCCGAAATCGCCTACCTCGAAACGATTGAAGCGAGCCTGCTCGTCTCGAAGAACCTCGCGGACATCAACGAAATCCACAATGAGCTCATCGCAGGCGGCTACCTGCGCGAGAAGCCGAAGAAAAAGAACAACGACAAGCCCGCGCGCCCATTCCACTTCATCGCGCCCGACGGCACAACGATCCTCGTCGGCAAAAACAATTTCCAGAACGACAAGCTCACGACGAAGACGGCCGCGTACAATGACACGTGGTTCCACACGAAAAATATCCCGGGCTCGCACGTCATCGTGCGCAATGGCGGCGCGGAGCTCGCAAAGGACACGCTCGAACTCGCCGCCATGCTCGCCGCGCATTTCTCCAAGGCGCAGGACGGCTCGAACACGCCCGTCGACTACACGCAGATCCGCTACGTCAAGAAGCCGTCCGGCGCAAAGCCCGGCTTCGTCATCTTCACGAACCAGACGACCGTCTACGTCACGCCAGACGAAGACGTGCTCGCGCCCGTGCTCGCGAGCGACAAGAATGCCTGAAGCGCACGCAAACAGAGGGCGGAACGCCATGCATGTCACATGGTGTTCCGCCCTCTTGGCGTATTTACGTTCTTCTTGTTATTTTGCGAGGACGCTCTTCATCGTCTTGACGACATTCTCTTTCGTGAAGCCGAACTTCTCGAAGAGCTTCGCGGCCGGTGCGGAGGCGCCGAAGCCTTTCATCGTGACGGTCGCGCCGTCAAGGCCGACGTATTTGCCCCAGCCGAAGTCGGCTGCCGCTTCAACGGCGACGCGGGCGCGGACGGCGTTCGGGAGGATGCTCTCTTTGTACGCATCGCTCTGCGCGTCGAACAGTTCTTCGCACGGCATGGAGACGACGCGGACGTCGATGCCCTCTTTCGCGAGCTCCTGCTGCGCGTCGATGGCGAGGCTGACTTCCGAGCCCGTGCCGATGAGGATGCCCTGCATCGCCTTCGGGTCTTTCGCCTCGGAGACGACGTACGCGCCCTTGAGTGCGTCTTTCGACGAGCCGGGGAGTTGCGGGAGGTTCTGTCGCGTGAGCGCGAGGACGGTCGGCGTATGCTTGCTCGTAATGGCGAGGTACCAGCCGGCGGCCGTCTCCGTTGCGTCCGCCGGACGGAACGTGTTGACGTTCGGCAGGGCGCGCCACATGGCGAGCTGCTCGATCGGTTCGTGTGTCGGGCCGTCTTCGCCGACGCCGATGCTGTCATGCGTGAAGACGTACGTCACGGGCAGACCCATGAGCGCGGCGAGGCGCGCCATCGGCTTCGTATAGTCAGAGAAGACGAAGAATGTCGCAATGTACGTGCGCAGGCCGCCGTGGAGCGTGATGCCGTTTGCGATGGCCGTCATGGCGAACTCGCGCACGCCGAAGTGCAGGTTGCGACCGCTGTAGTCTTCCTTGCTGAAGTCGCCAGCGTCCTTCATGTTCGTCTTGTTCGACGGCGCGAGGTCGGCGCTGCCGCCGAAGAGGTTCGGCAGCTGGTCTTTCAGGCGGTTGATCATGATGCCGGACAGGCCGCGCGTCGCCTGCGGCTTGTCTTCGTACGCCCAGAACGCCTCGTCGTTGAGGAGCGCGTCCGCATCGACCGGCGCATGGAACTTGTCCCAAAGGGCTTTTGCTTCGGGGAATTTCGCAGCGTAGTCGGCGAACAGCTTGTTCCATTTTTCTTCCGCTTCTGCGCCTTTTTTCGCGAGATCGGCGTAATGCGCATAGACGTCGTCCGGGATGTTGAATGATTTGTCCGGTTCCGGCCAGCCGAGGAATTCTTTCAGCGCCTTGACGTTTTCGACGCCGAGCGGCTCGCCGTGAGCGCTGGCCTTGCCCTGTTTCGCAGGGCAGCCGTAGCCGATTTCCGTCTTGACCGTGATGAACGACGGATGCTCCTTGTCGGCTTTCGCCTCTTCGATGGCTTTGCCGATGGCTGCGAGGTCGTTGCCGTCCTCGACCGTGATGGTCTGGAAGCCGAACGCTTTCATACGTTCCTGCACGTTCTCGCGGAAGGCGATGTCCGTGCTGCCTTCGATCGAGATGCGGTTGCTGTCGTAGAGGACGATGAGCTTCGACAGGCCGAGCGTGCCGGCGAGCGAGAAGGCCTCGGACGAGATGCCCTCCATCATGCAGCCGTCGCCGCCGAGCGCGAACGTGTAGTGGTCGACGATGGGGAAGCCTGGCTTGTTGAACGTCGCGGCGAGATGCGCCTCGGCCATCGCCATGCCGACGGCCATGCCCATGCCGGCGCCAAGC
>NZ_JALFCU010000048.1 GCF_022771645.1 Selenomonas sp.
GCCGCGAGCTTCGCGACCGTGCTCTTGCCTGCGCCGGCCGGGCCGTCGATGGCAACAACAAGCTGTTTCAAGAGAATCCCTCCAAGTGCATTTTTTTACAAGAAAAAGGGGCTGCACATGGCAGCCCCCGGCTGGATTTCAGCGCTTCTCGCGAATACGAGCAGCCTTGCCCGTGAGATTGCGGAGATAGTAGAGCTTCGCACGGCGCACAACGCCCTTGCGCACGACATCAATCTTGTCGATGCGCGGGGAATGCACCGGGAACGTACGCTCAACGCCGACGCCGTACGAAATGCGGCGGACGGTGAACGTCTCGCGGACGCCCTTGCCCTGACGAGCGATGACGACGCCCTCGAACATCTGGATACGCTCGCGCGTGCCTTCGACGATCTTCGCATGGACGCGGACCGTGTCGCCAGGTGCGAACGCAGGGATGTCGCTCTTGAGCTGCTCTTTTTCCAAAGCCTCGATGATGTTCATTCTGTTTCCTCCTTGCTGCTGGCGTTCGTGGCGAAAGCTATCATCTCATTTTCGTCCAGAGGACCGCCCAGTACATCGGGAGTATATCATAAAGGCCGCACGCATGCAAGTCATTTTTTCTGCACGCGCGAAAATTTATTCGTTTTCCTTCTTCTTCGCGACGGCCGTGCGGATGGAAAGCTCGCGCAGCTGCTTCGCGTCGACTTCCGACGGCGCATTGCTCATGACGTCGCGCGCGCTCTGGTTCTTCGGGAACGCGATGACGTCGCGGATGCTGTCGCGCTTCGCCATGAGCATGACGAGGCGGTCGAGGCCGAACGCGAGGCCGCCGTGCGGCGGCGTGCCGTACTGGAATGCATCCATCATGAAGCCGAACTTCGCATGCGCCTGCTCCGGCGTGAGGCCAAGCGACTCGAAGACTTTTTCCTGCAAATCAGCGTTGTAGATACGGAGCGAGCCGCCGCCGATCTCGACGCCGTTCAGCACCATGTCGTACGCGTTCGCCTTGACGCGGCCCGGGTCGGTCTTCAGGTACTCGATGTCTTCGTCACGCGGCGCCGTGAACGGGTGATGCATCGCCTTCCAGCGCTGCTCCTCGTCGCTCCACTCGTACATCGGGAAGTCGACGACCCAGAGGAAGCGCAGCGCATCCGGGTCGATGAGCCCACGCTCCTTGCCCATCTCGAGGCGGAGCTGGCCGAGCGCCGTGTCGACGACGAGGCGCTTGTCGGCGACGACGAGCAGCAGATCGCCCGTCTTCGCGCCCGTGGCCTCGGCGATTTTCGCGAACGTCACATCGTCGTAGAATTTCTTGAACGGGCTCTTGATGCCCTCTTCGGCGTACTGGATCCACGCGAGGCCTTTCGCGCCGTAGATCTGCACGAATTTCACGAGGTCGTCGAGGCGGCGGCGCGGGATGTCGGCGTAGCCGTCGACCTTGATGCACTTGACCATGCCGCCGGATTCGAGCACGGCGTTGAAGACTTTGAACGACGAGCCTTTCACGTATTCGCTGATGTCCATGAGCGGCATATCGAAGCGCAAGTCCGGCTTGTCAGAGCCGTACTTGTCCATGGCCGTATCCCATTCCATGCGCTCGAACGGCGCCTTGATATCGCGGCCGATGGCCTTCTCGAACAGCTCGTGAATCATGCTTTCCATGAGCGTCAGGATCTGCTCCTGGTTCATGAAGCTCATTTCGATATCGAGCTGCGTGAACTCTGGCTGGCGGTCGGCGCGGAGGTCCTCGTCGCGGAAGCAGCGGACGATCTGGAAATATTTTTCAAAGCCCGCGACCTGGAGAATCTGCTTGAAAATCTGCGGCGACTGCGGCAGCGCGTAGAACTCGCCCGGATTGACGCGGCTCGGCACGAGGAAGTCGCGTGCGCCTTCCGGCGTGCTCTTGCAGAGCATCGGCGTCTCGATTTCGAGGAAGCCGTTGCGGTCGAAGAAATCGCGCATGATCTTCGCGACGCGGTGGCGCAGGATGATATTTTTCTGCATTTCGGGGCGGCGCAGGTCGAGGTAACGGTAGCGCAGGCGCACCTTTTCGTCGACGTCGACATTGTCCTGGATGTAGAACGGCGGCGTCTTCGCCTTGTTGAGGATGCGGAGCTCCGTGCAGACGACTTCAATCTCGCCCGTGTCGATGTTCGCGTTGACGGTCTCCTCGCTGCGCGCGCGGACGTTGCCGCGCACGGCGATGCAGAACTCATTGCGGAGCGACTCCGCCTTGTGGAACGTGCCCTCGTTCATGGCCGCCTCGTCGAAGACGACCTGCACGAAGCCGGAGCGGTCGCGCATGTCGACGAAGATGAGTCCGCCATGATCGCGGCGGCGCGACACCCAGCCGCAGAGGACGACTTCCGTCCCGACGTCCGCTTTGCGCAAATCACCACAATGATGGTCGCGCTTCATGCCTTGTAATGTTTCCATGGATGTATATCACCTCAAAAAAATATAATGCATAAACTATAGAAGCTCGCGGACATAGGCGTTCGCGCGCAGTCCGGCGGGTGCTTCCAACGGAAACAACGCTGCTTCGAACTTGATAGGCCGTGAAACGCAGTTTTTTGCGTACAAGTTGTTTGTATGTGCAACGCAGGAACGACCTACCGTCCGAACAGCTAAAAGTTTCCTTTTGAAAGCCCCCGCCTTCCCGAAGTTTAAGATTGGATCGCGGCGACGACGTCTTCCATCTTGATGCTTTGCTGCTCACTCTTCTCCATGTCCTTGAGCTGGACGATGCCGTTTGCTACTTCGTCTTCGCCGAGGATGAGGGCGTAGCGGGCGTGGTGTTTGTTCGCCTGCTTCATCTGCGCCTTCATGCTGCGGCCGGCGTAATCCATGTTCGCCGTGAGGCCGGCGCGGCGGCAGGTGGTGAGCAGGCGGAACGCGGTCGCCTGGGCGGCGTCGCCGAGGGCGACGATGAAAGCGTCGGTCGTCTCTTTGGCGGCGGGCAGGAGTTCCTGCTGCTTCAGAGCGAGGAGCACGCGCTCGAGACCGGTCGCGAAGCCGACGGCCGGCGTAGGCTTGCCTCCGATTTCCTCGATGAGGCCGTCGTAGCGGCCGCCGCCGGCGACGGCGCTCTGCGCACCGAGCGGCGCGTATTTGATTTCGAACGCCGTCTTCGTGTAGTAGTCGAGGCCGCGCACGAGGCGCGGGTCGAGCGTGAACGAAACGCCAGCTTCCGTGAGGTACGCCTGCACTTTCGCGAAATGCTCTTTGCACTCGTCGCAGAGGCAGTCCGTGATGTTCGGCGCGCCCGCTAGGAAGGGTTTATCCGCGTCGACTTTGCAGTCGAGGATGCGGAGCGGCGCACGCTCGAAGCGGCTCTTGCAGTCATCGCAGAGCTCGCCCAAGTGCGGGCGGAAATAGTCCTGGAGCGCCTTGCGGTACGCCGGGCGGCACTTCGGGCAGCCGACGGAGTTCAGGCTGAGCGAGAGATCACGCAGGCCGAGCGACTGCAAAAAGTCGATGGCGACGAGGATGACCTCGGCGTCGACGGCGGGATTTTCTTCACCGAGCGCCTCGATGCCGAACTGGTGGAACTCGCGCATGCGGCCGGCCTGCGGGCGGTCGTAGCGGAACATCGAGCCGATGTAAAAGAGTTTCACGAGGCTCTGGTCGCCGTAAAGCTTGTTCTCGAGATACGCGCGCACGGCCGAGGCCGTGTTCTCGGGGCGCAGCGTGATGCTGCGGCCGCCGCGGTCTTCGAACGTGTACATTTCCTTGTCGACGACGTCCGTGCCCTCGCCGATGCCGCGGTGGAACAGCTCCGTATGCTCGAACATCGGCGTGCGGAGCTCTTCATAGCCGTAGCGGCGGCAGAGGTCACGGATCGTGCCCTCGACATAATTCCACGCGTGGGCTTCGCCCGGCAGGATGTCATGCGTGCCGCGCGGTGCTTTTGTCAACATGGGATTCCCTCATTTCCATAAATCGAGGCGAGCAGCTGCGCCCGTTTCTCGATGTAAATATCAATGTCACGCAGATACGTCTTCAGGTCCTTCGCGTTGAACGCGGAGTGCAGGCAATGATGCCGGTGGTCGACGCATTTCGTCGCCGCCGCGCCGCCGATGCCGAGGATCGTCTGGTGCTCCTCCATGATCTGGATGTTGTACATCCCCTCCGCGCCTGGGCGGCAGCAGCCGATGTTCTCGAGGTCGCCAGCCATGTAGCCTTGGCGGTACAGGTAATACGGTTGCATGCCGGCCGCTTTCACGGCCGCCTGCGCGATCTCGGACATGCGCCGCGTCGTGTCGCTCGATGGCAAATCGACATGGCGCTCTTCCATGAGCTTCTGCAGGCGCGAGCCGCGCTTGATGGCGAGCGCATGGAGCGTGATGTCGTCGGGCGCGAGCGCGACGATCTTCGCCATCGTGTCAGCGACGTCCGCCGCCGTCTCGCCGGGGAGGCCCAATATCACATCCATGTTGATGTGCGGGATGCCGGCATCGCGCAGCGCGTGGAACATCGTCACGACTTCTTCGGGCGTATGGCGGCGGCCGATGAGGTCGAGCGTTTTTTGCTGCATCGTCTGCGGGTTCACGCTGACGCGCGTGACGCCGAGGCGCTGCATGGCCGCGATCTTCGTCTCCGACATGCTGTCGGGGCGGCCGGCCTCGACGGTGAATTCGACGAGGCCTTTGTGCCAGAACGCATCGTGCACCATCGTCAGCATCGCGTCGAAAAACGCGTCCGGCAGGCTCGTCGGCGTGCCGCCGCCGACGTAGATGTTTTGCACGCGGAAGCCGTACTGCGCGACAAGCGCTTGCACAGCGCGCAAATCCTTTTCGAACACCGTCATGAACTTGCGCAGCATCTTTTCTCCCGGCAGCACGTTCGACGGGAACGAGCAGTAGAGGCAGCGCGTCAAACAAAACGGAATGCCGACGTAGATGCTGACGGTCTTTTCGTCTGACGTCTCGAGGAACGGCACTTGGCGGAACGCCATCGGCACGATGAGTTCGGCTTTTTCGCGGCTGCATGCGTAGTCCGTCTGCAACCGCGTGATGATAGCCGCCGCCTCCATGCCGCTGCGCCGCCAACGGTGCACGAGCTTCGTCGGCCGCACGCCGTGGAGGATGCCCCATGGCGCAGGCTCGATGCCGTCATGCGCAGAAAAGTGCGCGAGGAACAAGCGGTAAAGCATCAGCTTCCAGAGACGGTGACAGGCGGCGGACGGCGTTTCATCCGCCGCGCCTGTCCCCTGCTCCGCATACTGCTCGCACGTGCCGTCGGGGCGGAACGCGTAGAGTCGCGTCTCGGCGCGCACGTGCCCCGCCGCATCCGGCGCGAGACGCTGGTGCACGACGGAAAGCTGCGCGTAGTCAGCATCCGCGCACGGCCCGGCGACCGCGATGCGGAAGAGGCGCACGACTTCTTTTGTGATCTTGACAACGACTTCCTGATGGTCGTTGATCGTCAGCGTTTCAATCTTCAAAGCGGTTTACTGGTTTCCTTTTTCCTGGCATTCCTTGCAGATGCCGAAGAATTTCACTTGATGGTCGAGCGTGCGGAAGCCCGTCTTGCGCTCGATGTCTGCCTCGAGCGTCTCGAGCAGGTCTTCGTCAAACTCCTCGACCTTGCCGCATTTCGTGCAGATGAGGTGATGATGGTGATGGCGCGTCGGATCCGTGTCGTTGACTTCGTAGCGGCTGCAGCCGTCGCCGAACTCCATCTTCTGCAAGATGCCGAGGTCGGAGAGCAGCTCGAGCGTGCGGTAGACCGTCGCGAGGCCGATTTCCGCCTTTTCCGTGCGCAGGATGTCGTGCACGTCCTCGGCCGACAGGTGTTCGCCCGGATGGTCGAGGAAAATCTGCAAGACGATCTGCCGTTGCGGCGTCATCTTGTGCTGGCGCTCGGAAAGCCGTGCGCGCAGGTCATCCATCGTAAAAGTTTGTGACATGAAAAAATCCCCTTTTGTGATTAGGATCATGATCAAATACGCTTATTATAGCAAAAGCGCGTGGGAAACACAAACGGCAGGCGCAGCGCGTTCAGTTCGCGGCCGCGCCGCCCATGGCGCGCACGACGCTGTAAACGTCTTTGAGCCGCCGCAGCTTCGTCATGGCCTGCTGCACTTCCGTCGCGCTGCGCACGGAGAGGCCCATGCGCACGGTCGACGTCTTGTTGCTGCGGTTCGGGTTCGCGTTGACGGACGAAATGTTGAGCTTCATCTCCGACGGCACGGCGAGCAGCTCCTGCAGCACGCCGACGCGGTCGTTGCAGATGATCTCGAGCTCGACGTTGTACTCCTTGTCGAGGCCGATGTCCCAGCTGACTTCGATCATGCGCGAGAGGTCTGTGTCCTGCAGGACGTTCGGACAGTCGGCGCGGTGCACGGAGACGCCGCGGCCACGCGTGATGTAGCCCGTAATCGGGTCGCCCGGGATCGGGTTGCAGCATTTCGCGAGGCGCACGAGGAGGCCGCTCTCGCCCTCGACGAGGATGCCGTGGCTCGACTTCGATTTCTTGCCCTGCTTCCCCGTCGGCGCGCGGAGCTTTGAGAGGATGGCGGAGACATCGGGCGGGGTGGCCGCCTGGAGCTCTTTCTTGTACAGCTCGATGAGCTTCGTCAGGACACCGTGCATCGTGACGCCGCCGTAGCCGATGGCCGCGAGCAGGTCGTCCTCCGTCGGGATGTTCATGGAATCCGCGACCTGCTGCAAGCGGCCTTCCTTCAGGAGGTCGTGCGTGTCGTAGCCGAGGTGCTTCGCCTCTTCTTTCAGGTATTCGAGGCCGCGCGCGATGTTTTCTTCGCGCTTTTCCTTCTTGAACCACGAGCGGATCTTCGTGCGCGTCTCGCCGGACGCGACGATGTTGAGCCAGTCGCGCGACGGGCCGCTGTTGCCCTTGTTCGTGACGATTTCGACGATGTCGCCGTTCTTCAGCTTGTACTCGAGCGGCACGAGTTTGCCGTTGACGCGCGCACCGACGCAATGATGGCCGACCTCCGTGTGGATGCGGTAGGCGAAATCAATCGGGATGGAGCCTTTCGGCAGGTCGATGACGTCGCCGTTCGGCGTGAAGACGAAGACTTCATCGGAGAAGATGTCGACTTTCAGCGCTTCGAAATATTCGCGCGGGTCGCTGTATTCCTGCTGGAGGTTCACCATCTGCCGCAGCCAGCTCATCTTCTGGTCCGTCTCGCTGCCGGCGACGGCGCCCCTGCCCTGCTCCTTGTATTTCCAATGCGCCGCGACGCCGTATTCGGACACCTGATGCATCTGGAACGTGCGGATCTGGATTTCGAGCGGGTAGCCTTTCGTCATGACGGTCGTGTGCAGCGACTGGTAGCCGTTCGACTTCGGCATGGCGATGTAGTCTTTGAAGCGGCCGGGAATCGGCTTCCACATGGCGTGGATGACGCCCAAGACGCCGTAGCAGTCCTTGACGGAGTCGACGAGCACGCGGACGGCGGAAAGATCGTAGATTTCGCTGATGTCCTTGTTGTCGCGCTTCATTTTTTTGTAAATGGAGTAAAAATGTTTCGCGCGGCCAGAAATCTCAGCCTTGATGTCGGCTTCTTTGAGCTTCTCGCGGATCTGCACGATGGCGTCGTCGATGAAGGCCTGGCGCTCCTGGCGCTTCTGCTTGACGCTCTCGACGAGGTCATAGTATTTCTCGGGCTCGAGGTATCGCAGGCACAGGTCCTCGAGCTCCCATTTGATGTTCGAAATGCCGAGGCGGTTCGCGAGCGGCGCGTAGACTTCGATCGTTTCCTTCGCGATGCGGCGCTGCTTTTCGGGCGGCATATATTTCAGCGTCCTCATGTTGTGCAGGCGGTCGGCGAGCTTGATCATGATGACGCGGATGTCCTTCGCCATGGCAAGGAACATCTTGCGGTACGTTTCGAGCTGCTGCTCTTCGCGCGACTTGTACTTGATGCGCGAGAGTTTCGTCACACCGTCGACGAGTTCGGCGACTTCCGTGCCGAACATCTGCGCGAGCTGTTCCGTCGTGTAAATCGTGTCCTCGACGACGTCATGGAGGAGCGACGCCGCAACGGTGACGTCATCGATGTGAAGTTCCGTGAGGATTTCGGCAACGTGGAGCGGGTGGATGATATATGCTTCGCCGGAGACGCGCTTCTGCCCTTTGTGCGCGGAGAGCGCGAGCTCATACGCGCGCTGGATGAGCCGCCAGTTCGCGCGCGGCTGGTACGCCTTGACGGCGGCGATGATGGATTCGATGGTGACGGGTTCCTTGTCGATGCTCTGCATGGAGACCATCCCCCTTGTATGGCTTGGATTCGTGATGAATCTAGTATAGCGCATGAAAATGGTGTTGACAATGTTTTTCGTCTCGCGAAGATTTTGTTTGTTCGCAGTCGGGCGGGGGCTTCCCCTCGAAAACAACGCAATGCAAGTTGCTAAAAGTTTTCGAGTGAAAGTCCCCGCCCTCCCGAAGTTACAGTGTGCCTCGCGGACGCGTCATTGCGCTTTTTCTTGTCCCCTTCTCCATGTCTCCGAAGCGTCTAAATTCATCTTCTCTTTCGGCACCTCAATATGGTACTGATCTTCGTCAAAAGAAGCGACTAATATGTGCAGTTCGGAAAAAATTTGCAGCCCCGCTTTCATCGTGTAGAGCGGGATCCTTTGGTGCGTTAGGCGGGCGTAGTCTTGGGTGAGGCGCCAGGGATCGAGCGTGAGCTTTTCGCCGAGCTGCTGTTTGCCTAGCAGGAATTTGTAGATGTTCACGAGGGTCGTGCGGTCTGGGAAGATGCGCGCGCTTGCGGCGGGGCGGACGGAGTCGATGAAGCCCTGCACCATGCGGCGGCCTTGCCATTCGTTGACGGCGGGCCGGTAGACGAGGTCGAGCGGCTCGGCGTTGACGAGGCTCGCGAGGCTGCCGTGGCTCCACCAGAGCATGTCGACGCTGTTCGCGCGGCTCGTGATGGCAAATTTCAAATGCTGGCCTTCGCTGCCGATCTGGCGCGCGTCCGTGCCGCGCACGTCCTTGACGCCGAACAGCGGCAGCGGGTTGCCTTCGCCGTACGGCTCGAGCTGCGCGAT
>NZ_JALFCU010000105.1 GCF_022771645.1 Selenomonas sp.
GCTCGGTGCAACGCAGCTCACGGCGGTCGGCGGTGCCTCGAATGCCGGCACGGACTATGACGCGAGCCTCGCGCCCGGGAGCGCGGTCGGCGTCGCCGTCGTCTGCGGTGATTTCACGGTCGGCGCGACGGGCACGGTGACAGCCGTGGATGGCAACAAGGTCCTCGCGTTCGGCCATCCGTTCCTGCACAAGGGGAACGTGAACTATTTCATGACGGATGCGACGGTCGTCGGCACGATCGCGGGGCAGAGCAATGGCATGAAGATCGCCAATGTCGGCAATATCATCGGCCGTATCAACCAAGATCGCGAGACGGGGGTAGCCGGACGCCTCGGCGAGTTCCCGTCCGTCGTTCCTGTGAAGATCCATGTCAAGGATGCCTCGCTCGGGCGTGAGGATACTTACGGCGCGCGCATCGCCTACGATGAAGACTACCTCGCGCAGCTTTCCGCGGGGCTTGCCTACGCGGCGATGAGCAAGACGAGCGACTCGCTCGGCGAGAGCACGGCGCAGCTCTCGTTCACGGTGCGGACGAACGCGGCAGCGGACGGGAAGTTCGTGCGCAAGAACATGTTCTACAATACGACGGATGTCGGCCAGGTCGCTGTGGGCGAGCTCTTGCAGGCCATGGGCATCATCTGCGCGGATGCGGACAAGGAGGCGGACATCGTCGATGTGCAGGTCGATGTCGATGTCGAGGCGGGCCGCAAGACGGCGACCATCGTCTCGGCCATCCCTGATAAGACGACGGCGCGGCCAGGCGAGACCGTCCAGATCAAGACGACGATCAAGCCGTACCGCAAGGACAAGGAGACGCTGCTCATCCCCTATACGGTGCCGGAAAACCAGCCGGATGGCACGTTGAACCTCGATGTGCGCGGCGGCGGCATGGTCCCCGTGACGCCGCTCATGCTGCTCCAGCAGACGACGGGAGTCGCCGTCCAGTCCGAGGCGGACAAGGCGCAAACGACAGCGGACAAGCTCAAGGCGCTCGCGGAGACGGGCCGGAACAACGAGATTATCATCGCACCTGGTGCAGCTGCGCAGCCGCTCACGGAAAAGGAGCAGAAAAAGGTTCTGCGCGAGGCAGCTGCAGCAGCAAAGCGTGCTGCTGCAGCCGCGAAGTCGGCACCGCGCAAGGTGGATTTCCTCCACAAGGCGGCGAAGGCAGAAGGCCAGACGAAGTTCGAGACAAACTATATCATCGACAACGTCGCCCACGTGACACTCAAGGTCGACCATACGGCAAAGGCCTGACCATTGGCGGCGACGCGTCCTCCTGTGCCTGCAATCGCTGGTTTCGAGCGTGCCGACCCTGCTGATGACTGCGCATAATGGCAGCCACCGCCAGGAGACGGGCCGCAACCGTCGCTGTGCGGGAAATCCGCAGCGCTTCTGACGCGTGCCCTCTTGCCATACGGAGGGGTTGATGATAATATAAGGAAAGATTGCTTCGATTTTCTAGGGGGAACGACTGCTTAAATGGAAAAGTTGATTATACACGGCGGACGGCGGCTCGAGGGACACGTCAAGATCAGCGGCGCGAAGAACGCCGTCCTGCCCATCATCGCGGCGACCTTGCTCGGCCAGGATACGCCGAGCCTGCTCGATGAGGTGCCGGCGCTCGAGGACGTGACGACGATCACGGAGGTGCTCAGGAAGCTCGGCGTTCAGGCGGAGTTCGACGCCGAGCGCCATCAGCTCCATGTCGATGCCTCAACCATCGGCAGTTGCGAGGCACCGTATGACCTCGTGCGGAAGATGCGCGCATCGTTCCTCATCATGGGGCCGCTGCTTGCTCGCTGCGGCAAGGCAAAGATTTCGCTGCCGGGCGGCTGCGCCATCGGCACGCGTCCCATCGACCTGCATCTCAAGGGCTTCGAGATGCTCGGCGCGCACATCGAGATCGGTCACGGCTTCATCGAGGCGACGGCGCCGGAGGGACTCAAGGGCACGAAGATCTATCTCGATTTCCCGAGCGTCGGCGCGACGGAGAACATCATCATGGCGGCCTCGATGGCCGAGGGGCAGACCATCCTCGAGAACCCCGCGCAGGAGCCGGAGATCGTCGACCTCGCGAACTACCTCAACGTCATGGGCGCGAAGATCCGCGGCGCGGGCACGAACGTCATCAAGATCGACGGTGCGAAGAAACTTGTCGGCCGCGACTACACTATCATTCCCGACCGCATCGAGGCGGGGACGTACATGGTCGCGGCGGCGATGACGCGGGG
>NZ_JALFCU010000008.1 GCF_022771645.1 Selenomonas sp.
CAACTCCGGCACGGCGAACGTCAAGACGGCCTCGGACCTCGGCGTCACAATCACGCCGTCGGCCCTCGAAATGTCGAACGTCGATATTGCGAACGAATTCTCCGACATGATCATCACGCAGCGCGGCTTCCAGTCGAACTCCAAGATCATCACGGTCGGCGACGAAATGCTCGAGACGCTCATCAACATGAAGCGCTGATTGTTTCGCGCAAGCCTCAAATATTTTCAGGAAGCTCTCCGCTTTTTGCGGAGGGCTTCTTTTTTGCATGGTCGGAAAATTTTTCGCACGCGCGATGTTTTTTTACATGCGCGATATTTTTTTCAAGCGCGATATTTTTTTTGCATGCGCGAATATTTTTCGGGAGTGTGCGTTTTTTTTTGCGTGCGTATGTTTTTTATAGTCTTATTGTCCCGCGTCACTTGACGAATTGACGCGCGTGCGGTATCCTTAGATGAGTTATAAGAAAAAAATTCAAGAGAAACGTTTCTTTTTTTCCACGAGAAAAAGGGAAATGACGCATGCATGACGAATAGAGATACTGTATGGGAATCCTGACGAGAGAAGTTTGGGAGATGGTATCTTGATCAAGCTGACAAAGTTCAATTCCAAGACGAACAAGAAAGGCGAATTTGTCCTGAATGCGGAGATCATCGAGACGATTGAAGAGACGCCCGACACCGTCGTGACGCTCACAAATGGCAAGAAGCTCATCGTTGAGGAACCGATGGACGAAATCGTCCGGCGCGTCATGAAATACCGGCGCGCGATGCATCAGTTCTGACGAATTGAGAAAGAATGTAATGGAGGGATCACTCAATGGCTGACGAAAAGAAAGCAGATGCCGCTCCTGCGGCGCCACCCGAGGAAAAGAAGAAGAAATCTCCGATCATCCTCGTCGTGGTCCTCGTCATCATCGGCCTGCTGCTCGCGGGCGGCATCTCTTTCTTCATCACGACGAAGATGATGGCGGACACGGCCACGGAAGCGGGCGTGTCGGAGCATCATGACCCGGGCAAGTTCATCAAGCTCGGCGACGCGAAAGAGGGCATCCTCGTCAATGTCGGCGGCGTCAAGGCCGGCAAGTTCCTGAAGGCGGGCATCGTCCTCGAGATGAACCCGGGCAAGAAGGACAACGTCACGGAGGACGGCAAGCTCCAGCCGATGGCGGAGACGAAAGTCCTCGATACGACGATGCAGATTCTCCGTAGCGCGAAGCTCGACGAGTTCGATGCGACGAAGCAGGACGATTTGAAAAAGAAGATCAAGGACGAGCTCAACGACAAGCTCGGGCCGGGCTCCGTGTATGACGTGTATTTCACGAGTTTCCTGCTCCAGTGATGACGTGCCGCAGCAAAGCAGAAAGGGGGACGAAGAGTGGCAGATGAAGTCTTATCTCAATCTGAGATAGATAAGCTGCTGTCCGCGCTTTCTGATGGTACGGTATCCGCCGAGGAAGTCCAGGCCGAGGACGAACAGAAGAAAGTCAAGGTCTACGACTTCAAGCGGCCGGACAAGTTCTCCAAAGACCAGATCCGGACGTTGCAGATGCTGCATGAGAGCTTCGCACGCATGCTCAATACGTACCTTTCGACCCACTTGCGTACCATCGTGAGCGTCGAGGTCGCGTCCGTCGAGCAGCAGACATACCAGGAATTCGTCCAGTCCCTCCTGAACCCGAGCGTCATCAGCATCCTTGCGGTGCCGCCGCTCAAGGGCAACATCATCATGGAGGTCAACACGGAGATCGCGTTCGCTTTCATTGACCGTGTTTTCGGCGGCGAGGGCAAGTCGGGCATCAAGACCCGCGTGCTCACCGAGATCGAGGAAACCGTCATGAAGCGGTTCATCGATACGGCGATGGACGAGCTGCGAGACGCGTGGAAAAACGTCTGCGAGTTCCATCCGCGCCTGGAGGCGACGGAATCGAATCCACAGTTCACGCAGATCGTCCCGCCGAGCGACATGGTCGTCATCGTCACGATCCAGATGAAGATCGGCGATGTTGATGGCATGATGAACATCTGCATCCCGTACCTCGTGCTCGAGCCGATCATGTCGAAACTCACGACGACGTTCTGGGTCGCGTCCTCCGTCTCGAAGGATGATGCGAATCCCGAGCAGGTCGTGATGCTCCAGAAGAAGATCGAGCGCACGCACGTGCCGCTCATCGTGGAACTCGGGCGCATCCAGATTTCGATTTCGGAGTTTTTGAACCTCGGGTTCGGCGATGTGCTGCAGCTCGATACGAAAGTGAAGGATGAGCTCCCAGTGCTTGTCGGCAGACGGCCGAAGTTCCGCTGCCGGCCGGGCACGGCGGGCAAGAATATGGCCGTCCAGGTCACGCGAATCCTAAATACGAATGAAGGAGATGAAGAAACGGATGAGTGATGATGGTATGATCTCACAGGAGGAGATCGATGCCCTCCTGAACGGCGGTCTGGCAAATGCCGGCGGTGATGCGCCAGCAGAGGACGCCGCTCCTGCAGCGGATGAAGCAGCTGCTGCACCCGCTGCAGAGGAGACCTCCGACGATTCATCTCAGTTTGAAGGAGTCCTCACCGATACCGAGAAAGACGCGCTCGGCGAGATTGGCAATATCTCGATGGGCAGCGCCGCGACGACGCTTTCCGTGCTTCTCGGTCACAAGGTTAATATCACGACACCGTCGGTCGCTGTTTCGACGATGTCGCTGATCCGCGAACATTATCCGATGCCGTACCTCATCGTCGAAGTCGGGTACACCATCGGCATCGACGGCAACAACGTCCTCGCCATCCAGGCACAGGACGCCGCGATCATCGCCGACCTCATGATGGGCGGCGATGGCACGAATCCGGACACGGAGATCGGCGAAATCGCGATGAGCGCGGTCGGCGAGTCCATGAACCAGATGATGGGCACGGTCGCGACGTCGCTGTCGACGATGTTCAACAAGAAAATCGACATCTCGCCCCCGAAGGTCAATTTGATCGACCTCGGGACGGAAGACAAGGTCACGGAGATCGTCGGCCAGAACGAGCCCCTCGTGCGCGTCTCCTTCCGCATGGAAGTCGACGGTCTCATCGACAGCGAGATCATGCAGATCCTGCCGGTCGACGTGGCAAAAGAAATGGTCGAGTCGCTCATGGGCGGCGGATCGGCGGCGGAAGAACCTGCCGCACCGGCTCCAGCGCCAGCGCCTGCACCAGCTCCCGCCCCGGCGCCTGCACCTGCTCCTGCTCCGATGCCGGCGCCCGCGCCCGCGCCGCAGCCAGCACCGATGCCGCAGCCGCAGATGGCGCCGCCGCAGTACGCGCCGCAGCCGCAATATGCCGCGCCGCCGATGTACGCCGCGCCGCCGATGCAGAGCGCGCCCGTGCAGCCAGCGCAGTTCACGCCGCTCGCGACGGGTCCTGTGCCTGTCAACGATGCGAACATCGGACTCATCCTCGATGTGCCGCTCGAGATCACCGTTGAGCTTGGCCGCACGCGCAAGTCGATCAAGGAAGTGCTCGAGCTCACGAACGGCTCGATCATCGAACTCGACCGCCTCGCGGGCGAGCCGGTCGACATCATGGTCAATGGCAAGTATCTCGCGAAGGGCGAGGTCGTCGTCATCGACGAGAACTTCGGCGTGCGCATCACGGATATCGCCAGCCCTGCGGAAAGGGCGGCAAACCTCCAGTAAGATTCTCCGTTGAGGTTTTTTGAATGTGCGGAAACTTATTGGCAACCGCCGCAATTTCCGATATAATAAAGCTGAGTGAACACAGAAATCTATTTGGAAATTTTTCCATAAACAATGAGGAGAGATGAAACATGGCAGTACGTGTTTTGGTCGTCGATGACGCAGCATTTATGAGAATGATGGTAAAAGACATCCTCACGAAGAACGGCTACGAAGTCGTCGGTGAGGCAGAAAACGGCATGAAGGCTCTCGAGAAATATCAGGAGCTCAAGCCGGACCTGGTCACGATGGACATCACGATGCCCGAGATGGATGGCATCAGCGCGGTCAAGGAAATCAAGAAAGTCGACGCGAACGCGAAGATCGTCATGTGCAGCGCCATGGGCCAGCAGGCCATGGTCATCGAGGCGATTCAGGCGGGTGCGCGCGACTTCATCGTGAAGCCGTTCCAGGCGGACCGCGTGCTTGAGGCTGTGCGCAAAGCTGTTGGCTGATGAATAAGAAAAGGATGCTCGAAGTGGCGGCGGTTGCCGCCCTTTGTGGCTTTAGTCTCCTTGTCCTGCCGGATGCCGGATGGGCGGCCGATGCGGCCGGCTCGTCCGGCTATCTTTCAGGATATGAGAATCCGGATCCAAGGCCGTCCCCAGTTTCCTGGTGGTCCACGCTCGCATATTTGCTGAGCCTGTTGGTCATCTTTGGATTCGTTGTGGCGATGGCTTATTTTGCTGCCCGTTTCCTGGGTGGCCATTTCGGCAAGAATGTGTCGCGCCATGGCGGTCGTCTGCTCGTACAACTGCCGCTCGGACCGAAGAGTTCGGCCTGCGTCGTCGAAATTGCAGGGCGTACGTTTCTCCTGGGCGTGACGGAGGCGAACATTTCGATGCTCGCGGAGATTACGGATCCCGGGGAAATCGAGGCGCTCGAGCGCGCCAGCGCAACCCTGCCGACGCGGCCGGATGGGGCGTTATTCAATACACAGATCGGTGCGCTTGCGGATTTCGTTTCGCGGTTCCGCAAACCGTAAGCTGCTGGACGATTCACAACGTGAATGCAAGAGGATGGAGTGGGAGCGCTTGAAAAGGAGAACGGTGCTGCTAGGCCTGGCGGGGACGCTTGCCCTTGCCTTGCTCGCTCTTTTTGCGGGCGAAGCGGCGGCAGCGCCTGCCGTGCCGAGCGTGAATCTCAGCGTCGGGCAGGCGAACGGCCCGCAAGACGTTGCCGTCACGCTCCAGATCCTCGCGCTCCTGACCGTCCTCACGCTTGCGCCGGGCATCCTCATGATGACGACGTCGTTCGTGCGCATCGTCGTCGTCATCGGCTTCCTCCGGAATGCGCTCTCGACGCAGAACGTGCCGCCGAACCAGGTCGTCATCGCCCTGTCGCTGTTTTTGACGTTCTACATCATGGCACCGTACTGGGGGCAGGCGAACGAGCAGGGCATCCAGCCGTATCTCGCGGGGCAGATCACGCAGGAGGAGGCCATCGACAACGTGGCCGCGCCTCTCAGAGAGTTCATGTTCAAGCAGACGCGCGAGTCGGATCTCGCGTTGTTTGTTAATTTGTCAGATGCCGAACGCCCGGAGTCGCAGGAAGACGTTTCGACGTTCACGCTGATTCCGGCGTTCATCATCAGCGAGCTCAAGACGGCGTTCCAGCTCGGCTTCATGATCTACATCCCGTTCATCGTCATCGACATGATCGTGGCGAGCACGCTGATGTCCATGGGCATGATGATGCTGCCGCCGGTCATGATTTCCTTGCCGTTCAAGATTTTGCTGTTCGTCATGGTCGACGGGTGGCATCTGCTCATCCAGTCGCTCATCATGAGCTTCAAGTAGGGGGCGTGCTATGTCAGGCGATCTCGTCATCCAGCTCGGACAGGACGCGCTCATGACCGTCCTGCTCGTTTCTGCGCCGATGCTCGGTCTCGGCCTCATCGTCGGCCTCATGGTCAGCGTGTTCCAGGCAACGACATCCATCCAGGAGCAGACACTCGCGTTTATCCCGAAGATCATCGCCGTGTTCGTGGCAATCCTCATTTTCGGGCCGTGGATGCTCAGCATCATGGTGGAGTACTGCCGCAACATTTTCATCAACTTGCCGTCGTACATTGGCTGACGCAGTGGGAAGGAGCAGGGCATGGATCTCTTTACGCTCTTGCAAGATCATGCAGCCGTCTTTCTGCTCATGCTCTCGCGTTGCAGTGGCCTTTTCATGATTGCACCGTTTTTCGGCAGTTTGAACATCCCCATCATGGTTCGCGCAGCAGCTTCGTTCCTATTTGCTATCGTCCTGTTCCCTGTCGTCGACGGTCTCAGCATCGTTGCGGCGCCGTCGACGATGTTGGCCTATGCTGTTGCGGTGTTTTCCGAACTTTTCATCGGCTGGCTCATTGGTTTCGTGGCCTATGTGTGTTTTTCTGCCATCCACATGGCCGGCAAAGTGATGGATATGCAGGTGGGCTTCGCTGTTGTCAATGTCATGGATCCGACTTCCGGTCAGCAGATTCCGCTCATCGGAAGTTTTCTTTATAATCTCGGCATCATCGTCTTCCTCGTGACGAACGGGCATCATATGCTCATCACAGCACTGGCGGAAAGTTTCCGGATGGTGCCGCTCCTCACGATGCAGCCGAACCTCTCGCTCTCGATGATCATGGTGAATTTTGTCAATGGCGTCTTCCTGACGGGCATGAAAGTCGCGATGCCGGTGACGTTCGCCATCTTGCTCGTCAACGTAGCGCTCGGCATCCTCGCGCGCACGATGCCGCAGCTGAATATCTTCGTCGTCGGCATCCCGATGCAGCTCATGATCGGCGTCGGCGTGCTCGCAATGCTCTTGCCGTTCTACGTGATGTTCCTGGGGGGCATGTTCGATGAGATGTATGGAAAAATCTCCATCGCTTTGCAAGCCCTGCAGTAGCGACGAGCTTTTCCGCCGGCGTCCGTTTTCATTCGATCTGCAGCGCTTCGCGGATGGCGACAAGACGGAAGAGCCGACGGCAAAAAAGCGCGAAGAAGCTGCAAAAAAAGGCCAGGTCGGCAAGAGTCAGGAAGTCAGCACGGCCTTCGTGCTGCTCATCGGCTTTTTTGTCATCAAAGCGCTGTGGGAACGGATCTATGCAAATATTGCCGAATACACCGTGTATATTTTTGGTCATCTGAACCAGACCATCGATGTGGAAACCGTCCTAAATTTGTTCATCGGCATGGTGTTCGTGCTGGGGCAGACGGCGTTCCCTATCATGATTGCGGTCATGATCGTTGGCCTCGCGGTCAATATCTTCCAAGGGGGATGGCATTTCAATTCGGAAAAGCTCGAACCGAAGCTTGATAACCTGAATCCTATCAACGGCTTTGGCCGCCTATTTTCGAAACGCTCGCTCGTCGAGCTCGTGAAATCTCTCTTAAAAATCGCCATCATCGGTTTTTTCATTTATAATTATCTCAAGGACGAGATTTTCACGATGCCGCAGTTCATCTTCTACGACTTGACGACATCGCTTTCGAAGATCTCGGACATCATCTTCGGGCTTGTGTTCCAGGTCATCGGCGTCATCATGATCCTCGCATTCGCCGACCTCGCCTATCAGAAATGGCAGACGACGCAAGACCTCAAGATGACAAAGCAGGAAGTCAAGGATGAGTTCAAGCAGGTCGAAGGCGATCCGCAGATTAAGGGCAAGATCCGCCAAAAGCAGCGTCAGATGGCCATGAGCCGCATGATGCAGGAAGTCCCGAAAGCGGATGTCATCGTCACGAACCCGACGCATTTCGCTGTCGCTCTGAAGTACGAAAAAGGCATGATGGCGCCGAAGGTCGTCGCGAAGGGCGCGGATTTCGTCGCGCAGAAGATCAAGAGCGTCGGCCGCGAGAACGACGTGCCGCTCGTCGAGAACCGACCGCTCGCGCGTGCGCTCTACGCGTCAGCGGAAGTCGGCGACTTCGTGCCGCGCGAACTCTACCAGTCCGTCGCGGAAGTGCTCGCCTACGTGTACCGTTTGAAACACCGCCGCCGTCGCGCGTGACGGCGCATCCATCATAGATTCGTTTGAGAGATAAGGAGCAAGATATGGCTGCATCACCTATCGCTGCCACGGCTGGCATCTTCGGCAAGGGCAGTTTCATCCAGAGGTACAGCGACGTCCTGATCGCCGTGGCGATCGTCATCATCGTCGTGATGATGATTATCCCGTTGCCGACGCTGCTCCTCGACCTCCTGATCTGCCTGAACATCACGATCGCGCTCCTCGTCGTCATGTCTGTCATCTACAACAAGGAAGCGCTCGACCTGTCGATCTTCCCGTCGCTCCTCCTCATCACGACGCTGTTCCGCCTCGCGCTCAACATCTCGTCAACGCGACTCATCCTCCTCGACGGCTATGCCGGCGAAGTCATCACGGCGTTCGGCAACTTCGTCGTCGGCGGTAATCCGGTCGTCGGCTTCATCATGTTCATGATCCTCGTCGGCATCAACTTCATCGTCATCACAAAAGGTTCGGAACGTGTCGCAGAAGTCTCCGCGCGTTTCACCCTCGACGCGATGCCGGGCAAGCAGATGGCCATCGACGCCGACCTGAACCAGGGCGCGATCACGGATGCGCAGGCGAAGGAACGGCGCATCAAGATCCAGCGCGAAGCAGACTTCTTCGGCGCAATGGATGGTGCTTCGAAGTTCGTCAAAGGCGATGCCATGGCGGCGATCGTCATCATGTTCATCAATATCTCCGGCGGCTTCGTCATCGGCATGCTGCAGCGCAATCTCTCGGCACTGCAAGCACTCCAGCAGTACACGCTGCTGACCGTCGGTGAAGGCCTCGTCTCGCAGATCCCGGCGCTCCTCATCTCGACGGCGACCGGCCTCATCGTCACGCGTGCGGGCGCGGAGGGCAACCTCGGCATGGACCTCGTGTCGCAGCTGTTCCACAACGACCGTATCTTCTTCATCCTGACGGGCGTGCTCGCGTTCTTCGCTATCGTGCCGGGCCTGCCGGGCATCCCGTTCACGGCGCTCGCCATCGCGTGCTACTTCATCGGCCGCGAGCTCAAGAAGCAGACGACGGCCATCGCAGAAGAAGCTGCGAAACCCGAGACAAAGGCGACCGTGCAGAAAAAGAAGGCGACGAGCCCAGAGAACATCGTCTCGCTCCTCCAGGTCGACCCGATGGAACTCGAAATCGGCTACAGCCTCATCCCGCTCGTCGATACGGGGCAGGGCGGCGACCTCCTCGACCGCATCGTCATGATCCGCCGCCAGTGCGCGCTCGAGCTCGGCCTCGTCGTGCCGACCATCCGCATCCGCGACAACATCCAGATCAAGCCGAATGCGTACATCATCAAATTAAAAGGTGTCGAGATTGCGAAGGGCGAGCTCATGCTCGAGCATTTCCTCGCGATGAATTCCGGCACGGTGTTCGAAGAGGTGCCGGGCATCGAGACGACGGAACCGGCGTTCGGCCTGCCGGCGCTCTGGATTCCCGACAGCGAACGCGAGCAGGCGGAGCTCAACGGCTATACGGTCGTCGACGCCGTCTCCGTGCTCGCGACGCACCTCACGGAAGTCATCAAGAGTCATGCCGCTGAGATCCTCGGCCGCCAGGAGACGCAGAACCTCATCGACAACCTCAAGAAAGTCAACGAGACGCTTGTCAAGGAAGTCGTGCCCGACCTCGTCACGGTCGGCGAGGTGCAGAAAGTCTTGCAGAACCTGCTCGCCGAACGCATATCCATCCGCGACATGGAGACAATCTTCGAAGTGCTCTCCGACTATGCGCGCGCGACGAAGGACACGGAAATCCTCACGGAATACGTGCGACACGCCATGGCGCGCCAGATCACGCAGGCGAACGTGCAGAACGGCCAGCTGCCGTGCGTCACGCTCGACGCCGCGCTCGAGAACCGCATCGCCGGCGCTGTGCAGCGCACGGATCGCGGCTCGTACGTCAGCTTCGATCCCGACTCCATGAAGAAGCTTGTGACGGCGCTCGACAACGAGCTGCAGAAGCTCACGAACATGGGCTACCAGCCCATCGTGCTCACGAGCCCGGCCGTGCGTCTCTATTTCCGCAAGCTCGTCGAACGCAGCGTGCCAGGGCTCATCGTGCTCTCGCAGGCGGAAATCGAATCGTCTGTCGAAATCCAGATCCTAGGGGTGGTGAAGATCTAATTGCAGATCAAAGTCTATAAAGCATCCACGATGAAAGAAGCGATGCAGCTCGTCAAAGCCGACCTCGGCGCTGACGCTGTCATCTTGCATACGAAGAAATACCGCGAGGGCGGCATCCTCGGCTTCAACGCGAAAGAAGTCGTCGAAGTCACGGCCGCCATCGAGGATACGCCGGAACCCCCGAAGAAAAAGACGCCGGCAAAGGCGAAACCAGTGAAGCCGGCAAGCCGCATCGATGTCGTCTCCGAACCGGAGGCGCCCGTCCTGCCGCCGCTGACGACGGCGCAGCGCAGCCAGGGCCTGCGCACGTATGGCACGCAACAGCAGCAGGACACTTCGTCTACGAACGCGGAAGCAGAACGTCAGGCGGCGCAGGCGCGCTTTGATGCGATGGTCGCGACGCTCGCGAAAGGTGCAGATGCCTCGCAAAATCCGCAGATCATCAAGGCTGACCAAGCCGCGGCGATGACGCAGCCGGCCACCACGCAGCTGCCGGTGCCGCCTGTTCCGCCGCAGGTGATGCAGGCCATGCCGCAACCGCAGGCCGTCTCGCAGGGACAGAACGTGCCAACGCCAGCACAAGCACAACCGGCGACGCCACAGCCGGCGGCGCCCAACGTAACGCCAGAACCACAACCGTCAGGAGACCAAGCATCGATGAACGAAGCGGACGCAAAGAAAATCCAGGCGCTCCAGGAAGAGCTCGCGCAGATGAAGACGCTCCTCGCGCAAGTCATGGTGAAGGACCAGCCAAAAGGCGTCCGCACGCTCGCGGAAGCACTCCAGGAACAGGAAGTCTCGGATGAGATCCAGAAAGACCTCGCTGCGACGGCGGCCGCCGGCGATACGGTGCGCGATAGTCTGACGCCGGAAGCGCACGCAGCGCTTGCGGATTATCTCGCGGAGAATATCCAATTTTCCTCCGGCCTTGAGCCGCGCCAGGACAACCGCCAGCCGGAGATCGTCGCGCTCATCGGCGCGACGGGCGTCGGCAAGACGACGACGCTCGCGAAGATCGCGGCGCGCTTCGTGCTCGAGCAGGGCATCGATGCCGCGCTCGTCACGGCAGACACGTACCGCATCTCCGCCGTCGAGCAGCTCAAGACGTATTCTGACATCATCGGCCTGCCGCTTGAGATTGTCTACAGCCCGCAGGAGCTCAAGACGGCCATCCACAAGTTCCGCAAGAAGGACCTCATCCTCATCGATACGGCCGGCCGCAGCCAGCACAACGAGTTCCAGATGAAGGAGCTCTGCGATTTCCTCGCCGTACATCCGCGCATCCAGCGCTTCCTCGTCATGAGCGCGACGACGAAGAACCGCGACGCGGCGGACATCCTAGAGAAATTCTCCGTTTGCGAGCCCGACCACGTCATCTTCACGAAGACGGACGAGACGGCGAGCGTCGGCCTCATCTTGAATCTCCTCCATGGGAAAGACATCCGCCTCGCGTTCCTGACGAACGGCCAGAGCGTCCCCGATGACATCGTGCCGGCGACGCCGGACGCGCTCGCGGATCTGTTGTTGAGGGAATGAGCATGGATCAGGCAGAACGTTTGCGGCAGCTCGCAAAAAAACGCCCGCCACAGGAATCTGCTGCGGCGGGCGCATCGTATATCACGCCCGCGCCGGAGCCTGCGGCCGCGCCGCAGATGGTGCGGCCAGTAGCCCCGTTCGGGCGGCACACGCGCGTCATCGCCGTCACGAGCGGCAAGGGCGGCGTCGGCAAGACGAATTTCACCGTGAACCTCGCCATCGCGCTCCGCGAGGCAGGCAGCCGCGTGCTGATCCTCGACGCGGACCTCGGCATGGCGAACGTCGACATCGTGCTCGGCTCGACATCGAAAAAATTCTTGCTGAATCTCCTCGAAGACGGCGTCGAACTCGCGGACGTCCTCGTGCACGGCCCGTACGGCATCAAGTTCATCCCGGGCGGCTCCGGCATCGAGAAGGCGCAGACGCTCGAGGACGAGCAGCAGCGCGTGCTGCTCGAAAAATTGTCGGGTGTCGGCGAGCTCGCGGACATCATCCTCATCGACACGGGCGCGGGGCTCGGCAAGAATGTCATGGACTTCATCCTCGCAGCCGATGAAGTGCTGCTCGTCACGACGCCGGAGCCGACGTCGCTGACGGATGCGTACGCCGTCATGAAGGCGTACAGCCGCTATGCGGAGCATCCGAGCCTCCAGCTCGTCGTCAACCGCGTCTACGACGACCGCGAGAGCCGCGAAGTCACGGCGAAGCTCCAGCAGACGGCCGAGCGCTTCCTCGACATGGAGGTCGGCTGCCTCGGTTATCTCTACGAAGATGCGAATGTCATGCGCGCCGTGCGTCGGCAGACGCCGTTCTTGGTGACGGCGCCGAACGCGATTGCGTCGCGTTGCATCCGTGCGATGGCACAAGGCGTCCTTTATGGGACTCCAGTCGCTGTCGAACGCGGCTGGAGAGGATTTTTACAAAGGATTTTCCATTTTTCACGTTAAACATGGAGGAACTTTCCTATGGCAGGCGAAATACTAAAAGCAGGAACTGTATTGAAGATCGGCCAGCGCATCGAGTTCTATGTCGAGAACGATGACAACCGCTACGCGAGCCGCATCGAGGACATGACGAAGGATCAGATCGTCGCCGCCCTGCCTGTGAACCGGCAGCGCGTGCCGATCATCCCGCGCAAGGGCACGCGCATCTACGCGCTCGCCGTCGGCGAACAATGCCGCTACCGGTTTTTCTCCACGTACCTCGGCACGAAGAAGATCGACGGCCGCATCCCTGCGTGGATGATCACGCGCCCTGAGACGGTCGAGCGCCACCAGAACCGCGAGTTCGTGCGCGTGCGCGTCGACCTGCGCGTGCGCGTGCGCCTCGTCGGGGACGACGGCACGATCGGCGACCCCATGGAGACGCGCACGATCGACCTCTCCGGCAACGGCGTCGCCATCGTCCTCCCGAAGGCCGTCAAAGTCGACAGCCAGATGGCGCTCGAGATCTTCGATATTCCGGAAGTGGGAACCTTGGAAATCATGGCGCGCGTCGCACGCTGCCAGAAGGTCATGCTCGATGAAGAGCACGCGATCTATCACGTCGGCGCATACCTCGAGCACCTCGAGCGCCGCACGATGAACCAGGTCGTGCGCTACCTTTTCGCCGTGCAGAGGAAGGCCATCGCCAAGGGGATATCTGGGAATCTCTAAGAGGGGGTAGCAGGATGATTCGTATCCTGATTGCCGACGATTCCGCGTTCATGCGGAAGGTCCTCACGGACCTGTTCAAGAAGCAGCCGGACTTCGAAGTCGTGGGAACGGCCACGAACGGCCGCGACGCGGTCGAAAAAGTCAAGCAGCTGCATCCGGATCTCTTGACGCTCGACGTGCAGATGCCCGTGATGGACGGGCTCAACGCGCTCGCCGTCATTATGGAAGTCTCGCCGATGCCGGTCGTGATGCTGTCGAGCCTCACGCAGGAAGGCACGGATGAGACGATCCGCGCGCTGTCGCTCGGCGCCATCGATTTCATCAGCAAGGCGGGCGGCTCGATTTCGCGCATCGACACGATCGAGAGCGACATCCTCGCGAAATGCCGCGCGGCGGCGAAAGCGAACGTCAAGCGCGCGCTCACGGGCACGCGGGCGGCGGAAAAAGCGGAGTCGGAGCGACTCGCGAAAGAAAAATCCGCGCCGCGCGGGATGCACCATGTCGAGCTCCCGAAGCGGACGGGCTTCAAGCTCCCGTCAAAGGCCGGAGGGGCAGAACTGCAGGCAAAGTCGGCGAGCCCGTTCGCGAAACGCGAGAATCCGCTGCTCGCCCGCAGGAACAAGCCGACGCTGACGCCTCACGCCGTGCCGTCATCATCCGCGATGCCGGCGGCCTCGGGGCAGGGCAGCGGAAAGCTCGTCGCCATCGGCACGTCGACGGGCGGCCCGCAGGCGCTCCAGAACGTCATCACGCGCCTCCCGGGCGACCTGCCGTGCGGCGTCGTCGTCGTGCAGCACATGCCGGCAGGCTTTACGAAATCCCTCGCGAACCGCCTCAACACGCTGTCGAAAGTCGAAGTCAAGGAAGCGGAAGACGGCGAGATCATAAAGCCCGGACACGTCTACATTGCGCCGGGCAACTACCACATGCGCGTCGCCTCTGCGGGCAGCGCGCGCAAGATCGTCCTCGGACAGGATCCGCCGGTCGGCAATCATCGGCCGGCTGTGAACGTGCTCTACGATTCTGTCGCGCCCATCGGCAAGAAACTCGTGGCCGTCATCATGACTGGCATGGGCAGCGACGGCACGGAGGGCATGAAAAAGATCAAGGCCCAAGGCGGCTACTCCATCGCCCAGGACGAAAGCACCTGCGTCGTCTACGGCATGCCGAAATCCGTCGTCGACGCCGGCCTCGCTGACGAGGTCCGTCCGGTCACAGACATCGCACGCGCCATCGTGGCTGCGGTTGGGAAATAAAGGAAACCAAAGGGGAGGACACCAATATGGATACGAATCAGTACATGGATATGTTCCTCGACGAGTCGCATGAGCATCTGCAGTCTCTGAACGATGGCCTGCTGAGCCTCGAGGACAACATGGAGGAGACCTCGGTCGTCAACGAGATCTTCCGCAACGCGCACACGCTGAAAGGCATGTCGGCGACGATGGGCTTCAACAAGATTGCCGAGCTCACGCATGAGATGGAGGACGTCCTCGACCTCATCCGCAAAGAGCAGCTGAAGCTCAACGAAGACATCATCGACACGCTGTTCAAATGCGTCGACTCGCTGACGCAGATGGTCGACAGCGTCGGCAACGGCGAGGCGGAGGACGTCGTCGACGTCTCGGACCTCGTGAAAAAGCTCAGCTCCATCTCGAAGCCGGATCAGGCGGCGGCCGCCGCAGCAGCTCCGGCCGCGCCGGCTGCAGGCGCGGCGCCGGCGGCCGCGCCTGCCGGCATCTCCATCGAGCTCACGGATGTCGACAAGGACGTCATCAAGCAGGCGCAGGCACAGGGCCTCCAGGCCATCCACGCGCGTGTGACGCTCGCGGATACGTGCCTCCTGAAATCTGCGCGCTCCTACATGGTCATGAATGCGCTCGACGAGATCGGCGACGTCGTGAAGTCCGTCCCGAGCTCCGAAGACCTCGAGCAGGAAAAATTCGACAAGAGTTTCGATGTCATCGTCGTGACGTCGCAGGAGGAGAAGGGCGTCCAGGATGCCATCAACTCCATTTCCGAGATCACGAAAGTCGAGACGAACGTCGTGAACCTCGACGAGCCGAAGAAAGAAGAAGCGAAACCGGCCGCTGCTCCTGCCGCAGCGCCTGCGGCTGCCGCACCCGCGCCCGCGAAGAAAGCGGCGCCCGCCCCGGCGAAGAAGCCGGCCGCCGCGCCCGCCGCGAAGCAGAAAGTCCATCACAGCCAGTCCGTCCGCGTCGACATCGAAAAGCTCGACAACCTCATGAACCTCATGGGCGAGCTCGTCATCAACAAGGTGCGCCTCGAGCAGATCGGCCAGACGCACCGCCTTGCCGACCTCACCGAAACGCTCGAGCAGATGGACCGCGTCACGACCGACCTGCAGAACATCGTCATGAAAGTCCGCATGGTCCCCGTGAGCTCCGTGTTCAACCGCTTCCCGCGCATGGTGCGTGATATCGCGAAAGAACTGAACAAGGAAATCAACCTGACCATCGAAGGCGAGGAGACGGAACTCGACCGTACCGTCATCGACGAGATCGGCGACCCGATCATGCATCTCCTCCGCAACTCCTGCGACCACGGCGTCGAGGAGCCGGACGTCCGCGAGAAGAAGGGCAAGCCCCGCCAGGGCGAAGTCGGCCTCATCGCGCGCCACGAAGGCAACAACGTCGTCATCATGGTCACGGATGACGGCGCCGGCATCGACGCGACGAAGATCAAGAACAAGGCCATCGAGAAAGGCATGCTGACGCAGGAAGAAGCCGACAAGATGGACGACGCCGATGCCGTCCGCATCATCTTCGCGCCGGGCTTCTCCACGGCCGACCACATTTCCGACATCTCCGGCCGCGGCGTCGGCATGGACGTTGTGCGCAGCAAGATCGAAGCGCTTTCCGGCCACGTCGATGTCGAGACGAAGATTGACGAAGGCTCGGTCTTCAAGATCAAGCTGCCGCTCACGCTCGCCATCATCCAGGCCATGCTCGTGCGCGTGCAGGAAGAAATGTACGCCATTCCTCTCGGCTCCATCGACAGCACGATCAACATCCAGCCCGAGGAGATCAAGACCGTCCAGAACAAGGAAGTCATCGTCCTGCGCGGCGAGATCATCCCGATCATCCGCATGGAGAAGATGCTCCAGGTGCCGCATGTGAAAGATTCCGACGAGACGTTCGTCGTCGTCGTCCACACGGGCGAGGCGAAGGCCGGCATCGTCGTCGACAGCCTCATCGGCCAGCAGGAAATCGTCATCAAGACGCTCGGCAGCCTGTTCACCGGACTCAAGATGTTCTCCGGCGCCACCGTCCTCGGCGACGGCCGTGTCGCGCTCATCCTTGATGTCGCCACGATGATGCAGTAAGGGGAGGTAACTGAACATGGCTAACAACGAAAACAATGTCACGGCCGAGGAAAACCTGCAGGTCGTCGCTTTCAAGCTCCGCAACGAAGAATATGGCATCAGCATCCTGAACGTCCAGGAAATCCGCAACCTCACGGACATCACGCGCGTGCCGTTCGCCCAGGAATTCATCAAGGGCGTCATCAACCTGCGCGGCAGCGTGCTCCCCGTCATCGACCTCAAGCAGCGCCTCGGCCTCGAAGAGACGCCGTACACGGATGACACGCGCATCGTCACGGTCAACATCGGCGACCTGCATGTCGGCATGCTCGTCGACGCCGTCACGGAAGTCCTCACGCTCACGGCGAAGCCGCTCGATCCGAAGAAGGCCATCAACGGCAAGGATCTCACGAAGTTCCTGAGCGGCATCGGCAACATCGACGGCCGCCTCATCATCATGCTGAACCTCGAAGAGATCATCGGCCTGCCCCCGGAGGGGAAATAACCGGCCGAAGATGCTCGGAAGACATTTGTAGGTGAGGAGTCATCTTATGTGTGAAGAAATGAAATTATCGCCGGCACAGATCGACGCCCTGCGCGAAATCGGCAACATCGGCGCAGGCAACTCGGCGACGGCTCTCTCGCAGATCATCAACCGCCGCATCGACATGAACGTGCCGCGCGTCTCGATGGTCCCTTTGGAGCAGGTGCCGGATCTCGTCGGCGGGCCGGACGCCATCGTCGTCGGCATCTTCCTGCGTGTCTACGGCAAGGCGCCGGGAAACATCTTGTTCCTCCTGCCGCAGAAGAGCGCGTACTACCTTGTGGACACGCTCATGGGCAAGAAGCATGGCGAGACGGACAAGCTCGACTACATGGACGAGTCCGCGCTCATGGAAATCGGCAACATCCTCTCGGGCGCGTATCTCAATGCGTTTTACACGTTCACGCAGATTTCCATGCTGCCCTCGATCCCGGCGCTTGCGATGGACATGGCCGGTGCCATCCTCAACGTCGTCCTCGTGCAGCTCGGGCAGATGGGCGACCAGGCGCTCGTCATGGAGACGGAGTTCCTCGCCGAGGATGACGGCATCAACGGCCATTTCTTCCTCGTGCCGGATCCGGGTTCCCTCGAGACGCTGATCAAAGCAGTAGGAGTTGAATGAAATGGCCGAACTGATCAGAGTTGGGATGGCTGATTACAAGGTCGGCAAAAGCCCAGCTACCATTATAAGTTATGGACTTGGCTCCTGCATCGGCATTTCTTTGTACGATCCGCAGACGAAAGTCGGCGGCCTGCTGCACATCATGCTGCCGGACAGCACGCAGGCGCGCCCCTCGGACAATCCCGCGAAATTTGCTGATACGGGCCTGCCGCTCATGCTGAAGGACGTCCTCGCGCTCGGCGCGTCCAAAACGCGCCTCGTCGCGAAGATGGCCGGCGGCGCGCAGATGTTCGCGTTCGCGAACGCGACGGACATCATGCGCGTCGGCGCGCGCAACGCCGAGGCGGCGAAGAAGATGCTCCAGAAGCTCGGCATCCGCATCCTCGCGGAGGACACGGGCGGCACGTACGGCCGCACGGTCTCCATCAACCTCGAGAACGGCATGTACCGGGTCAAGACCATCGACAAGGGAGAAAAAGAAATCTGATGTTTAAGATAGGCATGGCGCTCATCTTTGCCGTCATCGCTGCCCTCGTCGTCATTATCGCCGGCGTCCTTGGGTCGCCGCGCCTCGTGACGGTCTTTTTGCGCTCTTTTCTCGCGTTTGTTGTCACGTGGGCCGTCGTCTGGTTCGTGCTCTTTTTGCTGGAAGCGAAAGGCGTCATCGGATTTGACAAGAATCTCGAACTCATCGAGCCGGAAGACGGCGAGCCGACGGATGAGGAGCTGGCCGCGCATGCAGCAGAAGCGGAAGGCGGAGAGCAAACGCCCGAAGACACGGCAGAAGCTGCGGAAGACATGGAGGCGGAAGGCGACGCCGGCTTCCAGCCGCTTTCCACGGACAACCTGAAGCACATGGATACGTCCGGGACGGCTTGATGTCTTGCAGCAGCATGGCACAAACAGGAGCGATGTGAATGGAAGAGGGGAGGCAGCCGCTGATGGAAAGCGGAGAAGCGCCGGAAAACGAAGTTTCCCACCTGTGGGAAGCGTACGAGCAGGCGCGCGGCAACGAAGCGCGCAATGCGCTCGCCGAACACTACCTGCCCCTCGTCCGTTATGTGGCGGGCCGGCTGGCCATCAGCCTGCCGGCGCATGTCGACCGTGACGACCTCCTGTCGAGCGGCTTCTTCGGCCTGCTCGACGCCATCGAGCGCTTCGATACCGAGCGCAACATCAAGTTTGAGACATACGCGAGCGTCCGCATCCGCGGCGCGATGGTCGATTACTTGCGCGCGAAAGACTGGATGCCGGTCACGGCGCGGTCGCGCGTGCGAAAGTACGGCGACACGATGGCGCAGCTCACGAACGACCTCGGCCGTGCGCCGACGGATGAAGAGATCCAGCAGGCCATGGCGCTCTCTGACAAGGAGTTTCGTGCGCTCCAGGCGCAGCTCGCCATGGCGACGATGGTGCCGATCGACGATATGAGCGTGGAAACGCTCGAAGCGGCGACGCCGAGCCCGTCGGCTGCCATCGAGGAAGAAGAGCTGCGCAAGACGCTTGCCAAAGCGATCGACAAACTGCCGGAAAAAGAGCGCATTGTCGTCTCGCTTTACTATTATGACGAACTCACGCTGAAGGAGATTGCGCAAATCCTTCATTTGACGGAAGCGCGCATCTCCCAGCTGCATTCGAAGGCGGTCTTCCGCCTGCGCGGCTCGCTCGCGCGTATGAAGGCCAGCTTGATTTGATCGTTTCTTGAAACCCGGAAGGAGCCCCAGGCCATGGAAGAGCAAGCAAAGGAAACCAGCGTCGGCGGGCAGGAAGCCGGATATCTCTTTGAGTTCAAGAAGGAAGGCGTGTTTCTGACCGTCTACCCGTCGGCAGGGAACACGATCCTCTACGAACTTTCTGACATGCGGCAGATTCTCTATGATTACGGCGTCAACGATTACGACATCCTGACGCTTGCGAAGACGGTGCGCAAGGCGGACGGCGAGCCCTTGAAGCTCTCGGATCATTTCACGGCGCCTGTGGCGTCGGGGCTCGCGGACATCGATGCATCTGTCACGCCGTTTTCGTCCATGGCGCCGACGGATTTCGCCGGCGTCAATGTCGACATTAGCGGAGACAAGCTGACCGCAACCGTGCGCTACGACGTCACGAAAGGCACGCGTCCTCCCGCGCCGGAGATCATCCGCGATGCGCTCGAGGCGAAGGGCGTGGTCTACGGCATCGATGACGAGGCCATCGAGAAGGGTTCGAAGTCGCTCGAATCGTTCGTAGCTGCGAAAGGTACGCCGGCCGTCAATGGGCAGAACGCGTATATCGACAAGAAATTCGACCTCTCGCACAAAGGGCATCCGAAAGTCGTCGAGTACGACCGCGTCGATTATAAAGACATGAACCTCTTCGTGCTCGCGAAGGCCGGCCAGCTCATCGCCGTGCGTGTGCCGCAGACGCAGGGACAGCAGGGTACGAACGTGCTCGGCAAGCCGATCGCCGCGCGCAACGGTCGCCCGATTCCGTTCACGGCGGGCAAGAATACGGAAATCCGCGAGGAAAACAAGCTCTACGCGCTTATTGACGGGCAGATCGTCGAGGAGGGCAAGCGCATTTCCGTCGACCCGCATCTCAAGATTTCCGGTTCTGTCGGCGTCGGTACGGGCAACATCGACTTCGCAGGCAGCGTCGAGATCACGGGCGGCGTCGAGGCGGGCTTCATCGTCCATGCGACAGGCGACATCCAGGTCGGCGACGGCGTCGCCGGTGCGGAGGTCATCGGGCGCAACGTCTTCATTTCCGGCGGCATCACGGGACAAGGGCGCGGCAAGATTGAGGCACGCGAGGACGTGCGCGCGGCCTTTGTCGAAAACGGCCTCATCGAAGCGGATCGTGACATTTATATTTCCGATGTTGTCCTGCACTCGACGCTGAAAGCGGGCAAGAAGATCATCATCGAAGACGGGCGTGGCCTCGTGACGGGCGGCTATCTCGCTGCCGGCGAAGAGATCCGCGCGAAGTGCATCGGCAACCAGGCGTTCGTCGCGACGCGCCTCGTCGTCGGCGTCAATCCGGCGCTCGCGCAAAAATATCAGAAAGCGTGCCGCGAATATAAAGAGGACAAGCAGCGCCTCGAGCAGATCACGAACGTGCTCAACACGTTCTCGAAAATCGACGTGACGATGCTGCCGCAGAACCGCATCGACCAGATCAACACGCTCACGCGCTCGCAGTTCCCGCTCGCGGGCAAGATCAAGCGCACGGAAAAAGAGCTCCAGAAGCTCCAGGAGGAGCTCGCGAAGATGGAAGGCGGCCGCATCCGCGTGCAGGACATCCTGTATCCGGGCGTCAGCGTGTCCATCAATTCCGTCTTGCGCAATTTCCATTCCGAAGTGCGCGGCTGCACGTTGTCCGTCGATGATGACGAGGTCAAGATCGGCCCGTATTGAGACCCGGCTGGCTCTCTGCGTGATGCAAAGGAGGAGTTCATCATGGATGTCACACCGATGAGTATGCAGATGGTCGTGCCACGCGTCTCTGACGCGGCGCAAGTCCAGCAGAACCTCAACCAGGCGGCGGCGATGCAGCAGGATTTCGAAGCGCTCCGCGAAAAAGAGGACGCAAAGCTCAAGGAGACGCAGGTGCGCACGAAGGACAACCCCGAAGACGGGCGCATCAAGGATGACCCGAACCGCAACGGGCAGGGCGGCGCGTACGAAGGCGGATCGCGGAAACGCGGTGACAAGGACGGAGAAGCGGAAGATGCAGAAGCGTTCGCCGTCGATCCCGCGCGCGGCCATCATCTCGACATTTCGCTTTGACCATGCAATTTTCAGGAGTTTGATTTTATTTGATGACATATTTCATGGCGCTGCTCATCCTGGTCGGCGCCGGTCTTGTTTTTCTGGCAAAATACATCACGCGCCAGCGGACGGCGCCGCGGCGGGCGCATGAGGATATGGCCCGCTCGACGGAGCAGCTCAAGCGCGAGCTCGAACGCTCGGGCGGCGAGATCGTCAAGCGCATGGGCGGGCACGTCGAACGGCTGGAATCGCTCATCGCGGAAAGCGACCGCCGCGCCGACAGCCTCGACGCGCAGCTCACGGAGATTCATACGCTCTCGCAGACGATTGACAAGGAGATCGACGAACTGCGGGCGGCGGAGCAAGACGCACGACGCGAGCAGCAGCTCGCTTCGCAGCTCCTCGGCGAGCTCCGCGCGGCAGCAGCCGGCGCTGCGGCGATGCGGCAGGCCGTGCCGGTGCCGCAGCCGGCGGTACCGCTGGCGCAGCAGCCCGCCCCGGCGCCCGCACCCATCGAGCGCGTCGATGCGCAGGATTTCACGCGCGTGCTCGAGCGCTCCATCGCGCGCGACGAAGTGCGCCAGCCGAGCGCAGCCCCGGCCTATGTGCCGACGGCGACGGCTGTCCATGCAGCAGCAGGGATGGCGCAGACGATGCAGGGCCGCAGCCAGGCGCAAGGTCTCGCAGACATGCAAGCCACGTCCGTGCCGCATATGGCGGCCGGTATATCATCTGTTGGTGCGCCGGACGTGCAAGAAGCGTCGCAACCATTGCCACAGCCATCACGGAATGACGTGCCTACGCTGTCCGATGACATGCCAGATGAACCATCAGACTCGGCTGCCGATGCAGGAAACAACGGCAACGGTGCCTCAGAAGGTACGGCGGACAGCTCGCCCGATGAAGCGCCGGATGAAGAAGACAGCACGCGGAGCGCCGCCCGCGTGCGTGCTCTCTTGCTCTCCGGCTGGTCGGTCGAAGATGTCGCGCGCGAGACGGGCATGGGCAAAGGCGCCATCGAGCTCATGCAGGAAATGATCCGCCGCCAGCTCGCCGATGACGGTCACAGCGCGTAATTCTTGACACCAAACGTGCAGGCGTGTATAATATCCGTTGTGATTGCGGGCGTTTTCCCCGCACCGCACCGGGATGTAGCGCAGTTTGGTAGCGCGCCTGCTTTGGGAGCAGGATGTCGCAGGTTCGAATCCTGTCATCCCGACCAATGCGTCAGTAGCTCAGTTGGATAGAGCAACGGCCTTCTAAGCCGTGGGTCGCGGGTTCGAATCTTGCCTGACGCACCAGTAAAATCAAGGCCTCCGAGGTTTTCTCGGAGGTCTTTTTTGTGCTAGTGGGTCAATCAGTGGGTCAACGCGAAAAATACATCGTCACAGCTTGGAATCTTTGATATACTAAAAGCAAGAAAAATGTCAAGGAAATCCGTTCGGAGGGTGAATGAAGTATGCCGGTGCTGGAGTGGATCGGGAAGAGCAAGGTCGTGAATCATCATCGCGACGTGCCGTATCATGTGCTGGAGAAAAAATATACGTTTGATGCGGCGGGCGTGCATGCGGAGGGCGGCGCGGACGACGGGAACATGATCATCCACGGCGACAACCTCGTGGCGCTGAAGTCGCTGTTGCCTCAGTACGAGGGGCGCGTGGATTGCATCTACATCGTTCCCTGTAGTGATCTCCGTGCGCGTCTCCTAAGTCTCCCTTGCATCTCCTCTCAGATCTGCACCAGAACGGCATGCTGATGTCAATGCCAGCTCCGCTGAGCTTCTGCGTGCATTGATAGCAGCATGCCGTTCTGGTATCCTCGCCAGCCGGAGATGCGAAGACGCAGAATACCCTGTCTTCTACGCACGAAACCTGATTGTACGGGAGGTGGCATCGTTCTATGGCACAGCCACTACGGAGAATCTTCAATCCGCCTTACAACACGGGGAACGAGAATTGGGTCTACAATGACAATGTGAACGACCCGCGCATCCGCGCCTGGCTCGGGAAGGTCGTGGGAAAAGAAGGAGAGGATCTGTCGCGCCATGACAAGTGGCTGTGCATGATGTATCCGAGGCTGAAGCTCTTGCGGCAGCTGCTCGCTGATGACGGGGCGATTTTCATCAGCATTGATGATAATGAGCAGACGAACTTGCAGGCGGTTTGCGATGAAATTTTTGGAGAGAGCAACCGCATTACGACATTCATCTGGCGCAAGGTGGACAGCCCGAATGATAACAAAGTTCCTTTGACGCCTGACCACGAATACATTCTTGCTTATGCGAAGAATCTTGCGTCGTTGCATCTTGCACAGAAGTCTGCGCCCGAAATTGTGAAAGCGTATGGACAGGTTGACGAGGACGGACGACGTTATCGTGATCGTTTGTTGAAGAAGAATGGAAGAAACAGCTTGCGCATTGACCGACCGACGATGTACTTTCCGTTGATTGCGCCGGATGGAACGGAAGTCTATCCGATGCATGATAACGGAGAAGAAGCGCGCTGGGCGATGGGACGTGCAGGAATTGAGCGCAACGAGCGAGCAGGAACGTTGATTTGGAAGCAGCGGAAACGTGGCGATGTTCTTGTTTGGGAACCGTACACACGAGAATTTGCGCCCGACAATCCGACACGTCCATATCCTTCTATTTGGTACGATTTGCCAACAATGCGACAGGCGAAAGCGTTGATGCGCGATATTTTTGGCAATACCGTCTTTGATACGCCGAAGCCGCATGAATTGATTGAGCAGATATTGCGCATGATGAACAAGAAACATGCAATCGTCCTCGATTCCTTTGCTGGCTCCGGCACGACAGCGCATGCGGTGCTGGATATGAACGCGAAGGATGGCGGGCGGCGGCGGTTCCTTTTGATCGAGCTCGGAGATTATGCCGAGTCCATCACGGCGGAGCGTGTGAAGCGCGTCATTCGCGGGTATGGCGAGGGCAAGCGCAAAGCCAAAGGCACGGGCGGGACGTTCGGGTTTTATGAGCTCGGGCCTGTGCTGATGGAGCAGGGACGGATCAATGAGGCCGTCGATGTGGAGGAATTGCGCCGGTTCGTCTTTTTCACGGAGACGCGGCAGGGGCTGCCGCCTGTGTCGCCCGAAGAGCCGTACCTCTTGGGCACGTACCTCGAGCAGGCGTATTATTTCTATTACGAACACGAACAGACGACATGGCTGAATGAAGCGTTCCTTTCCACCATGAAGACGCGGGCGGAGCGCTATGTCATTTACGCGGACGGGTGCAGCCTCAGCGCGGACGAGCTCGCGGCGCGTCATATCACATTCAAGAAGATTCCGCGCGACATCATGCGCGTGTGAGGAGGCGGGACGATGGAACCGAAACAGTATCAGCAGGCCGTCCTCGACGATCTCGCGGCCTATCTCGCAGCCGTCGACGCGGAGGACAATCTCGTACGCGGATGGGAGCGCTATTGGGCGGCGAAGGACATCGCCGTTGGCGCGGACGGCGTGCCGTCCTATCATGACGCGATTCCCGGCGTGCCGCATGTGACGATGAAAGTCCCGACGGGCGGCGGCAAGACGTTCCTCGCGTGCGCGTCACTCAAGACCATCTTTTCCCATCTGCCGCAGGAGCGGCCGAAAGCTGTCGTCTGGCTCGTGCCGTCCGACGCGATCCGCGCCCAGACCGAGCGGGCGCTCCTCGACAAGCGCCATCCATACCGCCAGCGCATCGAGCGGGATTTCCAAGGACGCTCCGAGGTCTACACGAAAGAGCCGCTGCTCGCTGGCGCGGGGTTCTCGCCCGATACCGTGCGGGCGCAGCTGTCCATTTGCGTGCTGAGCTATGCGTCGCTGCGCATCGACAGCCGAAAGAAAGACATCCGCAAAGTCTTTCAGGAGAACGGCCAGCTCTATCGTTTCGCCGAATCGTTCGCGGGCGATGCCGCTTTGCTCCCCGGCGCGGCGGAGACGTCGCTCATGCAGGCGCTCCGCGCTTTGCGGCCGGTCGTCGTCGTGGACGAGAGCCACAATGCGGCGTCCGAGCTCTCGCGGGAGATGCTCGCGAACCTCAATCCGTCGTTCATCCTCGACCTCACAGCGACGCCGCGCACGGGCAGCAATATCCTCTCGTACGTCGACGCCCGCGAGCTGAAGCGCGAGCACATGGTGAAGCTCCCCGTCATCGTCTACAACCGCAAGCGGCGCGATGACGTCTATGCCGATGCCGTACAGCTGCGTGCGCGCCTCGAGGACGCCGCAAAGACAAACGAGGCAGCGGGCGGCCGCTACATCCGGCCCATCGTGCTGTTCCAGGCGCAGCCGAAGACAGGCGAGGAACGCGAGACGTTCGATCAGGTGAAAAAACGCCTGCTCGGCATGGGCATCCCCGAAGAACAGATTGCCATCAAGACCTCACAGGTGGATACGCTTGGCACGACAAATCTTTTGTCCCGCGCTTGTGCTATCCGCTATATCATCACGGTCAATGCGCTCAAAGAGGGATGGGATTGCCCGTTTGCCTACATCCTCGCATCGCTTGCGAACCGTACGTCACGCGTCGATGTCGAGCAGATCCTCGGACGCATCTTGCGCCAGCCGTATGCCGCCGAACACGGCGCGGATGTGCTCAATTTGTCGTACGTGCTTGCCAGTTCTGAGGATTTTCATGCGACGCTCGCGAGCATCGTCGCGGGGCTCAACGCTTCAGGCTTCAGCCGCAAGGATTACCGCGTCGGCAACGAAGAGGCAGCCGCTCACGCACCGCAGGAAACGGCAGAACAGCTGACGCTGTCGCAGGATGCAGATAGCGTTGGAACAGGAGCAGCGACAACAGAACAAACGGGGCAGACAGCGGATGGCATGGAAGGCCATGTGGGACGGATGCTTGCAGAGGCGCAGTCTGCAAGTAACCGTTATACGCAGGAATTTGTACAGGCCGAACAAGATGGACGCGTCGGAGGGGAGCTGGGCACGATGATGCACCAATATCATTTCCAGCCGCAATTTGCAGCGGAGGCGCGGGCGCTCAAGCTGCCGCAGTTCTGCCGCAAGTGTGCGCCGGATTTGTTCGGCGGCGAGTACCGCCTGCTCGCGCCCGAGAATCTTTCTGACGGCTTTTCGCTGGCGGGGCAGGATGCTCAGGTCGATTTCCAGCTCTCGACGGGCGACGTGTATGAGATCGACCTCCAGCGCGAAGGAGAGGCCGTGCCGAAGTATCGCCGCGCCTCACAATCGGATCGTCGCTGGTTTGAGCAGCATCTTGCGAGCTTGCCGAAAGCGGAACGCCGGCAGGAAGCTGTCGCGCATATCATCCAGACGCTCAACAACGTCAACCGCTACGCGGATCGTGACATCCGGAACTACGTCGCCCGCGTCGTCGAGGACATGAGCGAAGAGGAGCTTCGCGTGATGGAATCCGCGTCGTCCGCTTACGGCGACCGGATCAAGAAAAAGATGGAATCGCTCGAACAATCCTACCGACGCACGAAATTCCGCAAGATGCTCGACACGGGTGCGATTGTCTGCCGTCCGTGGTATGAGCTTTCGCCCATCATCACGCCGTCGAAGGCGACGTCCGACATCGCCGGCTCGCTTTATGAGGCAGAGCGGGACGACATGAACCGATTCGAGCGCGACGTGCTCGACGCCATCGTGTCTTCCAGCCGCGTGCGCTGGTGGCATCGCATCATCGAGCGCAAAGGTTTTTTCATCAACGGCCCGATCCATCATTACCCCGATTTCCTCGTACGCATGGAGAGCGGCAAAATCCTGCTCGTCGAAGCAAAAGGCGATTACCTCGATGGCTCAAGCAGCCGTGAGAAGCTTGACCTCGGCCGCCGCTGGCAAGAGAAAGCCGGCGGGGATTACCGGTACTTCATGGTGTTCGACCAGAACGACACCGGTCTGGATGGCGCCTACCCGCTGGATGCATTCACTGAGGTGCTGCGTGAATTGTAAAAGAAAAGGTGATCGCCATCGTCAGAAATCTTTGACATCCTGGGAATTCGAATGGGGCAACGGAAAAAATGCTTGCATTCTTTCTGCTGATGTCGTATAATATCCTTCGTCGGCAACACGCCGATGCATATTCCTCGATAGCTCAGCCGGTAGAGCACCTGACTGTTAATCAGGCTGTCGCAGGTTCGAATCCTGCTCGGGGAGCCAATGGCGCCATCGTCAAGCGGTTAAGACACCGCCCTTTCACGGCGGGTTCATGGGTTCGAATCCCATTGGCGTCACCATGGG
>NZ_JALFCU010000055.1 GCF_022771645.1 Selenomonas sp.
CACATCATCCGCAAGACGTTCGAAGCACTGAAAGGCGTCAAGAACGCTATCGTCCACGTCTACAACTCGACGTCCGTCGCGCAGCGCGAGCAGGTGTTCCGCAAATCGAAAGACGAGATCAAGCAGATGGCGGTGGACGGCGCGAAGCTGCTCAAGAAACTTACGGAAGAAGCCGGCGCGAACTACCGGTTCGAGTATTCGCCGGAGAGCTTCACGGGCACGGAGCCGGAGTATGCGCTCGAGGTCTGCAATGCCGTGCTCGACGTCTGGAAGCCTACGCCGGATCACAAGGCCATCATCAATCTTCCCGCGACGGTCGAGATGAGCATGCCGCACGTCTTCGGCATGCAGGTCGCCTACATCAACCAGAACCTGAAATATCGTGACGGCGTCGTGTTGTCGCTCCATCCGCACAACGACCGCGGCTGCGGCGTTGCGGATACGGAGATGGGCCTGCTTGCCGGCGCGGACCGTGTCGAGGGCACGCTGTTCGGCAACGGCGAGCGCACGGGCAACGTCGACGTCGTGACGGTTGGCATGAACATGTTCGCGCTCGGCATCGACCCCGGCCTCGATTTCTCGAATATGCCAGAGCTCGTCGAGACGTACGAGACGCTGACGGGCATGGAAGTCGGACCGCGCCAGCCGTACGCCGGCCAGCTCGTCTTCGCCGCGTTCTCCGGCTCGCATCAGGACGCCATCGCGAAGGGCATGAAGTGGAAGGATGAGAAGAATCCCGACAAGTGGACGCTGCCGTACCTCTACATCGACCCGAAGGATGTCGGCCGCGAGTACGACGGCGACGTCATCCGCATCAACAGCCAGTCCGGCAAGGGCGGCGTCGGCTTCATCATGGAGAAGAAATACGGCATCGACATGCCGAAGAAGATGCGCGAGGACTTCGGCTACTGCGTCAAGGGCGTGTCCGACCACAAGCACAAGGAGCTCCTGCCGGACGAAATCTACAAGATCTTCCAGGACGAATACGTCAACGTCGAGACGCCGTACAAGCTCATCGACTTCCTGCTGAAGAAAGAACCGGACGGCACGCGCAGCGGCACGGTCGATGTTGAGATTGATGGCAAGCACGAGACATTCCTCGCGCGCGGCAACGGCCGCCTCGACGCTGCGTCGAATGCAATCCAGAAAAATCTTGGCGTGAGTTACAAAGACCTGACGTACACGGAGCACGCGCTCGAAATCGGCCAGTCGTCGCGCGCCATGGCCTATATCGGCATCACGGATGACAACGGCAAGATCACGTGGGGCGCGGGCATGGACACGGATATCATCACGGCGTCCATCCAGGCGCTGTTTTCCGCCGTCAACCGCATGAAAGCGGGCAAGTGATGCGCGCCGTCGTCACGCGCGTCAAAAGCGCATCCGTCACGATTGCAGGCGAGCTGCATGGCGCGATCGGGCAGGGCTATCTCGTCCTGCTCGGCGTCGGCCCGGAGGACACAAAGGAAACCGCAGAAAAACTCGCAGAAAAAATCGTGCACCTGCGCGTCTTCGAAGACGGCGAGGGCCGCATGAACCGCGACATCGCCGCCGTGCACGGCAACATCCTCGTCGTCTCGCAGTTCACGCTGTACGCGGACCTCGGGAGCCGCCGCCCGGGCTTTTCGCACGCGGCGAAGCCCGGCCTCGCGAAGCCGCTCTACGAATATTTCCTCGCGTGCCTCTCGGATCTCGGCTACCCGCCCGCGCACGGCGAGTTTGGCGCCGACATGCAGGTCGCTTCCGTCAACGACGGCCCGGTCACGCTGCTGTATGAGCTTTGAGCTGGCATATAGAAACCGCCTTCCTCAGTGGGAGGCGGTTTCGTTTACAATATTACAAACAAATCTTTTACCAATTCCGTCAACAAATCAAAGAAAATGGAAATTCGGTATAATTTCGAAGAAAAACGAAAAAAAGAAGTAGGAATCTCTGCCCATTTGTAGTATAATAACGGTAGAGACAGAGAACCATAGATGGGAAGAATAGAAAGATGCGCTTGACGCACCTAAGAGTGCACGTTTCAGAAAACGTCAGATTGAGTAGAAGAAAGTTGAGGGATACCCTATGGATCGTGACAAGATACCACTCGCACGTCTCTACCGCCGCTTGTTCTCACGCTTCTGGCCGGAGCGACTCAAGGCCTATGACATGATTGCCGAGGACCTCGAGCGCCGCGGCTGCCTCCTCTTCAAGATTCGCGACATCATGCCGCATGAGATTGACGCAAAGCTCCTGACGGGGCAGATCGTCTCGATTTACATGAAACAGCGCTTGCCGTTGAAGCTCTCGGAATTCGTCGCCGAGCTCGAACGCCTCTATGCGTTCCTGTTGCAGCCGCTCAGCGAGGAGACGTCGCGCAACCATCGCGCCGTGCAGCAATTGCTCGCAGCCATTTACGATGACGATGACGAGCCTGCACGGCGTCAGATCGCGACGTTCTTCTTCGAGCAGTCGCGTCCCGAGCTTTCCGTGCTCGGCAACATGTTCCGCTGCTACGGCGCGACGATGTGGGAAGTCCGCCGCCGCTACAAGGCAGCGCAGGCGCTCGCGGAAAACGACCTGCCGCTCGCGCAGGCAGGCGGGGGCAACGGCGTCGCGTGAAGCCGGATGAATTTTACGCAGACAAAAAGCCTTGCAGCTTGCATCGTGGAAAGATGCAGCCGCAAGGCTTTTTCGTATGCGTGTTTTTTCATAGCATGTCACGCCGCCAGAGGATGTAGGCGCTCGTGATCGAGATGGCGAACGCCACGAGCATGACGTAGAAGAACCCTTCGGGATTGTCGGCGAGCGGGACGGGGACGTTCATGCCGAAGAAGCTCGAGACGACGGTCGGGATGGCGATGATGATCGTCATGGCTGCCAAAAATTTCATGACGAGGTTCTGGCTGTTCGAGATGATGGACGAGAACGTGTCGGCGATGCGCGCGAGGATCTTGCTGTACATCTCGACCATCTCGCGCGCCTGCTTGTTCTCGATGATGACGTCCTCGAGGAGGTCTTCGTCCTCTTCGTAGACCTTGAGGATCGGCGCGAGGCTCTGGTTGCTCTTGATGCGCATGAGCTTGTCGAGCACGGCGCCGTTCGAGCGGATGGCCGCGTTGAAGTACGTCAGGCCTTTCTGCAGCGTCAGGAGCCGCAGGATCTCGCTGTTCTTCATGTCGTCGCGCAGCTTGTCCTCGATTTCGTCGGACGTCTTCGAAATCTGGCGCAGGTATTTCAAGAAGTACGTCGCCGACTTGTAGAGGATTTGGAACAGGAAGCGCGTCTTCTTGAACGTGCGGAACAGCTTCGACGTGCGCTCGTTGAATTCGTTCATGACAGGCGTTTCTTCGAGGCAGACGGTGATGATGACTTCTTCCGTCAGGATGATCGCGAGCGGCAGCGCGTCGTAGCTGTCGTCGTCGCGGCAGATCGGGACGTTCGTCAAGACCATGACGGAATCGTCCTCGATGTCGATATGCGAGCGCTCTTCATCATCGAGCGCGGAGCGCAAGAAGTCCGGCTCGACCTGCGTGAGATTGCTGACGACTTTCAGCTCGTACGGCGTCGGATCGATGATGTTGATCCACGCGCCTTTCTCAAGCGTCTTGAGCGTGAGCTCCTGTAGCGGGCCGCTCTCCATCGATTTGTAGATTTTCAGCATGAGAGGCATTTCCTCCTTTTGCCTTCGTTCGTTTGGGATTCCATTTGGCGTTCGTACTCGGGTGGTCGTCCATGCCCCTCACCGTCCTTTCGTTGACGAGAAATTGCTACTTTGAAAAATTCCGTTGTTATTTTATACCCCGCTGGCGGGTTTGTCTATCACAAAAATAAGGCTGCCGCAGAAAACTGCGACAACCTTACAAAATTTTTACAAGCGATTCAGCCGAAGCGCACGAACGACGCCTGCTGATCCATGCGCCAGCGGTTCAGGAGCTCTGCGTCGCGGCTGTACGACACGCAGACGGCCTGGCCGCAGCCCCACGGCTCGCGCTGCAGGCGTTCCTTCAGCGCTTCCATGAAGTCGCGCGTCGCCTGCGGGCTCGCGCCGTCTGAGAGGCGGACGAGTTCGATCGCGCCCGTGCGTCCGTCATACGCGATTTTTCCATCGAGTGTCATGTCCTGGCCCAAGCTGTAGCTGATTTCTTTTTTCCCGCGTTCGTCGCGCGTCACCTCAACCCATGCAAACATATTGCTCGTCCTCCTTTATATTACGTTCTTTGCGTCTTTGTGGATGCCCTTACTCTTTGGCTTCATCATAGCATACGAACCAGATTTTGTATACAGGATACGAGAAATTCGTGTTACACCTTGACGCGATGGTTGTCCGTTCTATACGCTTTATGAGATAGAAACTATGCTGCAGATGCGAAACAGCCCGCTCCGTTGCAGAGCGGGCCGTTTCCATGTCATACGTGGAGATGAAATAGAAAGGAAGAAGGTGCAAAACTTATTTGCCGAAGTAACGGTCATGCAGGCCTTTGAAGCCGCAGCCATGACGCGCTTCGTCCTTGCACATCTCGTGCACCGTGTCGTGGATGGCGTCGAGATTGAGCTTCTTCGCGAGGACGGCGAGGTCTTTCTTGCCCGCGCATGCGCCGTGCTCGGCATCGATGCGCATCTCGAGGTTCTTCTTCGTGGAGTCCGTGAGGACTTCGCCGAGGAGCTCGGCGAATTTTGCCGCATGCTCAGCCTCTTCGAACGCGTAGCGTTTGAACGCCTCTGCGATTTCCGGATACCCCTCGCGATCGGCCTGGCGGCTCATCGCGAGGTACATGCCGACTTCGGAGCATTCGCCCGTGAAGTTCTGGCGCAGGCCCTCGATGACCTTTTCATCGACGCCCTTCGCGACGCCGACGCGATGCTCATCCGCGAACGTCAGCTCGCCGCTCTGCTCGACGAATTTCGATGCCGGCGCTTTGCAGATCGGGCACTGTGCGGGCGGCTCCGCGCCTTCATAGACATAACCGCAGACGGTGCAAACGAATTTTTTCATGTGAATTCCTCCTACCAAAATATGATGCTTGTCATCGCCGCTTGCTCATGGCGACGAACGTGTGAACGTGTTGATGGCTTTATTATAAAACAGGCGCGGATATTTGAAAAAGGCGAAATACAATCATGAACCAAAAATATCTCGTCGATGCTCACGTTTTCTTGCAGTATCTTATTTTGTCGCAACAGAGAAAGAAAACGATATTTATGGAAAATTATTATTGATAAAATCTCTTTTGACAGCCTGCAAAGAGATGGTATAATGATGAATCAGAATGAAATCGTGATTGTGATTTTGATTGAAGGGGATACAAGACATATGTTTACACGAACGACGCGGTCTGCAGCGGAAACGGCGCAGCTCGCGCAGATGGTGGGCAAGAAGATTCATGAGGGCACGGTCGTCTGCCTCGACGGCGATCTCGGCGCGGGCAAGACGCTGTTCGTGCAGAACGTCGTCAAGATGCTCGGCATCGAGGAAGGCGTCACGAGTCCGACGTTCAACCTCATGAACGTGTACGAAGGATTTTGCCGCGTCTATCATTTCGATCTATACCGGCTCGAGGCGGCGGAGGAGCTCGACGACATCGGCTTTTATGAATACACGGAAGAACCGGACGGCATCGTCTTCATCGAATGGTCGGACAAATTCCCCGAGGAGCTGCCGGACGATTACATCGCGATCCGCTTCGAGCGGACGGGCGGCGCGGCGAGCGAGCGGCAGATCACATTCAGCGCCGTCGGCGATGAATTCGTGGATGACGTAGAGGAGATGGACGCGTTTTGCAGATTCTGAGCCTTGACACGTCGACGCAGGTCTCGAGCGTCGCCGTGCTCGCGGACGGCCGCCTCGCGTCGGAGATCACGATGCAGGCGCGGCTCACGCATTCCGAGACGCTGCTGCCGCATATCGAGCAAGCACTCCAGATGGCGGGCGTGAAAAAAGAAACACTGACGGGGCTCGCCGTCAGCATCGGCCCCGGCTCGTTCACGGGGCTGCGCATCGGCCTCGCGGCGGCAAAGGCCATGAGCTATGCGCTCGGCATCCCCATCGTCGGCGTGCCGAGTCTCGAAGCGCTTGCGCTGCATTACCGCGTGCCGGGCGTGACCATCTACGCGATGACGGACGCGCAGAAGCGCAACATCTACGTCGAAACCATCGAGTGGCAGCCGGACGTGGACGGCCTCAAAATGGCTGTCAAACAGCCGGTCGCCGTCCGGCCCCTCTCTGATGTGCTCGCAGAAGCGGGCGCGGATGCGGAAAACGGCGAGACTGTCGTGCTCGTCGGCGACATCGTGCAGAAAAAACTCATCGGCAGCGATGGCCGCGCGGGCGGTAAGATCGATGTGCCCGCGGGCGTATTGCTGCCGCCGCCCGAGCTCGTGCTGCCGCGCGCGTCGCATGTCGCGTGGCTCGGCGCGGAACGCCTCGCGCGAGGTGAGGCGGACAACGTCATGGATCTCGAGCCGATTTACCTGCGCAAGAGCGAGGCGGAAGAACTCTGGACGAAGCATCACGCGGAAGACGAGCATACGGTCGTCGACAGCGAAAAAACGCTGAATGCCGACGAGGCGCACGGCCGCCGCGAGGTGTCGCGATGAGCGATGAAAAGACGTTGACGTTTCGCAAGATGACGCCGGATGACGCCGACGCCGTCGCGCGCGTCGAGGCGACGTGCTTTCCCGTGCCGTGGTCGCGCGAATCGTTCTGGCGCGAGGCGTCGAACGAGAACACATCGTACATCCTCGCCATCGATGCGGCGACGGGCGACGTCATCGGTTACGCCGGCTGTTGGATCGTTGCGGATGAGGCACAGATCACGAACGTCGCGATCCTGCCCTCGTATCGCGGATGCGGCGCGGGGACGAGGCTCATGGCCGCGAGCATCGAGGCAGCGCTCGCGCGCGGCGCGACAGCCATGACGCTCGAAGTGCGTCCGTCGAACGCGCCCGCACTTGCGCTCTACCATCATTTCGGCTTTACGGAGGCCGGCCGCCGCAAACATTACTACAGCGACAACGGCGAGGACGCCATCATCATGTGGAACACAAAGCTCCGGGACGCCCTTTCCCGATGAGCATAACATCCAAAAATTGCACCCTTTGTCCCTCCTGCACAGCGGGTGGGACTTTTGTGATGCAAAAAATGAAATTCTTTTCGTTTTTTAGGGTGAACACTGTAGAATGTAAGCCGTATTCATCGGAAAGGGACAGATGATGTGGGAGGATGATACGAAATAAGGAAACGTACGAGATGAACGGATGTCCTTGGGGGAGGACGGCGGTCATCGCGCAAGGGGAGGAAGCATTATGGGGATCAAACAGAAATTCCTGGCGCTCACGGGCATCGTCGGACTCATGCTGGCGCTCGTGTCGGCGCTCGGCTACTACATGGCGCAGAGCGCGCT
>NZ_JALFCU010000061.1 GCF_022771645.1 Selenomonas sp.
CGTAGCTTCAAGTCGTTCTTCAATCTCGTGAAGAAAGCAAAGGCTGGCGAGTATCGTTTTCAAGACATCAAGATTCCACACTACCGCGAGAAAGGCGGCATGTTCCTCTTGGTGCTCTCAACGAATGCCATCAACATTAAAGACGGATTCCTGCAAGTGCCGATGAGCCGTGCTTTTTCAAGGCTCCATTGCGGCAAAACTATCAAGATTCCGTTCCCTGAACGGTTGTCCGGCAAGAAAATCAAGGAAGTTCGCATTCTGCCAGTATTCAAAGGACAATACTTCAAGATTCAGTATGTCTATGAACATGAGCAGAAAAATCTCGGACTTGACGAAAGCAATACGCTTGCCATCGACATCGGGTTGGAAAATCTCGCGACTTGCGTCACCACTATAGGGACCTCGTTCATCATGGACGGGCGTAAACTCAAATCAATCAACCGATATTGGAATAAGCGCAAGGCACATCTACAATCCATCGCAGACAAGCAAGGCATGAAGTCAACGAAGCTCATCCAGCGAATCACAACGAAACGAAACAACCGTGCCAAAGACTATATCCGCAAGACGGCTCGCTATATCGTAAACTATTGCATTGAGCACAATATCGGTACGATCGTCTGCGGATACAACGGAGACTTCAAACGCTTCATCAATCTCGGCAAGGTGACAAATCAGCAGTTCACCCAAATCAGCTTCGGCTCTCTTCGTGAGCGGCTTGCCAATCTCTGCGAGCAATACGGCATGCGCTACATTGAGCAAGAAGAATCCTACACGAGCAAGTCAAGTTTTCTCGACATGGATAAACTTCCTGTCTACAATCCAGAGCAGCCATATACTGGCTCGTTCAGCGGAAAGCGTATCCGTCGCGGCCTGTATCGTTTTGCTGATGGTAGAACTGCGAACGCAGACCTGAACGGCGCTGCAAACATCCTGAGGAAAAGTAAGCAGAACTTCGATTTCGAAGAACTGTGTAAGGGGCTCTTGGCTAGCCCTTTGAGAATAAGGGTCGCGTAAGCAATCACACTTCTCAAGAATCCCACGGCTTTAGCCGTGGGAGCGTCAACCACATTTTGCTTGTGGATAACTGAAGCTCGAAAAAAGTGTTACGTTTTGTAGCGGACATTTGCTTTTTCGCGTGGTAGTATGGTAGCAGGAAATCCTGTAAGACAACCACGTAGGTTTGTTCCGCGAGACAAGCGGCATTCTCATCTTGCCCCTTAGTGAAAAATTCCATAGAAGCTGCGGGAAGCCGGGACATCGACGAAATAGTCTGCCTCGGCTTTTCGCGTGCGATGACGGGCCATGGATCTGTGAGAGTTTTGATTCGTTGGAATCCTCCGTTCGGCTGGCGACGAATCCGTAAGACTTAAAGGCAGGGCAGATGACACGCAACCATGGAGAAATTGCATGAGATTGAAGGAAGGTGCGCGATGTGACGATGGTAATGTGTGACAGGGAATCCTGTCAGTTCAACAATGACCGCGTCTGCGCACGGGACAAGGTGTATTGCGTGGATGGTCGTTGCAGGAATTCCAGACGGTGCAATATCGTCGACCTCATGCGAGCGCCGGATTACGCGCCGAAAGCAAATGACATTGCCGATGGATGCGAGAAAAAATTGAACAGAGTGGACGTTGCTGAAAGGCGGCGTCATTTTTGATTGCCCAAAAATTGAAAGGAGGTGGTCATGTGAATCTGACGGAAAAGCAGAACCGTTTCGTCGATTATTACATCGAGACGGGCAACAAGACGGAGGCGGCGAAGAAGGCAGGGTATTCGGAAAAGCGCGCGGCAGAAATTGGCGCTGAAAACTACAGAAAACCACATATCAGAGCCGCCATCGATGCGCGTATGGCCGAAATGGACGCAAAGCGTGTTGCAAGCGCCGATGAAGTCGTGCAATTCTTCACGACAGTCATGCGCGGCGAGCTCGAGGAGGAAGTCGTCACGAACGAAGGCACGGGCGACGGGCGTTCCCGCACGACCATCGTGAAGAAGCACGCCAGCGCCCATGACCGCCTCGATGCCGCGAAGCAGCTTGCGCGGCGCTATGGGCTCGACAAGCTGGTCATCGAGCAGAAACTCGAAGACCGCGTCCAATTCATCGAGCCGCCCGAGGAGGAAAGCGATGCGAACGATTGACCTCCGGCGGCTTATCGCGCCATCCTTCTGGGGGCTTTATAACGACATGAAGCACCACAGGCACACCTATTACACGCTCGCTGGCGGACGTGGCTCGACGAAGAGCTCGTTCGCGGCCATCATGGTCGTGCTCCTCCTCATGACGCATCACGATTGCCATGCGCTTGTCATGCGCAAGGTGGACAAGACCATCGGCAGGAGCGTGTTCCCGCAGCTCCAATGGGCGGTGCGCGCGCTCGGGCAGGATGCGTATTTCCATATGAGCGTGAGCCCGCACCAGATGACGTACCTGCCGACAGGGCAGAGGATTTATTTCAGCGGCGTCGACGATCCGCAGAAGATCAAATCCATCAAGCCGCCGTTCGGCTACA
>NZ_JALFCU010000071.1 GCF_022771645.1 Selenomonas sp.
GGGAAGAGAAAAAAATAGAACCCCGAACCCTTGATTTTATTCAGGTTCGAGATTCTGAAAATGCATCGTAGTGTAAGGGGGGAAGCATAGGTTATGGAGCCAGTTTTATTATATCCAATCCTGAACGATAGCGATGATGCAGGCGTCACGGCGGGGGAGTATGTGTTTTCTTATTGCGACGAGGGGACGCAGTGGCCATTGAAACCACATGGCGCCAAGACCGTCCGCCTGTCGGATGACCGTGACCGCTGGCATAGCGGGGCGGATGGGTTGCGTGTGGAACAAACCGTCAAGATTGCTTATCCGCAGCTGCTGCATGGCCCGGATGGCATCGCATGTGCCGGGGCGGAGCTCAGCGTGTGCCTGATATGGACGAGCGCGGCCATGACGGTAACGGACATCGTGCAGCCCGAGCCCGATGGAAAGCAGCCGGACGGACAGGGGCGGACGTATCATTTCGTCCATGAATTCGCACCAGGAACGCTGGAAGGAGATCTGAACCTCTCTACTGTCGTGTATGTCAAGCGGGCGGCGGCGCATGTGCTGCCCAGAGAAGAGCATTTGATGAATGATACGGGCGTGATCTTGGGCGAGATCTCTGGCACGTCCTTGGAACTCAAAAGCCAGTACATGGAGTTCCCCATGGAGGAATGCCGCTCGGATGACGAACCGCTCTGGTGGCTGTACATATCGGAGTGGGAAGACCCGAGGAGGGAGGATTTGTTCACGAAGGACAGCTTCTGCCTTTACCTCAACCGGAAGAATCCTGCCTGCCCGTCCCAATCAGCTAGCAAGAAGGAAAACCATACGAAAAATTTCGATGTGATGGTCGATATCCTGGCGCAGACCTATCTGCTGTTGATTCAGAAGGTGCGTGGTATGGGATGCTGGCAGGATACGGTGGACAACCGGAATTTGGCGGAGAACTCGATCTGCAGCGTGCTGCACCAGTTCATCGAAAGCTGCCCGCACGGCCTGCTGTGCGATGTTGCCGATGAGGTGCTGCTGAAGAGCCTGCAATTGAATTTGAAAGATATGATGCAGGAGGAACCATGACGATCGATTTTGACCGGTACAAATTATCGGATGACGAGGCGGCGAAGGATGTTGAGGTCATTGACGGCATGGCCGAAGAAGCGTTCCAAAGGCAGGTTGAGCATTGGTCTCGCTTCCAAGTGGCAGATGATTATGCTATGTGCTATAAGGATTTGCGCGATGCCGTTGTGGGGGTATTCCAACGTGCGATGGAGGAGAGCGGCAACAAGGTGACCTATGCGCTCGATCTGGCCGTTGGCCTCGAACTGTACGAACAGCTGAATTCAGCGCAGGGCTTCGGGCTCATACAAGCGAATAATGACGATGTCTGGCGCTACCTGTCCATGCGCGTCATGCCGGATCTGACGTTCATCCGATATCCGAACCGTACGGAAGATGTGACGGCGATGCAGGCGTTCCTGCCGGGGCTCGCTTACTCTGGAGGCACTACGCCAGAAAAGGGCAGCCGCCGGATCAAGTGCAAGCGGTTTTATCACCATCCCCGGCGCATCTGGCTGAAGACGCTTTGGTGGTACATCCACTTGGGCTGGCAGGGGGAACGGCAGAGGACGTATGAAGTCCTGAAAGGCAATGGCACCAACATCATCGGCCATTTTATCGAGCGGATAGGCAGCAGGGGGTATCGTCTCGGCCTGTGCCGCAGTTTGATGCGGGCCTACGCGCAACTGCCAGAGAAGAATGATGAGCTATTCAGGCGGGCGGCAAAGCTGAACTTGGCCAGATGCGTAGCTGTGGAACCGGCTCTGACGCCAGGCGGCGAACAAGCCTACGCAGCCAGATTGTTCGAGGAAGTATGTACACGGAAACGGGAGGGAGAGCATGCTGAAGCAGGAGATATTGAATAACTGGCGCGCTGATATTCCGGGCCATGCACAAAGCCTCGCCAGCCTGAGCGGCACGTCTTGCGAGGCATGGACCATGCGGTACGAGCGGCAGTATGGCGTGGCAATACCATATGAAGGTACGGAAATCCATGAGCATTTCGCTGGCGCACAGATCAAAAATATGGCGTTCCTGCCAACCGAGGGGAAAAAGCAGCCAGTGCTGGTGCTGCTGGCGGAGTCAGATGAGATAAAGGATGCTTTTGCACTTCTCTGCGAAGATTTCATAGCTCCAGGCAAAAATGGAAGTCATCGGCAGCGCATCGGGGAGGATCCGCTGGCATGGTGGCAGGAATGGAAACAATTGCTCGGCAATCGAAATATTGATGAGAGAATTTATGATGTCCTGGGAGAACTTTGCGTACTGCGATACGAGGTGGAAAACCACAGGGAAGCAGTGTGGAACGGACCAGATGGCGCTTCTTATGATATCGAGGAGGACGAACTGTTCCTCGAAGTCAAATCCAGCATCCACAGGGACCGCAGGGAAGCAACTATCAGCAGCCAATTCCAGCTGTTTCCTCAGCAAAAGCCTTTGGCGTTGATCCTATGCTGTTTCGAACCGTCCGTCGCGACAGGTGAATGTATCGACGGCGTGATTGCGGATTTTCAGCGAATAGGCTACAATGTCGAACTGTTGGAAAGCAAATTGGAGCGATTGGGATTCGAGAAGGGCATGAGCGCACGCAAAAAGAAATTCATCCTTCACGAGATGCTCCAGTATGAGATTGACGAGACATTTCCCCGCATTACGCCAGATTCCTTTCAGGGGGGTGTCATGCCGGACGGTATCACGAAAATCACATATACGGTTGACCTTTCGGGGCGTACCCCAAAATCCCTGCGGCAAGGAGATGCATAATGTATAAAACGATTGATTTATGTGCTGGCATTGGGGGAATCCGGCGCGGCTTCGAACTGACGAAAGGCTTTGAGAACGTGCTGGCAGCCGAAACCGATCCAGCAGCTGCTGCTACCTACAAGCATCTATTTCATGAGGACCCGACAAACGATCTGACGTCAGATGCGTTCAAGCAGAAGGTGGCCGCAACGGCGTATGATGTGCTCTTGGCGGGGTTTCCCTGCCAATCGTTCAGCTTGATCGGCAAGAAAGAAGGATTTCGGGACAAGACTCGAGGAACGATTTTTTATGATATTGCAGACATTATTGAAATGACACAGCCCAGGGCGATCTTTCTCGAAAATGTCGAAAACTTGGTCTTCCACGATGGAGGGGATACCATCAAAACCATCGTGGACACATTGGAAGATCGATTGGGATACAAACTGATCGGCGTGGATAAAGATGAAAGCGGAAATAACGTCTATGACCGCGAATCTTTTGTGAGGAATACGAAGAATTTCGGCTTGCCGCAGAACCGGCCACGTACCTATATTATGGGATTCAGCAAACGTTGGTATGGCAGTGCCGTACGACGGCTGCACAATCATTTGCCAGATAAAAAGGAAGCCCCGCCCATCTATGAGGATGTCAATGACATCCTCGATAAAGATGTGCCGGACAAATATTATATGGCGCAGGGCTACTTGGATACGCTGAAGCGTCATCGCGCCAGGAATCATAAAAAAGGAAATGGCTTTGGCTATTGCGTCGTCAATAAGGACAGGGGAGAACATCCGCTTGCGCATACCATCCTTGCGACTGGGGGCTCGGGCAAGGAACGCAATCTGGTGTATCAGCCCAAAGATGGAATTGCGGGGAAAATGGTCAAGGGCAAAAAAACAGGATTGAATTCGGAGGGCATCCGGGTTATGACACCTGCAGAATGGGGGCGGTTGCAAGGGTTTATCGGCTATGCGTTCAAGAATCCAGCAACTGGTGTGGAAAAATTTAGTTTCCCTGATGGTATGCCAGATAGCAGAAAATACAAGCAGTTTGGAAATTCCGTATCTATTCCTGTGATCGAGACGATGGCATCATTTATGTTTGAGTGCTTCAAAATGCTCGAGGGTCGGACAGATGCATAATGGTCGCTAAAAACGCTTGGCAGTGAAAACTGTTGGGCGTTTTTGCGTTTATGGCGGTTTCAATACGTTTCCATGCGCAAGAAGTCCAAGACGTTTTTGTGCAGGATGCCGTCGCGGCTGAGGTCGACAGGGTCCATAGTGACGACGTATTTCGGGTAGTTGTCGCGGATGGTTTTGTACGCGCCGAATTCGCGTTCGACCGTCTCGGGCGCGGCGAGGAGGTAGGCGACCTGGACGTAGATGCGTTCTTTCGCGCGGTCGCAGACGAAGTCGATTTCCTGCGTGCCGGCTTTGCCGACGGTGACGCGGTAGCCGCGGCGGAGGAGTTCCATGCAGACGATGTTCTCGAGCGTCTGGTCGATGTCTTGCGTGCCGCCGTGGATGGCCGTGCGCAGGCCGTGGTCGGCGAGGTAGTATTTTTCGTTGATGGTGAGGAGTTTTTTGCCGGCGAGGTCTTGACGCGGGATGCGGTACAGGAGGAACGACTCCGTGCAGGCGGCGAGGTAGCCCATGATGGTCTCGGGCGCGACAGAGCGATGTTCGCTCTTGAAGTATTTCGCGATGCTCGTCGCGCTGAACGTGCGGCCGATGCTTTCGGCGGCGTAGCGCACGACGCGCGCGAGGAGGTCGACGTCGCGCACGGTGTGGCGTTCGACGATGTCTTTGAGGACGACGCTGCGGTAGATGTCCTGGAGGTATTGGTGCGCGGCGGCCTCGTCGTCGAGGTGCGTGAGGAACGGCATGCCGCCGAGCGCGAGGTAGGAGCGCCAGCAGGCGTCCGTGGATTTCCCGGGGTAGGCGGCGCAGTATTCGGCGAAGGAAAACGGATAGACGGGGAAGGCGACGTAGCGGCCGGCGAGCAGCGTGGCGAGCTCGCCGGAGAGCAGGTGCGCGTTCGAGCCCGTGACGTAGATGTCGGCGTGGTGGCTGACGCGCAGCGAGTTCACGACGCGCTCCCAGCCGTCGACTTCTTGGATTTCGTCGAAAAACAGGCACACGCCGTCCGTTCGTCCGTCGAGCCGTGCGAGGATGTCGTGGTAGAGCGCTTCGGCGTGGCAGAGCGGCAGGTTGCGGAGGTCTTCGAAGTTGTAAGAGAGCATGGCGGCCGGATCGGCGCCATCCGTGCGCAGTGCTTCCTGCACTTGCGCGAGGAGCACGGATTTCCCGCTGCGCCGCAGGCCCGTCAGCACTTTCACGACGTCCTTGTGGAAAAACGGCCGCAAGCGGTCGATGTAACGTTTGCGCTCAATCATGCGATCACCTCTGTGAAAATCATCTTGTTTTTATTTTATACGGGATATGACTGTGAAAGCAAGAGAAAAATAAAATTCGTTCAGATATAACTGAACGAATCTAAAAAAATTGCGGTTCACCGGTGTTCGGCGATGCACTTCAAAAACGCGGCGCCGTATTTTTCGAGCTTCGTCTGACCGACGCCGGAGACTTCGAGGAATTCCGCTTCCGTGTGCGGCGCGAGGGCGCACATGTCGCGGAGGGTCTTGTCGGAGAAGATCATGAACGGCGCGATGTGATGCTTTTGCGCGAGGGACTTGCGCAGGGCGCGGAGGTGTTCGAAGAGCGATTGGTTCGGGGAGGCCGGGGCGGCCTCCTTTTTTTCGGGTAAGATATGTTGAATGACGGTGGCTTTGCCGCGCAGGACGTCGTAGGCGGCGGGGCGGAGATGGAGGATCGGGTACTCGCCGGAGCCCACCGCGAGGTAGTCGGTCGCGACGAAGCGCTGGATCATGAGCTTGATGTCTTCGAGCGTCCGGCGTTTCATGAGGCCGTACGTCGAGAGCTCGTCGAGGTGCAGCGTCTTGACGCGCTGGTCGGACGAGCCCTTCAGCACTTGCGCGACGAGCGTGATGCCGTAGCGCTCGCGCATGCGGTAGACGCACGAGAAGACTTTCTGCGCGTCGATCGTGACGTCGACGTCCGTCGCGCCGGCCGTGCAGTTGCTGCAGTTGCCGCACGTCGCGTCCTCCGTCCGGCTGCCGAAATAATGGAGGATGAACGAGCGCAAGCACTCGGGCGTGTGGCAGTAGTCGACCATGCGCTGGAGCTTCGCGGTCTCGATGCGTTTGCGCGCGTCGTCGTCGGTCGAGACGTCGATGAGGAAGCGCTGCGTGCGCACGTCTCCAGGGGCGTAGAGCAGGATGCATGCGCCCGGCTCGCCGTCGCGGCCCGCGCGGCCAGCTTCCTGGTAGTACGACTCGAGGTTCTTCGGCATGTTCGCGTGGATGACGTAGCGCACGTTGCTCTTGTCGATGCCCATGCCGAATGCGTTCGTCGCGACGATGACTTGGAGGTTGTCGTACAGGAAGTCGTCCTGCGCTTTCGCGCGTTCCGCGTCCGTGAGGCCGGCGTGGTAGCGGCCGGCGGTGATGTGCGCTTTCGTGAGGACGTTGTAGAGCGTGTCGACCTGCTTGCGCGTCGCGGCGTAGATGATGCCGGCTTCGTCATTGTGTCTCTTGATATAGTTCTTGATGAAGTTCCGCTTGTTCTCGCCGCGCCGCACTTCGAAGTAGAGGTTCGGGCGGTCGAAGCCCGAGACGTGGATGGCGGGCGCGTCGAGGGAGAGCAGGCGCACGATGTCATCGCGGACTTCGGGCGTGGCGGTCGCGGTGAAGGCGGAGACGATCGGGCGGCGTGGCAGGCGCGCGATGAACGGCGCGATGGCTTGGTAGCTCGGGCGGAAGTCATGCCCCCACTGCGACAGGCAATGCGCTTCGTCGACGGCGACCATCGAGACGGGGACGCGGCTCCAGAGTCCTTCGAACGCGTTCGTGTCGAGCCGCTCGGGCGCGACGTAGACGAGCTTCACGTCGCCCGCGGCGATCGCTTGCATGCGCGCGCTCCACTCCGCTGACGAGAGCGTGCTGTTGATGAACGTCGCGGGCACGCCGGCGTCCCGCAGCGCGTCGCACTGGTCTTTCATGAGCGAGATGAGCGGCGAGATGACGAGCGTGACGCCAGAGAGCAGCAGCGCCGGCACTTGGAAGCAGATGGATTTCCCCGCGCCCGTCGGCATGATCGCGACCGTGTCGCGCCCGTCAAGCAGCGAGCGCACGACGGGCTCTTGCGCGGGGCGGAACGAGGCGTAGCCGAAATACTGTTTGAGCAGCGCGAGCGCGCGAGCGAACGCGTCGGATTCGTTGGGCATGATGAAAAGCTCCTTGGGAGTGTTGAAAGTTTTCTAAACTAATGTGGATGTAAGAGTCGCCTAAAGGGCGTTCAACAGCCTTATCTTATCTTAAATCCCTGTCTCTTTCAGGGATAGATTTTCGATGGTTCTGAAGTGCTCTGAACCATTGATAAATCTAGCTTCTTTTGACTATAGCATAATTTTCGCTTGCTGTGAATAAACTAGCTCTTGTTGCAATTTCGGCGGCAAAATGGCGGCAAGGTTTAGACAAAAACGCGGTCGAGGATTTCGCGCTCCGCTTGCTCGCGGTGGGCGAGGACATGGGAGTATACTTTCGCCGTGGTGCTGATGCTCGCATGGCCGAGGCGCTTGGAGACGAGCTCAAGGTCTTCGCCGGCTTCGAGCAGCATGGTCGCATGCGTGTGGCGCAAGCTGTGGAAGCAGAGGCCGGGCGGGAAATGCTTTCTCGCATATTCTCCGACGACTTGCATTTGCGGTGGCCTTACCGCTGTACCATCTTCATGCCGGCAGACACGCCCGCTGTCGCGGTAGAATTTGCCGTAGCGCAGACGATCCTTTGCCTGCTGCGCATGCGCCGCCTTGAGAATCTTGACGAGCCTTTCGCCAATGGTGATAGTGCGCATGCCTGATTTGCTCTTGGTCGTGTCTTGTACTGTGCCGTTGTGCAGTACGGTTTTGTTGATGCGGAGTTTCTTTTCCTCGAAGTCGATGTCTTCCCACGTGAGCGCGAGGACTTCGCCCTTGCGTGCGCCTGTGTGGTAGGAAATCAGAACGGGCAGGAGAATCTCCGGGCGGCGCTCGAGGTAGGCTGTCAGTTCCTTGAATTCCTCTTGCGTGAACGCGCGGCGCTCGGCGAGTGGACGCGCCTCTGGCGTCACTACTCCACGCATGGGCGTGTCTTTCAGATACTCGCAGAAGACGGCGAAGTCGAACGTGAGCGACAGGACGGCGTGGAGGCTGCGCATGAGCGAGACGGAGACGTGTTTCGCTTCGCTGTTCAGGAGCGCTTGCAGGTCGCGCGGGCGGATGTCCCGGATGCGCTTGTCTCCGATGATGGGGACAAGGTGATTTTTCAAAATGCTGCTGTATGCCTCCTGCGTTTTCGCGCGTCTCTGGCTCAAGCTGTCTTTCGTCCACTCGTCGGCGAGCTCGCGGTAGGTGATCTTCGCGCCCTTGTCGACGCTGCCGGTGACGGTATACTCGGCGAGGGCGGCTGCGCGGGCTTTTTCTGCTTCGGCTTTCGTGCGGCCGCCGACGCGCTCGATGCGCTTGCGCGTGCCGCCGCTTTCGAGCTCGATGGTGTAGTACCATTTCTTGCCGCGCTTGCGGAAAAATGACATGGAAGTTTCCTCCTTTCATGACAGAAGCTGTGTGGCGTGGTAAAATATCAAGTGGACATAGGCAACACCTCTTTCCATAGGGACTCTCTGAAACACTACCTCCTTTCTTAGCCCCCTCGCGGCGTCAACGCGAGGGGGCTTTTTTCATGCTCTTTTTTCCGTGGCGATAGTCGGAGAGGAAGAAGCAGCGACCTTCTTTTGGAGTTCGAGCGCCACGTCGAGCTCGGCGTGCTTCTGCGCTTCGTATTCCTTGCGGGCGTCTTCGGCGCTCTTTCCTTCCTTCATGTGCGCCTTGAGTGTGCTGGCGACGGCTTCGACCTTGCGGGCGACGTCTTCGCGCTTTTCGTCGTCGAGCTCGAACCATGCGCGGGCGATTTCTTCGCTGAATCCATGGAGGAAGAATTTCTCGCG
>NZ_JALFCU010000081.1 GCF_022771645.1 Selenomonas sp.
TTTTCCGCAAGAAATGATGCTATAATCATACCATAGAAACTCATTTTTTGCGAAAGGAATCACGCGCATGGACGTCTACGAAAACACCACCATCTTCATCGCCTGCCCGGCCAACTGCGTCACGGGCGGTCCCGAGCTCCTACACCAGCTGGCCTCCGAGCTCCTGCGGCGTGGCCTGAGGGCCTTCCTCTGGTATCCGGATGCCAAGAGCGGCTGCCCACCCCAGCCGGGCGAATACCGGAAATACCGCGTCCCTTACGTCCAGAACATCACGGACGCGCCCGAGCACATCGTGATGTTCCCGGAGACCATGACCGTCCTCCTCCCGCGCATCCACCACGCTCGCTGCATCCTCTGGTGGCTGAGCGTCGACAATTATCTCAACAGCCTGCGCGACTTTTTTGCAGACCCTCCTTCCACGTTCGCATCGCGGCCGCTTGCAGAGCAGATTTTCCTCTTTTCTCCCGGCACGCGGCTGGAGCATTGGGTGCAGTCCGAATACGCGCGTCAGTTTGTCCTGCAAAATCACGTGCCGGCCGCACAGGTTTATACGGTCGGCGACTATCTCCAATCCGCCACCCATCTCGGCGCACTGGGCACAACGGCCGGTGGCCGGCTAGACATTGTCACCTACAATCCGAAAAAGGGGTTCGAGTTCACGCAGAAACTCATCGATGCTGCACCTGACATCAAGTGGGCGCCGATCATAAACATGACGGCAGAGGAAGTCCACACGTTGCTCGCCCACGCGAAATGCTACATCGACTTCGGTAATCATCCGGGGCAAGACCGTCTCCCGCGCGAGGCGGCGATGGCTGGCTGCTGCGTCATCACAGGACGGCGTGGTGCGGCGGCGAACGACATCGACGTGCCGATCCCCGCATCGTACAAATTTGACAACCATCAGGAAAGCATCCCACGCATCCTCGCCTGCATTCGTAGCTGTCTCACGGCGTATGCCGTGCACCGGCCAGCGTTCAAGGCGTATCGTGCGATGATCGCGGGGCAAAAAGAGCGCTTCCGCCACGACGTCGCCGCCGCCCTGCCCGTCCGCTATGATGTGCCCGCCCGTCGGCACATCGTCGTGCAAAATGGGCCGCATCTCAAAGACCGTCTGCTCACCCTCCTGTCGGATGCCACCATCGACATCGTTGGCGTCTGGTTTGATGAAATTGGCCCCGGAGAAGTGCGTCTCGGACAACACGAAATCCCCATTCTCTGGCCGGACGAAGTGCCATTCCTCTATCAAGAAGGCCGCATCGACGCCATCCTGCTCGACGAGACGAACGGCAAAGGCGCAGCAGAGCTCGCCGCACACGGCGTGCCGGATTCGATTCTCTGTTGAGCCATCAAAAAAAATGCTGTTGCACGCGCACCGTGCAACAGCATTTTTTTTAGATCGTGATGGTATTCCCACCGCTCGCCTTGTGCAAGCGGTTCATGATGGCGAGGCCGAGCCCCGTTTCCGTCGTGCCCTCGCCGAGGAGCGCGTCGGCCGCCGTATCGTCGAATGCGATGAGCGCTTCGTAGATGTGCGCGGCGATGGCGGCGAGGTCGCCTTGCGGGCCGTAGGACTTGCGGAGCTCGTCCGGCACGAGGTCTCGGAGCTCGTCGCAGACCTCGTCGCTCGCGAGGATGCCGACCGTGCGGCCTTCCTTCTGCAAGTGACGCACGTGACGACGGAACGCCGCCGCCATCTTCGCGGGCGCGCCCTCGAGGAGCGTCAAGGGCGCCTTCGGCGCGTAGTGCTTGTACTTCATGCCCGGTGCCTTTGGCGTGACGTTTGCGCCGACGAGCGCCGGGTCGAGCTTGACCCCGCCGAGCACTTCCCGCAGCATCTCGCGCGTGATCGCGCCTGGGCGCAGGATGGTCGCGACCGGCCCCGTGCAATCGACGATCGTCGACTCGACGCCGAAGCGGCATGCGCCGCCATCGAGGATCAGCGGGATGCGCCCGTCCATATCGCGCAAGACGGACGCCGCTGTCGTCGGGCTCGGCCGGCCCGAGAGATTCGCGGACGGCGCGGCGACCGGCACGCCCGCCGCGCGGATCATCGCCCGCGCCGCCGCGCTCTCCGGCATGCGCACGCCGACCGTCGCGAGCCCGCCCGTGATGCGGTCGGGCACGATGGACGTGCGGCGGAGGATCAGCGTCATCGGGCCGGGCAGGAACGCCGCCATGAGCTTCTCCGCCATCGGCGGGATATCCTCCGCAATCCCCTCGACCATGGCACGATCCGCGACGTGGAGGATCAGCGGGTTGTCGGACGGACGGCCTTTCGCCTCATAAATCTTCGCGCACGCCGCGCCGTCGAGCCCGTTCGCCCCGAGCCCGTACACCGTCTCCGTCGGGAACGCCACGAGCTGCCCGGAGCGGAGGAGGCTGCCGGCTTCGGCGAGGGCGGATTGGGCTGTGTCGCTCTTCAAATCTTCGATGTTCAAAACTTTGGTTTTCATTCAGCAACGTTCTTTCTTATTCCGAAAAACTCACAAAAGATTGTCAAACGCCACACACCACCGAAGCCTTCCCCTTCGGGGAAGGTGGCGGCCGTAGGCCGACGGAAAGGGTGTCGGAGGTAGGACATAAGTTATACTCTCGATTGCAACAGCGAAGGCGTGCAATAACTTGCAATTTCCTTCGCCGTTACAATCCTGCGAACTGTAACTTCCTACCTTCGACACCCTTTCCACCGCTAACGCGGTCCCCCTTCCCCGTAGGGGAAGGCTTTTATTACTTCCGTATTCGCAACGTCCAACGTTCATCAACAGTTATTTCTTCCACGCGACAACGACGCGTTCAACCCCGCCGTAGTCTTTCAATATTTCCGTCCGCGCAAAGTTCCCGCTATCCGTCGCCATCTGTGCGACCGCCTTCGCCTGATGAATCCCGACTTCGACAGCGAGGAAGCCGTCGTCCGCGAGGAGCGCGGGGCTATCCGCGATGAGGCGGCGGTAGAACGCAAGACCGTCGGGGCCGCCAGCGAGCGCCGTGCGCGGCTCTTTGCAGCGGACTTCGGGCGCTAATTGCTCGATGTCTGCATCGGGGATGTACGGCGGATTCGAGAGAATCGCGTCGTAACGCGCCTCATCCGCGCTGCCCGCGCCTGTGTCAGCTTGTGCCTCGCGGAGCGGCACGAGCAGGTCACCCGTGTAGAACGTGATGCGGTCCGTCAATCCGAACGCCGCTGCGTTTTCCTCCGCGACCTTGCGCGCCGCCTCGGAGATGTCAACGGTGTCCGCTGTCGCGTCCGGCACGTACGTCAGCACGGAGAGGCAGATCGCGCCCGTGCCAGTGCCGATGTCGGCGAAATGCGCGGGATGCCGTTCGGCCGTCTCCGCTGGCGCTTCTTCGCTGTCGGTTTCTTCCGACGTCTGCTTGTTCGCTGCGCCGCTCAGCCGCTTCAACCGCTCAACCGCCGCCTGCACGAGGATTTCCGTGTCGGGGCGCGGCACGAGCGTGTCTTCCGTGACTTTGAACGACAATCCCATAAATTCTCGTTTCCCGATGATGTACGCCACTGGCACACGCTGGATCCGTTGTTTGATTGCTTCTCGGTACGACGCAAGCTCCTCGGGCTGGAGCGGCTCTTCAAAGTGGACGTAAAGATAGATGCGTTCTTTCTTCAGCACATGGCCGAGCAGAACCTCTGCGTCAATGCGTGGCGACTCGATGCCTTTTTCCTGAAAAAAACGCTCCGTCCATTTGAGGATGCGTCCGATGGTCCAAACTTCGTTCATTCGTTCACCTGTTTCAAGCGTTCCGCCTGGTCCGCAGTAATCAAGGCCGCGAGCAGTTCGTCGAGGTCACCGCTGAGCACGTCGTCGATGCGGTGGATCGTCAGGCCGATACGGTGATCCGTCACGCGGCCTTGCGGGAAATTGTACGTGCGGATGCGCTCGCTGCGATCGCCCGAGCCGACCTGGTGTTTGCGGTCGGCCGCGACGGCATCGGCCTGCTCTTGCTCCGCGCGGGCTTTCAAGCGCGCGCGCAGGACTTTCATGGCCTTTTCCTTGTTCTTCAGCTGCGATTTTTCGTCCTGGCACTGCACGACGAGACCCGTCGGCAAATGCGTGATGCGGATGGCCGTCTCCGTGCGGTTGACGTACTGGCCGCCCGCGCCCGACGCGCAATACGTATCGATGCGCAGGTCCTTCGCGTCGATGGCGACGTCGACGTCCTCGGCCTCCGGCAGCACGGCGACGGTCGCGGCCGACGTGTGGATGCGGCCGCCCGATTCCGTCAAGGGCACACGCTGCACGCGGTGCGTGCCGCTCTCGTATTTCAGCCGGCTGTACGCGCCCGCGCCCGCGACGAGGAACGTGACCTCCTTGAAACCGCCGATCTCCGTCGCGTTCTGCGACAGCAGTTCGACGCGCCAGCCCTGCCGCTCGGCGTAGCGGCTGTACATGCGGAACAGGTCGCCCGCGAACAGCGCCGCCTCGTCGCCGCCGACGCCGCCGCGAATCTCCATGATGACGTTGCGCGCGTCGTTCGGGTCTTTCGGGAGCAGCAAAAGAGGGAGCTCGCGGTCGAGCTCCTCTTTTTGTGCGTTGAGTTCTGTGAGTTCTTCTTCTATCAAATGGCGCAGCTCGTCGTCCGGCTGCTCGTCAAAGAGCGCCTTGTCCTCGGCGATCTGCTTTGTGACGGACTTGTAGTCGCGGTATTTCGCCACGATCGGCGCGAGCTGCGCATGCTCCTTGTTGTAGGATTGCCAGCACGCGATGTCCGCGAGCACGGACGGGTCGGCGATGAGGGATTCGAGTTCCTTGTATTTGTCTTCGACAGCTTGGAGCTGTTCGAGCACGAAAATCTTCCTTTCTTACGAAGAAACGCTCGGCAGCATTTCGGCAGATTCTTCCGTTTTCGCGATGTCTTTGTACTCGCCTGTCCCCGGCACGATCTCTTCGGCGGGGAGGACGGCTTTCAGCGACTCGATCGCCACCTCGACCATGTCGTCCTCCGGCGGGCGCGTCGTGAGGTACTGGAGCCACAGGCCGGGCTGGATGATTTTGAGAGCGACGGGATTCGTCGTGCGGCCGGCGTAGCGGATGAGCTCGTAGCTGATGCCGGCGACGACCGGCAGCAGCAGCACGCGGCTCGCGATGCGCTCGATGAGGCTCGGCCAGCCGAGGAACGCGAAGACGAAGATTGACACGAGCATGACGATGAGCAGGAAATTCGTACCGCAGCGCGGATGCAGGCGGCTGAACTGCTGCACGTTCTCGACCGTCAGCGGCAGCCCCGCCTCGTAACAATGGATCGTCTTGTGCTCCGCACCGTGGTACTGGAACACGCGGCGGATGTCCCTCATGCGCGAGATGCCCCAGATGTATCCGAGGAAAATGATGAGGCGCAGCGCGCCCTCCATGAGGTTCAGGAACACAGGATCGTCCGTGATAAAATGGAAGAACTTCGCGCCGCCCGTCGGAATCGCGATGAAGAGGATCGCCGCGAGCACGAACGCGAACGCGATCGTCCCGGCCATTTCTTTGTCCGTGAGCTGCTCGTCCTCCTCGCCCGCCATTTTCGCCGAATACGACAGCGAACGGATGCCGAGCACGAGCGACTCCACGAGCGACACCGTGCCGCGGAGAAACGGCTTCTTGAGGATCGTGTATTTGTCCGCGATGGAATGCACGGGCCCGCAGTCGACCTCGATGCGCCCCTCGGGACTCCGCACCGCCGTCGCGACCTTTCCCGGTCCGCGCATCATGACGCCCTCGATGACGGCCTGCCCACCGACACTCAGCTTGCCCATAGCGATTCCTCCTTGCAAAAATTCTCCTTCACTTTACCACAAAATGCTGAAAAAGCATAGGAAAATCGCGCACAAAAAAGAGCCGCCGCAAAAAGCAGCAGCTCTCCGTGATCTCGAAACGATCAATGCTTGCCGTAGCGCTTGTTGAACTTCTCGATGCGGCCGCCGGCAGCGACATCACGCTGACGACCCGTGAAGAACGGATGGCACTTCGAGCACACGTCGACGCGGATCTCCGGCTTCGTGGAACCCGTCGTGAACGTGTTGCCGCAGCCGCAGATGACCTTCGCCTCCGGGTAATACTTCGGATGAATGCCTTCTTTCATGTTTTTCCACCTCGCTTTGCCCCAAAAACTGGGAATAGGATACAAGGAAGCTCTGCGCTCCCTTGGTTCTGACCTAGCTTCCCGCCTCTGGGGAAGTACCAGTCGAAAAACTGGAATCAGACGTCAGCACGTCCGATACGCCGAATAGTATAGCACAAGGGAACGCGCCAGTGCAAGGAAAATTTCTACCTGCATCGGCACGGACACGCTCGACCGCATGAACTATGGAAAATACGCAGACGGCGGTGTCATCGCGCCGACGCCGTATGTGCCGAACCTCTCGCAGCACGCGACACAGAAAGCGCAGAGCCTGACGCGCACGAACGCGAACGGCAAACTAGAAGCGCTGATGCAGGAACAGACGCAGACGATCCGCCAGATGGGCAAGAACGAAGCCGGCGGCGGGGTTGTGGTGCTGAATACGCACGCCTCCAGCGACGACGTGATGAGAGCCCTCGCAGAGAATCCGCGTGTGGTGCAGACGATACTGGGGAGGCAGAGGCATTTCGGGTTCAGATGATGAACGAAAATTCCCATGGAAATGTGAAAAAAATCTGGAACTAGGCAGGACTTTTAGGATAAGAAGCAGGAAGCTCCGAAAAAGCAACTCACGTTGCAACAACAGGCGTTGAAAGATACGTCCGTATCGAATGAATATCGCAATGCTTTGAGGTCTGGCATCAACTATGCGACTGTGATGCATATGTCGAAGCAAGGTGTTTACGACCAGTTGATTTCGGAATACGGCGATCACTTCCAGCCAGAGGCTGCACAATGGGCTGTCGAGCACATGAGTGACATCGATTGGAACAAGAACGCCGTGGAATCCGCGAAGACCTACCAAAAGGAAATGGCGATGAGCCGCGCACAGATTCAGCAGCAGCTCGCATCTCCGTATGGCGATAAGTTCACGGAAGAAGAAGCGCAATATGCCGTCGATCATCTGCCGCAGTAAAAGGACGTGAATCGTAATGGGTTTCTTTGATTCCGTAAAGAGCAACAGCAAATCAGATGAAGAGATGCGTCCGAGCCCGGTTCGTGAATTTCTCGGACAAGAGCTTTTCGCCATCGACTGCCGTGGCTCGAATCTCTATGTGCATGAAAATGCTGTCGTTATCGACAAGACAGGTGGCGGCCTCTGGAATGTTGGTGACAACAATTTCAAGGTCATTCCGTTCAAATCGATTGTCGCGGTTCAAGCGAAACTGAAATCAACTCTGTTGAGCGGTTACATCGAATTTGAAACGGCGAACAGTCCTCTTAGCGTCGGAAGCGACAAGGCAGAACGCAATAGCGAAAACAGCGTCATTCTTAGCGGAACGGACGAACGCTACGCGCAGGCGAAAGAGGCACTTCAGTACATCTTCGACCACATCTGCAAATAAGCAAGGCACACGACTCCCCCGAAGTTCAGCGCTTCGGGGGAGTTTTTTACGGCGGCTCTTGGCAATATCTAGGGCCTCTTTTTTGATGAAAATTTTCGTTCCGAGGGTTGCGAAGTACCCTCGGATTTACATTATCCATAGGGAGGTGAGGCGATGGAGGTTTTTCCTTTTCCCCCTGTCGGCGACGTGAGGATCACTTACGACTGGGGCAGCAAGGAGACGGCAATGCCCATCGCGGCATCGAAGACACGTTCCTGTTCCGCTACGACAAGCACACGGAAGTCGTGCGCTTCGGCGCGGCCATCGTGCCGAAATGCTATCGCGAGAACGGGCGCATCGTCACGTTCACCTGCGCCACCACGCTCGGCGATTGCTCGTTCGGCCTGCTGCGCTTCGTGCTGTGCCCCTGCCGTCTTCCAGCAAACCATCGTTGTTACTCGGGATCATTTTGCCAGCACCTCATACGCTTCGCGGTTCTCCTGCATGAGGCGGCGCGAGACGGCGAGGACGTCTTCGTCCGGCGCTGTCGCTTCCGCGTCCGTCCGCTCGAAGTCGAGCAGGATGTATTTTGGACGGTTGTTCTTCATGATGATGGCCGCGCCTTGTTCGTCAACGAGACGCGCGACGCGGGAAAAATTCTGGTTGGCTTCCGTCATGGAAACCATGGCATTCGTATTCACATTCATGACAATCCCTCCCGCGCTCATCGTACCATGGAGCTAGGTGAAATTCAACCTAAAATATTCACTGCCACAGGCTGGCGCCGTCGTTTTTCAGATAGCGGTCGAAGAAGTTCGTGATGATGTCGAGGACTTTGTCCTGCACCCAATAAACGCCGCCGTGCTGGGCATTTTCGACGAGGTAGCGCTCGGATGGGATGCGGGCATTCTGGAGGGCCTGATAGAGGAGGTCGGTCTCGCTCGGGGAGACGACGGTGTCGGCCGTGCCGTGCATGAGGAGCATCGGGGCGCTCTTCCTCCAGATATAGTTGATGGGGTTCGCGGCGGCCGCAGCCTCGGGATGCGCCGGGATGCCGCCGTCAGCGCCGCCAAAGACGGGCGAGCCGTTGACCCAGAGCGCTTCCGTCGCGCCTGGCGAGCGATGGCGCGCCTGCGTCTCGGCATCGTAGTCCGCGCCGATCTGCGTGAGGTCGGAGAGGCCGTAGAGATCGACGGCCGCACGGACGTCGCTCGTGACGTCGAGGTTGTCGCCCGTGTCGAACGTCGTCGTGCCGCTCGTCGTGCCGGCGAACGCAGAGAGGTAGCCGCCCGCGCTGCCGCCGATGACGCCGACGCGCGCAGGATCGATGTGATATTTCTGCGCGTTCGCCTTCAGGTAGCGGATGGACGCTTTCACATCCTCGAGCGGCTCAGGGAACCGCGCCGTCGGCGCGACGCGGTACTCGATGCTCGCGACGACGTAGCCGTGCTCGGCGAGATGCATGCGCAGCTGCGCGCCGTTGTCCTTGTTCGCGTTGACGAAGCCTCCGCCCGTGATGAACACGATGGCCGGCAGCGGCGCCGTCCGTTTCTGCGGCTGCAGGATGTCCATCTTCATCGCGACGTTCGGATAGCCGCGCATGGGCACCTGCTCGTAGACGACGTTCGAGATCTGGCGGATCTCCGCCTTCTCCGGCTTCACGCGGATCGTCTCGGACGGCGCCTTGTCCGTGAGATGCTCCGTCGCCGCATCGACATGCACGTCCGGCGTCTCCGGCGCCGCAGCGAACGCGCCCGCCGGCACGAGGAGCGCGGAAAGCAGCAGCGCTGCCAGCAAAGATTTCTTTTTCATGATGATTCCAGCCTCCGTTCTTGTCGTGGATGGCGCCGCGACGATCTGTCGCGACGCATCCCGTTTTCGATATCATATTCGCGTTCGATGGCGCGTTTTCCTTCTATCCTCAACAGATTGCTGCAAAACATAAAGAAGCGCTCTCGAGTTCCCACACTCAAGAGCGCTTCTTTGTTCCCTTGCATTCTGGACGCTCGTGTAAGGCTGCACGGCGCGGATCGCAGAAACGGACTGGATGCCGCTGATGCTATCGAGGCTCATCCTGCTCACCTCCTTTTTTAGTTTCCCGTATGATAGCAAAACATTCTGCCACGCGGATAAAAATGATACCACAAACGTGGTCGCTCATGCAAGGAAATTTGTCCCCTTGTTACGGTCGCGACGCACAGAGAATCATGATATAATGAGAGTAATCTTTTTGTACGTGTTATTTTTTTGAAACATTGGGAAAGGGTGCCGTCACATGATGCTCGCAACAGCGCTGCGCAAATCGATCCTCCAAGCCGCGATCGCGGGCCAGCTGACAGAGCAGCGCAAAGACGACGGCGACGC
>NZ_JALFCU010000012.1 GCF_022771645.1 Selenomonas sp.
CCGTCGGCCAGGCGCGCGGCGTCGTCCTGCTCGCGGCCGCGAAGAACGGCCTGCGCCTCGTCGAGCGCACGCCGATGCAGATCAAGCAGGACGTCACCGGCTACGGCAAAGCGACGAAGCAGCAGGTCATTTACATGGTCACGAAGCTGCTGCACCTCAAAGAGCCGCCGAAGCCCGACGACACGGCGGATGCGCTGGCCATCGCGATTTGCACGACGTACTGCTTGCGGAACGTCGCTTGGAGGAATCAATTATGATCGGATTTTTGCGCGGCACGATTGCACGCCTGAAGGCGGACAGCTGCCTCATCGACGTCCACGGCGTCGGCTACCGCGTCAGCATTTCGGACGCGACGCGGCGCGAGCTCGCGCAGGGCAAGGAGGCGCAGCTCTACACGTATCTCTCCGTGCGCGAAGATGCGTTGCAGCTGTACGGTTTCCGCACGGAGCAGGAATACGACATGTTCCTCGTGCTCATCGGCATCTCCGGCATCGGCCCGAAAGTCGCGCTCGGCATCCTCTCGTCCATCACCGTCAGCCGCCTCGCGACGGCCATCACGAACCAGCAGACGAGCGTCCTGACGAAGCTGCCGGGCATCGGCAAGAAATCGGCTGAGCGCCTGATCCTCGAGCTCAAGGACAAGCTCGCGTTCGCGGCCGGCCCGGGCGACGAAGAGCTCGCGCTGATGGCCGACGCGCCTGTCGGCGACACCGTCCTCGAAGAAGCCAGCGCCGCGCTCGCCGCGCTCGGTTTCGCACAGAACGAAATCGCCATCGCGCTGCGCGGGCTGGAAAGTTGCCAGACATCGGAGGAAGCCATCAAGATGGCGCTGAAGAAATTGTCGCGGAAATAAAGATTCGTCGCGCTAAAAAAAGTGTGTGTGGTTGCTCGTGCAACGGCACACACTTTTTTGATGGACTTCTTCAATTGTATCATCTGTTGCGAACGTAACACGAGGGAAAGCCTCTCCCTCTGGGAGAGGTGGCGCGCGTAGCGTCCTACCTTCGACACCCTTTCCGCCTCGCATTCGCTCGGCACCTTCCCCGAAGGGGAAGGCTGCTGTATTCGTCGCGCTCGGCAACCGATACGTACGAAGTCGTATTTGTAACTCCATTGTTTTTCGTCCTTGTCACGCTCGGCAACAGCACACACAACGACAGGGGAACGTCATTTTTTCTTCGCACCCGATGTTTTACTGTTGACAATAGGAAAAGTGCACAGTAAAATAACAGGAGCAAAATGATGAAGGAGCGACTGCCCTCATGTCTCAGAATCCATATCCATCGAACGTTCCAGAAGTGTCTGTGGTTGCGGGCGCAACTCCAACCACTTTTTCGGCCGCGCCGGCCGCTGTCATGTCGAAAGACTATTTCGTCGCGCACTGGCACGAGATCTTGCCGCGCTATATCGGACACGGCCGGCCGTCGGCGGATACGATGGTTCATTACACGTCGTACATCACGCAGTTTTTCGACTGGTGCGCGGCGCTCGGGCGGCATCCGATGGACGTCACGGACTTCGAGATGCGCGGCTTCCTCGAATGGCTGTACGGCCAAGGCTACAAGGACGACACGATCGCCGTGAAGCTCGTCGCGATCCGCAGATTGTTCAACGCGGCCGAACGGCTGCACCTCATCATCGACAACCCGTGCCAGGACCTCTATGTGCCGAACGCGACGCCCGACGAGCTCATCCATTTTTTCACGCCGGACCAGCTCTATGAGATCTGCGCGTTTTACGGCGAGAACGACGACGCGTTCCTGCGCGAGCGCAACATCGCCATCGTCTACCTCATGGGCGTCGAGGGCATGCGCACGGTCGAGGTGCATCGCATGAACCGCGAGGACATCGACATGGACATGAATTCCATCTTCGTGCGCGGCAAAGGCCACGACCGCCGCATCTTCCCTTGTGATGAGACGATGGCGCATCTGCGCGCGTATCTCGACGCCTGCCCGGCAAAGGTCGCGAAGGACGGCGCGTTCACGCCGATGTTCCTCTCGGATTCGCGCGCGAACAAGTTCGGCCGCCTCGCGCGCAACGGCATCCGCTACATCATCAACCAGGCGCTCGTCGAGGCCGGCTTCAAGCGCCCGGGCGTGAGCTGCCATGCGCTCCGGCACAGCGCCGGCACGAACCTCTACGCCGCGACGAAAGACCTCCGCCTCGTCCAGGACACCCTCGGCCACCGCGACCCGAAGACGACGGCGCGCTACGCGCACGTGCAGGAACGATTGAAGAACCGCCGCACGGCCGCCATCGTGCCGCGGCGGGGAGAGGAAAAGTGAAGAAGTCAGCCGAAAGGGATTTTGCAGTTTCTTCATTGCTTCGATTGTTCCATCTGTTGCCGAGCATAACAATTTTAGCAGCCTCTCCCAACGGGAGATACCTTCGACACCCTTTCCGTCGCCTGCGGCGCCACCTTCCCCGAAGGGGAAGGCTGGTATCATTGTTACGTTCGGCAACAGATGAGACCAAATCCATCGAGTGACTACCGCTGATGCTGGAAGTTTGAATCCCCTTTCCTTTCCTTCCAATTTATGATACTATGAAACCGTCGAATTCACCTGCGTTTTTAGGAGGCAGCCCAATGAAAACATACAAACCGTTCAAGTCTGGCAAGGTGCGCGAGGTGTATGATGCCGGAGACAGCATCATCATGGTCGCGACGGACCGCATTTCGGCGTTCGACCATATTTTGAAGAACAAGATCACGAAAAAAGGCGCGATCCTGACCCAGATGTCGCGGTTCTGGTTTGACTTCACGAAAGACATCCTGCCGAACCACATGATTTCCGTCGACAACAACGACATGCCGGAGTTCTTCCAGCAGCCGGAGTTCGTCGGGAACTCGATGAAGTGCAAGAAGCTGCAGATGATCCCGATGGAGTGCATCGTGCGCGGCTACATCACGGGCAGCGGCTGGGCGAGCTACCAGGAAAACGGCACGGTCTGCGGCATCACCCTGCCCGCCGGCCTGAAGGAGTCGCAGCAGCTGCCGGAGCCGATCTTCACGCCGTCGACGAAGGCGGAGCTCGGCGACCACGACGAGAACGTCTCGCTCGAAGAGGGCGCGGCGTACGTCGACAAGACGTTCCCGGGCAAAGGCCGTGAATACGTCGAGAAGGTGCGCGACTATACGATTGCCATCTATAAAAAGTGTGCCGACTACGCCCGCACGCGCGGCATCATCATCGCCGACACGAAGTTCGAGTTCGGCCTCGATGAGAACGGCGAGATCGTCCTCGGCGACGAGGTCTTGACGCCGGACTCTTCCCGCTTCTGGCCGCTCGAGGGCTACGAGGCGGGCAAGTCGCAGCCGTCGTACGACAAGCAGTTCGTCCGCGACTGGCTGAAGGCGAACCCGGACAGTGATTTCAACCTCCCTCAGGACGTCATCGACAAGACAATCGCGAAGTACAAGGAAGCGTATGAGATGCTGACAGGGACGGCGTTCGCGTAAGATGCATCAGAAAATATAAATTGTAACTTCTGTAAAATCGTACCGAGCTGTTGCTGAGCGTGGCAGTTTTAACGAGGCCAGCTTTTGTAACGAGTTGTTGCCGAGCGTCACGACTTCAGCAGCCTTCCCCTTCGGGGAAGGCTTTCGTAATTGCTACGCTCGGCAATCGAAAGCAACAAATTTCGTAGCGAAACAAATCCGAAATAGAATGCCCGCACCAGAAACGCCCCCGCAACCATGCAGCTGCGGGGGCGTTCCTGTGTGTATATGATATGGATTTGGGGAAAGCAAAATTTATTTACTGGTACGCGCTTTTGCCTACACGCCCTGCCCGTTCAGCGTCCTACGCTGTGCCGCTGGAAGTATTTGAGCGGCAGCACCAAGAGGAAGTTGAACACGAGGATCGTGAGGATGAGGAGCGCGCCGATGCCGTCGGCGATGGTGTCGCGGTCGGGCACGAGGCCGGCGGACAGCAGGTACCAGAGGTGGACGGCGAGGGTTTCGCCGCCGGCCATGACGTCGGTGTCGTACATAAATCTCGACACCGTCGTGCCGGCCGTGAAGATGAGAATGGCGGTCTCGCCAAGCGCGCGGCCTGCTGTGAGCGTGATGCCGGTGATGATGCCGGGCATGGCGCTTGGCAGCACGACTTTGAAGATGGTCTGGAGCTTCGTCGCGCCGAGGGCGAGGCTCGCTTCTTCGTAGTCCTTCGGCACCGTGCGGATAGATTCCTCTGTGACGCGCACGAGCATCGGCAGGTTCAACAGGACGAGCGTGAGCGCGCCGCCGAGGATGGAGAATCCGAGGTGCATCTGGTTGACGAAGATGATCATGCCGAACAGGCCGAGGACGATGGACGGCACGGTCGCGAGGCTCTCGACGGAGAGGCGGATCGCTTTCGTCAGGCGGTTCTCCCGCGCGTATTCGGCGAGGTAGATGCCGGCGCCGATGGCGAGCGGGATGGAGACGGCCATCGAGAGGAACAGCATGTAGAACGAGTTGAACAGCTGGCTGCCGACGCCGCCGCCGGCCATAATGTCGCTGGACTTGCCGAAGATGAAGTTGAAATTCAGCACCGGCAGGCCGCGGACGAGCAGGTAGCCGAGGAAGGCGGCGAGGAGCGCGAGGATGAAGAATCCGACGCCCCAGAGGCCGGCTTTGGCGAGCTGGTTTTCCAATTTCGCGTTCACCATGTCAGGCCACCACCTTTTTGCTCGTGAAATAGCGGATGAGCAGGATCATGCCGAGCGAGAGGATGAGCAATACAAACGCCATGAGGAACAATGCGTTGCCCCACGTCGAGCCGAACGGCGTGTTGCCCATTTCGACGACGA
>NZ_JALFCU010000090.1 GCF_022771645.1 Selenomonas sp.
GGCTTTCTGGGTTCTCCTATCCTTCCGCTCGCACCCCGGCCCTCACTCCGAAGAACTCCTGCATCATCTTCCCGCGCAGGGTCTCGAGCGCTGCGATCTCCCGCCGCGCCGCCGCTTTCGCCGCATCGACCTCTCGGACGAAGGCGGCGAATTGATTTTGTAATTCCATGGGATAAATTGGAATCTCAAACCGCGAAACCATATCTGTATTCAAATTTTGCATCGTTATTCCAACCGACATACTTTCAATATACTGCCTAAACGTCGGATATGTAATGATTTTTTGCAGGAAGTACGGATTGACTTTCTCTTTCATACGTATAAACAGACTTCCTGTCCCACACAACATACCATTTTCCTGTACGACAGCTGCACGCCCCATTTCTCCCCGCCGCCCTAAAACAATATCATCTTTTCGTAAATGGTATGGTTTTAGTTCTTGATAACGATCCTCGGAAACTGTCAATCGTTCATCTGGCACAATGACGTCACCATGAATATGCGACGGATTCACCAGTGCATGCTGCCCCTCTACATAATCATCCCGATGCAACATACTGCCGAATGGGCCAATTTTGATTTCAGCAATATCCTTTAATAATTCTTTTGGGAATTGGTGCGGATTGATCACTGGATCTCCGAACATCTCCACAAACCGCGATTTGACCAGTTCATCGAGCAACGCCAAGACGCGCTTGCGATTTTCGATAGCTGTTTCCGTGTTTTGGATGTTCCGGACGATATCTTCCTGCGCCTCGACCGGCCGCACAGGGACTTTCATCTTGCGCAGATCAGCCTGATTCAGCTTTTTCCGCGTCGTACCGTTCACCATGTTGCCGACAGGATAGTACATCAATGCATAACACAAATAATCGACGTTGACATCCTCGTGCGGCTTCAGCACATGCGCATGGTTGTTGACCCAACATTTTCCGGAAACGCGATAGGCGATTGGCTTCGTCGTCGAGCCGAAATTTCCTCCGTCTTCCGCCACCAGCACCAGTTCATCATCAAAGAGGAAGTCAGCAACATGGTCTTGTACGCCATTCGCGCCATAGTACGGATATCGGCCCTTGACGCGTTCGGACTCCGTCACGGGCACGCGCTGGCTGTCCAGAATGTCACAGCACTGTTCTACCGTCCAAAACTCCATCGCGTTTCCACCTCAACGTCAGCCGTTCACGGCGGCACCAGCATCGTTTTATTGCAGCTGCGCCTTCCAATATTCGAGGTCGGGCGCATTGAGCGGCAGGTCGATGGTCTGGCCGCCTTCGTAGTAGAAGCGCACGCGGACGGTCTCCGCGTCGCGGATGGCTTTGAGGCTCGCTTTTGGCAATTCGCAGAACAGCTTGTTCTCGTTCTTGAAGCGGTTTTGGGGGTCGCTCTCGCCGGGCGGCGGCAGCTGCTTCACGGTCGCGACCATCTCCCAGGCCGTGCCGTCCGTGTAGATCACGGCCTGCGGCAGGAGCTTTTTCGTATCGTAGCGACTGTCCCAGAGCGTCAGCACCGCGCCCTCGAGCGCGCCCGTCTCCGTGTGCGAGCTTTGGAAGTCGATGCGGCAGTACGCCGAAAGGCTTTCCGCCGTGCGGTGGTCGTAGCTGTACGTGTACGACACGCCGAAGATGCCGACGAGCATAAAGAACAGGCCGACGGCGATGAGAATGCGTTTTTTCATAAAGAGGGAAAACCTCGCAATCAAAAATCAAAATCGTTCACGCCCATTATACCATGATTGACGTAACGAAAAAAGCTCTCCGCGCCAAGACGCATCGGACGAGGGCAGGGCACAGCGCAAAAAAAATACCTGCCCCCGTTTGGGAGCAGGTGAAATGTTCGTTATTTCTTCGATCCGCCCAAGACGATCTTCGAGAAGATCACGAGCGACAGGGCGAAGACGGCGAGGCCGAGGTATTCGGCTGTCGGGGCGAAGTCTTTGCCGACGAGGGCGAGCGGGGCGTCTGGACGACGGGCGGCAGGTAGATGCCCATGCCGACGGCGAGCGCCTGTGCGGGATCCATACCGGGACGCGGCAGCGCACCCGGGAAGCCGTACGCTTCGTAGAGGAGGTTCAGCACCGGGGCGATGACGAGCGCGCCGACGACGCAGCCGAGCAGCAGTGCGACCTGCTGGCGCCACGGCGTCGCGGCGACGAAGAAGCCCATGAGCACGGCGACGCCGACGCCGACGACGGTGAACGTGAGCGTCTGGCTGCCGGGCAGGTTCTCGGGGCTGACGAACGCGTAGAAGATGCAGAGCAGGCCGACGACCGTCACGAGGAACACGAGGCCGACGCTCTTCGCGCTCATGTCGATGTCCATGCGGTGCTTGCCCTTGTCAGCGTCCGGCATGCGGACGGCGGCGAGGGATTCTTTCACGCCGTCAATGACGGGGCGCGCGAGCGTGAGCAGCGTCCACACTGCTGCGACGCCCATGGCGCCCGCGCCGCCCGAGGCGATCTCCTTGATGCCGGAGCCGCCTTTTGCGGCCTGCTCCGATTTCGCGGAGCTGCCGACTTTCAGAATCTCGGCCGCCGCGACGCCTTCCGGATACGCGAGGTCGCTGTGCACGACCATGGCGCGGCGGAGCGGGATCGTGAAGAGCACGCCGAGGCAGCCGCCGCACGCCGAGACGATGAGCGTCTGCCAGAACTCGAAGCCCTGCCATTAGCCGATCATGAGCATGCCCGGGATGATGAAGATGAGGGCGGACAGCGTGCCGGCCGCGGAGGCCTGCGTCTGCACCATGTTGTTCTCGAGGATGTTCGAATCCTTCGCCATCTTGAGGATGGCCATGGAGATGACCGCCGCCGGGATGGCCGACGAGAAGGTCAGTCCGACTTTCAGTCCGAGGTAGACGTTCGACGCGGTGAAGATGACCGTGAGGATCGCGCCGAGCACCATGCCGCGGACCGTGAGTTCCGGCAGCCGAAGCTCGTGCTGCATGAACTCGTTTTCTTCCGTTTGCATAGAGAAAACTCCTTACCAAAATCTATTTTGTCCACGCTCCGTGGACAAGCAACAAAAGATATTATACCACGGAATTGAATTTGTAAACACCTCGATGAGAACTTCCCGCGCGTTTTCCCATGTATTCATCATACAAGGCGCGGAAATGCGTGGGGAACAAGATGAAGTTGACACGCAAAGCGCCGCTCGCTAAAATAAATATGTAAATTCGCGTGTGCGCCGTGTGCGCATCTCGCAGGGAGGATTTTCCATGCCGACGAAACGTTTGTATTTTCTTGATAATCTGAAATGGTTCATCATCTGGCTCATGACGGTGTTCCATGCGGCGATGTGTTACATGGCGTACGCGCCGGAGTGGTGGTACGTCGTAGACACGGCGCAGCCGGTCTTCTCCGCGACCGTCTTCATCCTCTGGGTTGACATCTTCATCATGCCCGTCATGTTCTTCATCTCGGGCTACTTCGGCCTCATGTCGCTGACGAAGCACGGCGCCGGCACGTTCTGGCGCAAAAAGATCGGCCGCATCGCCGTGCCGTGGGTCTTCGGCTCGATGGTGTTCGCGCCGCTCGTGACGTACATCATCCTCGCGAGCCGCCACGCGCCCGTCGATTTCTGGACGTTCTACACGACGCTCTTCTGGGGGCCGCTGTACGAGCAGGCGCAGTATTGGTACCTCGGCGCGTGGGCCTGGCGCTCGCGCTGGTTCGAGGTCGGCGGCTACACGCCGTCCGCGTGGTTCTGGGGCCTCGCGACGCTCGTCCTCAGCCCCGCGTATCTCTATCAGAAGCTCTTCCTCGCCGCGAGCGGCGCCGACGCGGCGACGCTCGCCCTCGCGAACGCCGTCACCCAAGCGCCCTTCATGTGGTCTGCGACGCTCTTCCTCGTCGCGTTCTTCCAACGGCAGCTCGACTACACGACGCCGCTCCTCACGAACCTCTCCGCAACGTCGTATCCCGTCTACTACCTCCACATGGAAGTCCTCTTCCCCGTTGCGTGGCTCTTCACGACGCTGCCCGCCCTCAACGTCTACCTCAAGTACATCGTCGTCTGCGCCCTCACGCTCGGCACCTGCTATGTGTTCAGTAAATATATTTTGTTGCGGATTCCATGCTTTGGTGGAACAAGAAAATAAAGCTGGAATGAAAGAGAACTCCTTCGGGGCGATGCCCCGAAGGAGTTCTTTTGTTCGTTGCAGCAACTTGCAACATCAATTATTTTTTGTCGTTCTCTTTCTTCAGCTCGTTCAGGCGCGGCCACATGATGCGCTTGTAGGCTTCGACGCCCGGCTGGTTGAAGGCGTCGACGTCGGCGAGCTCGCCTTCGTAGGCGACGGACATGGCGAGCATGTAGAGGAGCTGGCCGAGGTAGTAGGCGTCGAGCTTCGGCAGCGTGAAGCACGCGTTGTAGCGGTGGTTCGACGTGAGGGCGTCGGCGTTCGACTGGCGCGCCGTCTCGAGCGCCTGGCTCATCGTGACGCCGGCGATGTCGGCGAGCTTCTTCGCCTCGGGGAAGACGTTCGGGATCGGGTAGTCGACGGGCCAGTTCGCGACTTTGACGAACTGCACGACCTTGTTGAGCTTGCCTTCCTGATGCTGCTGCGTCTGCGAATGCATGTCGCGCGTGCCGACGGCGACGAGTGGCGTGCGGCCGTAGCAGACTTCCTTGCCTTCTTTGTTGAACTGCTTGCCGAGCGACTCCGCGAGGAGCTGGATGTACCACTCGGAGATGGACTGCATGTAGTCGCCGTACGGCATCATGACTTCGATGTCACGGCCGTGCTTCTCGGCGGCGGCGAATTTCAGGAACGCGTTGAGCATCGCGGGGTTCTGCCAGATGTCGTCGTTCTGGCACGCCTGATCCATGTCTTTCGCGCCGTTCAGGAATGCCTGGATGTCAAAGCCGATGCACGCCGCGAGCGACAGGCCGACTTCGCAGAAGATCGTGAAGCGTCCGCCAACGCCGTCGGGGACGGCGTACTGCGGCCAGTTGTGCTCCATGGCGAGCTTCTTGAGGAGCGTCGGCTTCTCTTTGTTCGGGTCGGTGACGGCGACGACTTCCTGCTCGACGTCAGCGCATTTTTTCAGCTCGTCATAGATGACGAGGAAGTTCGACATCGTGTCGAGCGTGCCGCCCGATTTCGAGATGACGAGGAGGAGGACCTTCAGCTTGCGGCCCTGATGCGACTGCGAGACTTTCGCCATCTTCTCGATGTGCGCGATGAGGTCGTGCGTGCGCTGCGGGTCGATGTTGTTGCCGGAGAAATAGACTTTCGGGAAGCCACCCCTCTCTTCTTTCGACAGCGCGTTCCAGAACTCGCCGCACTGCACGTCGAAGAGGACTTTGTTGCCGAGGTAGGAGCCGCCGATGCCGAGCGAGACAACGACATCAACGTTGTCTTTCACGTGATCCGTGAGCTCCTGCAGGTGCTTGAGCGACGACGGGGAGTTCAGATGGCCTTCCTCGACGTACGGCAGCTGCGAGAACAGGACTTTCTCCGGCTCGCCGTCCTTCGAGAGGTGCGCGCGGATGAAGCCTTTCTCGCGCATGACCTTCAGCGCCTCGTGCGCTTTCTTGAGGTCGGCCTCGTAGAACTTCAGGTCGTCCTCCGTGACTTTGCCCTCGCCGTACAGGTTGTCATAGTCGAACTCGAACCCGGACTTCAGTTTCAAACTCATGATGAAAACCACTCCTCTTTTTCCGCCGCGGCCAAGCGCGGCCGCCCAAAACTATCTTGCGCATCTGTCAGCGAAATGCGCGATACGCTAGATTTATTATACCATGACTCTGATTTCTAGGAAATATCTTTTGGTGCAACTTTCCGCGCATTTCGGAACATTTCATGGAACCGAAGGAAACATTCCGCAGAAAACAGCACGAGCCGCAGCTCGTTTTGCGGCGGCTCGTGCCGGAGGTTGTATTTGATTTTCTTGGGAATCACATACAATTTTAGGGAAACGCGATGTTATTTGCGGATTTCCGCGAGGAGTTCCTTCGTCTTCTCCTCACAAAGCGCCTTGTCGCCGCGCGTCTCGATGTTGAGGCGGATGACGGGCTCCGTGTTCGACTTGCGGAGGTTGAAGCGCCACTCCGGGAACTCGACGGACAGGCCGTCAACCTTCGTGACCGTGCCCTTCGGGCCGTAGTCGGCCTCGATGCGGTCGAGCACGAGCTGCGCGTCCGCGACCTTGCTGTTGATCTCGCCGGACGTCGGGAATTTCTCCATGCGCTCTTTCATGAGGTCGGAGAGCGTCTTGCCGTCCGCCTGCGAGAGGAGCTCGAGGACGAGCAGCCACGGGATCATGCCGCTGTCGCAGTAGGAGAAGTCACGGAAATAATGATGGGCGCTCATCTCGCCGCCGTAAACGGCGTTGACCTTGCGCATCTTGTCCTTGATGAAGGCATGGCCGCTGCGGCACATGACGGCCTCGCCGCCGTTCTCCTCGCAGATCTCGATCGTGTTCCAGATGAGGCGCGGGTCGTAGATGATCTTCGCGCCCGGGTTCTTCGCGAGGAAGGCCTTCGCGAGGAAGCCTACCATATAATAGCCTTCGATGAAGCCGCCTTTTTCATCGAACAGGAAGCAGCGGTCGAAGTCGCCGTCCCACGCGACGCCAACGTCTGCGTGGTTCTCGCGCACGACTTTCGCCGTCGCCTCGCGGTTCTCCTGGAGGATCGGGTTCGGCACGCCGTTCGGGAAGTTGCCGTCCGGCTCGTTGTAGACCTTGATGAGGTCGAACGGGAGCTTTTTCTCGAGCGCGTTGATGATCGGGCCGGCCGCGCCGTTGCCCGTGTTCGCGACGACCTTGAACGGCTTCAGCTTCGAGACGTCGACGTAGGAGAGGATGTGGTCGACGTAGTCATCGAGCACGTCTTTCTGCTCGACCTTGCCCGTCGCGGGCTGCGGCTCGAACGTGCCTTCCATGACGGCTTTCTCGAGGTCCTTGAGGCCCGTGTCGCTCGAGATCGGGCGTGACTCCTTGCGGACGAACTTCATGCCGTTGTACTGCTTCGGGTTGTGGCTCGCCGTGATCATGATGCCGCCGTCGAGCTTGTAGTGCGCCGTCGTGAAATAAATCATCTCCGTGCCGCACTGGCCGATGTCGACGACGTCGCAGCCCGCTTCCGTCAGGCCTTTGACGAGCGCGTCGCGGATCGAGGGGCCCGAGAGGCGGATGTCGTGGCCGACCGCGACCTTCTTCGCGTCGAAGAGCCCCGGGAACACGCGGCCGATGGCGTACGCGAGGTCTTCGTTGACGTCCTCGGGATACACGCCGCGGATGTCGTACGCGCCGAAACCTTTGTTGCTGAGCTTCATAAAAAAATTCCCCCTTGATTTATTTTCGTGACTCACATCAGTTTTCTATTTGCTATATTCGCGCAATCGCGGAAAAAATCCTTCACGCGCAGAGAAAAATTTCGTTCGTTTCCGTCCGTTTTCGTCGTTCGTTTTTGCGTGGGCACGCGCGCACGTTGCGCTTGCAACAGATTTTCTCAAACGGCGCTGTTATAATGGAAAGCGATGTCGTTCAAATACGACAAATTTTTGCACAAAGGGCGTGTGTCTATGGCAAAACTCAGCGATCTCGTGACGCTGCCGTTTTTCCGCGATCTCAACGACGACGAGATCCACCGCTTCCTCCACGCGACGGGGACGATCTTCAAGCGCTACGCGAAAGGCGACCGCATCCTGCGCGCGTACGACGCGAACGGTTCGATCGGCGTGCTGCTCGACGGCTCGGGACAGGTGCTGACGGAAGACCGCTTCGGCAACGAGTCGGCGAGCCACATCCTCGAGCGCGGCGCGATCCTCGGCAGCTCGTCGGCCATCCTCGGCGCGCCTGGCATCGCGTCCGTCGTCGCGCTCACGGACACGCACGTGCTCTGGGTGACGTGGCGCGCGCTCATCACGGCCGGCACGCGGCTCGGCCGCATCCACGGCATCGTGATGAAAAACCTGCTCGAGGCGTTCTGCCGCAAGAACTATCTCATGACGCAGCAGATCGAGGTGCTGTCGCAGAAAACGCTCCGTGACCGCATCATCCTCTACCTCCTGCAACGCGAGCAGCGCCAGGGCACGACGCGCATCACCGTCCCCGGCCGCACGCAGCTCGCACGCGAGCTCTCGTGCAACCGCAGCGCGCTGACGCGCGAAATCGCGACGATGGAACGCGAAGGGCTCGTGACGATGGGCGACGACTGGCTCGCGCTCGACCACGAGAAGATCGACGGGAGCAAAGCATGATGCGCGTGACGTTCGACGATGTCACTAAGGTTTTTGGAACGCAGAGCGTATTAAAAAATATTTCTTGTACACTCGTCGGCGGCACGATCTACGCCGTCACCGGCGCGAACGGCAGTGGGAAGTCGACGTTCCTGCGGCTGGCGGGACACTTATTGCGTCCCTCTGATGGAAAGGTCATCGTTGAAGATACGGCGCTACCCTCTCCGACCTCCCTTGCGGGAGGCCACCTCCCCCAGAGGGGGAGGCGTGATAAACTGGGGATTGCAAATTATTTGACCCGTGAAAAATTACGTTGCGAGATTGGGCTTTTGTCACCGGAACTTGCGCTGTCACCGGAACTCACAGGCGAAGAAGCGATCTCGTTCCTGCTCGGCCTGCGCGGCATCACGCTGACGGAGGCGGAACGCACGGCGCTCCTCGCCCGCGTCGGCCTCGCGCCCGGCGATGCGCAGAAGCGCACGAAAGCCTGCTCGACCGGCCAGCGCCAGCGCCTCGCCCTCGCCGTCCTCATCGCGTCGAACGCTAGGCTCTGGCTGCTCGACGAACCCGGCGCAAACCTCGACGCGGCGGGAAGGGATGTCGTAAGGCGGGAAGCGCGGAACGCGGCAGATCGTGGGGCGCTCGTGCTTGTCGCGACGAATGACGAGAACGAAGCCGCGTGGGCGGATGAAGTGATTGCTTTGACTGAGATGGTCATGCAACCTAAAAAGCCTCTCCCTCAGGGAGAGGTGCCGAGCGTCAGCGAGGCGGAGCGGGTTTCGAAGGTACGCTGTAACTCAAACGCAAAACTTCCCATCGAAGGAAGTAAGAATCTTCCTTCGACAAAAAGCTCTACGCATACGTCAGGCTGTACCTTCGACACTCCCTCAGGCCCTTCGGGCCAGCCCCCTCTGAGAGGGGGCCAGAAGGACGCATTCCTCCATCTCCTCCGCCGCGAGCTCACGTCCGCCCTCCGTTCCCGCTCGTCCCTCGCCGTCATGGCGCTCTTTGCGATCACGGCGCTGCTCGCGCTCTCGATGGCGCTCGGCGGGGCGGTGCTCGAGCCGCCGCTCCTCGCGGCGCTCCTCTGGACGCTCCTGTTCTTTGCCGCATCCATGGGGCTCGGAGGGACATTCGCGGCCGACGAGGCCACGGGGACGCTGCTCGCGCTCCGCGTCTACGGGGCAGGGCAGGCCGTGCTCGCAGGCAAGACGGCGTTCGCGTTCCTGACGCTTGCCGCACTTGCCATCGTGCTCGTGCCGCTGTTCTTCGTCCTGCTCGACGCATCGTGCACCGCGCCGCTCCTGCTCCTCGCGACGCTCCTCTGCGGCCTCGCCGGCCTCGCAGGCGCCGGGACGCTGCTCTCGGCGCTGACCGTCGGCGCGGCGAACCGTCCGGCAAGCGCCGGCGGCCTCCTGCCCGTGCTGCTCCTCCCCGTCATCCTGCCCGTCTTCCTCCCCGCGATCTCGCTGACCTCCGCCGCCCTCGGCGGACGCGCGGCAGGACTGTCCATGCTCGTCGGGATGGGGCTCTATGACCTGCTACTCATCGTGAGTGCATCATTACTGTTTGATTCGTTGTGGTATGAGGACTAGTTTGTTGCAAGGGACGAAGCTGTTTCTTTCTATTGCCAAACGTTCCATATACAGCAGCCTTCCCCTTCGGGGAAGGGGGACCGCGTTAGCGGTGGAAAGGGTGTCGGAGGTAGAAAAATAACGGACAGCGAGATTGTAATGGCGAAGGACGAATGATCTCATACATCTTCCTTCGCAGTAACAATCCTGCGAATCGTGCATTCCTACCTCCGCCACCCGCTCCGTCGCGCTACGCGCGACACCTCTCCCGGAGGGAGAGGCTGCCGGAGTTGGAACGTTCGGTAATCTTTGATACGGCTTCAATAATCAAAATAAATTCTTCTCTTCCACAGGACTACTGCTATGAGATATCTTACTATATTCATCGCTTTTCTCACCGTTCTCACCTTCGCCATCGTCTTCTTCGTCGTCCCACCAGCCGAGGGTCTTGGCAACTACGTCTGCATCATCTTCGTCCACATCCCGTGCGCGTGGATTGGCGCCCTTGCCTTCGTCGTCGCGGCCGTGTATGCGCGGCGCGTGCTGCGGCTGCGGGACGGCGACCGTGCGGCGTTGCTCTTTGCCGATGCGCGGTCGGCGCGATCAGCGCAGCTCGGCCTCGCGTTCACCGTCATCGCGACCGTCACGGGCGCGGTGTTCTCGCGACTGACATGGGGCGCGTTCTGGAACTGGGACCCGCGGCAGACGACGATCCTCTGCCTGCTCATGATCTACGCGGCGTACCTCGCGCTGCGCGCCGTGCTCGAGGATCCGGAACGCCGCGCGCGGATTTCCGCGATCTACGCGCTGTTTTCCGTGCTGCCCGTGCCGTTCCTCGTCTTCGTCATCCCGCGCTTCTACTTTTCCCTGCACCCCGAGCCCGTGCTGAACAGCGCCGGCCACATCGACATGGATCCCGTCATGCTCGGGACGCTCGTCATCGCGCTCGTTGACGTGACACTTATTTATTTGTGGCTTTTACGGAAAGGGGCGAAAGCATGAACCGGAAAATATTATTTGTCATCATTGCCGTCGCCTTCCTCGGCTATGTCGGCTATTCCTTCATGGACAGCGTGACGCCGTACGTCGGCATCGCCGAGGCGGAATCGTCGAAATCGAGCGTCCAGGTCAAAGGCCTGCTCGCGAAGTCCGCGCCCGCGCCGCACATGGACGGTGACGACTTCGTCTTCACGCTCGAGGACGAAGCCGACGGCAAAACGATGGACGTCCGCTACCACGGGCAGAAGCCCGACCAGTTCGACCAGGCGCACCACATCGTCGCCATCGGGAAGTTCGACGGCACGGTGTTCCAGGCGGACAAATTATTAATCAAGTGCCCTTCGAAGTACGAGAAAGAAAAAAATTGACATCTGCACGCTCCGTAGGTTAATCACGAATCGTGCTCTCAAACTTCTGCCTCCCTCTCCGAGGGAGGGGGACCGCGAAGCGGTGGTGGGTGTGGCGGAGGTAGAATGTGACTTACACAAAGATTGTGCAGTCGAAGGAATCGCCTACGTTCTGCCTTCGCCAATCCAATCTTATGAAGCACTTATGGCCTACCTTCGCCACACCCTCAGTCAGCTTCGCTGACAGCCCCCTCGGAGAGGGGGCCTAAAGTCGATTGACCGATAAGAAAAGGTGACTGTCTATGTATTTTCTTCCTCAATTCGGCGAGCTCTTGCTCGCCCTCGCACTAGGCACGGCGCTCTTCGCGGCGCTGTCGGCGCTTGGCGGCGAGCGGTGGCGGCGCATCTCGCGCATCGACGCGCTGTGCTCCGCGATCTGTTCGATCGCCTCGGGCGTCGTGCTTTACGCGCTGTTCCTCGGCGACCACTTCGAGGTCGCGTACGTCGCGGGCTACTCGTCGAAAAGCTTGCCGCTCCTCTACAAGCTCTCGGCGTTCTGGGCCGGGCAGCAGGGCTCGTTCCTGCTGTGGCTCGTGTTCCATGCCGTCGCGCTGCTCGTGCTGCTCCGCCAGGCCGCAACCGCCGCGCCGGAGCGCGAGGGGCTGACGAATGCGGTGCTCGGCATCTTTTCGATGCTCGCCGCCGTCCTCGCGATGCTGACGCTCGCGAAGAGCCCGTTCGAGCTCATCGCCGACGTCCCCGTCGACGGCGCGGGCATGAACCCGCTCCTCATGGACCCGTGGATGGCCGTCCACCCGCCGATCCTCTTCCTCGGCTACGCGCTGCTCGCCGTGCCGCTCGCGTACTCGTGCGCCGCGCTCTTGACGAATGCAAAGGCAAAGCTCTGGCTCGCCAGCGCGCGAAGCTTTACGCTCGTCGCCTGGAGCTTCCTCGGCGCCGGCATTTTCATCGGCGCGTACTGGGCGTACAAAGTGCTCGGATGGGGCGGATTCTGGGGATGGGATCCTGTCGAGAACTCGTCGCTCGTGCCATGGCTGCTCGCCTGCGCGCTGCTGCACCTCCTGACGGCCGCCCACGCGCGCGAGGGCGTGCTGCCCGTCCTGCACCTCGCCGCCATCTTCACGTACGCGTTCGTGCTCTACGGCACGTTCCTGACGCGGAGCGGCATCCTCGGCGACTTCTCCGTGCATTCGTTCGCCGGCACGAGCATCGGCCTGACGCTTGCCGTCGTCAACGGCCTCATCTTGCTCGCCGGGCTCGCCCTGCTGTTCTTCCGTGCAAAAGACTTCCCGCAGACCGCGATGTATGAAAGCTATGCGAGCCGCCCGTTCATCCTTTTGCTCGGCAGCCTCGTGCTCGCTTTCATCGCGGCCATCGTCTTCGTCGGCATGTCCATGCCGCTCCTGACGCAGCTCGCGGGCAGCCCGGCCGCCGTCGACACGGGCTTCTACACGCGCACGACGGCGCCGCTCGCGCTCGTCCTCGCCGCGCTGATGGTGTATGCGTTCTATAAAAAATGGATGCAGCGCAAAGGCGCGATCGTCGCGCACGTCGGCACGCTCCTCGCGCTCGTCGCCATCGTCGCGAGCGCGAGCGGCGGCAGCCAGTCCGTCACGCTCGCGCCCGGCGAGACGCAGACCGTCCTCGGCCACGAGGTCACGTTCCTCGGCCAGACGTTCAGCGACACAGGCGACGCAAAGACGTACGACTACACCGTCGACGGCGAGCCGGCGAAAGCACTGACGAAGCTCAAAGAAAGCGGCGAAGATGCGGCGCGCGAGCCCGCGATCCTCCGCCACCTCACGGGCGATTTGTACCTCGCGCCGACGCCACCGGAAAGCGCGCACGAGGAAATCCTGCTGAAGCGCGGCCACATGCAGATGGACGACCTCTACGCCTACCGCTATGACGACATCGAGATGACGCCCGAGGGCGACCATATGCGCGTCACGGCCGACATCGCCATCACGGACGGCGCGACCGTCGAGCACGCGCAGCCCGTCATCCTCGCGACCGAGACCGGCGGCAAGAGCGAGCCCATCGCCATCATGAACGGCGCGAAACGCATCCGCCTCACGGGCGTCTCCGGCAACCAGGAGACGATCCGCCTCGAGCTCCTGCCGTCCATCAGCGAGCTCGCCTCCGAAAACGTCACCGTCTCGTTCTCCACAAAGCCCTTCATCTGGGTCCTCTTCGCCAGCGCCATCGCCGTCGTCGCCGGCGGCTTCCTCGCGGCGAAAGAATCGTGAATTCTTCTTTGAATGCTCCTTGCAGGAATCTGCACGAAGTGTTATACTCAAGCCGAACGTAAGGATGGCTGTCATACAGCTCACCGAAAAAGAAATCCCCCTGCGGAGTTGGACACCGCAGGGGGATTGTCTTGCTAGAGAAAGTCTTTCTTTTATCCACAAAAAATGGTATAATCGAAGCAACAAGAGCAGCTGGTGTTTTGGAAGCCATCAGCTCGCCCTTCAAAAATCTTTAGACGAGAAGGGGCTTTGGCTTGACACGTTGTCAGCATCACCTCTTCCAGATTGGCGTCTTTGCTTCGTCCGTAGCGGGTACTACTTCAGAAGCTGCAGAATGCCAATCACGATTCCCCCGAACGTCAGTACGAGGCTGAGCTTTTCGTAAGTGCTCATGGCAGTCACCTCCCCATCAGGGCGAGAGGCTGATGTCAGCTGCTCTTAGGAGAAGTATAGCACACGTACTGGCGTTTTTCTATGGTTTCTTGCCATCGTAAAAGCGGCCACCGCATTTCTGCGGTGGCCGCTTGTCTGTTCAGATGCTTTTTCAGATGTGCGCGAGGCTGTTCGCTTCTTCGATGACCTGATGCGCGAGGTCGATGGCTTCGCCGGAGACGCGCATGCACTTGTCCGGATTGTGGAAGCCGTTGCCGTTCTCGGCAGCGATCCAATCCCAGTAATACTGTGCTTCGCGGAGCTTCAGGCGTGCATTCGCGAGCTGCTCGTCCGTCGCGCCCGCATCCATGGCCGCTTTGACGGCGAGGTGCGCTTTCGCGACCGTGTTGCCTGCGATGCGTTGCAGACGGAAGTTGTTGTCATGGATCGTCTTGACGCGGGCCGTCAGCGTCTCGGCGCTCTCGTCGTGGCACTTCAGGCACGACTCCTGCGTCGTCTTCAGCGGGCTCGTCATCCAATGCGACGTGTACTTCTTGCCATCCTTGCGCATGTACGGCATATGGCAGTCGACGCACGTGACGCCGTTCTCGGCGTGGACGCTCGTCGCCCAGATCTCGAAGTCCGGATGCTGCGCCTTGAGCATCATCGTCTTCGAATCCGGATGCATCCAGTCGCCCTTGAACGCGCCGGCCTGGCCGCTCTGGTAGAACTGGAACTCTTCTTCCGGCTCCCAGCCGTTGTCAAACGGATGGTTGACGCGGCCGTCCTCCGCCGTGAAGTAATATTCGTTGTGGCACTGGCCGCAGACATACGCGCGCTTGTCGTTGTGCGGCGCGTTGTTCACATCAATGCCCTTGCGCGCCATGGCCTCGACGAAGCCCTGCTGGTAGACGCGGAGCTCCATCGTCTCGGGATCGTGGCACGTCGAGCAGCCGAACCACTGGTCGTCCTCTATCGGGGCGATGACATCATTGATCGGTTTCGACGCGTACTCCCAGCCGCTCTGCTTGAAGTAGACATCATACATGTACGAGCCCTTGCACGTGATGCAGCTGCCCTTCTGGCCCGGCAGGCGCTTCGTGTTCTTGAAGTCCTCGCCGGCGTACGTATGGCCGCGGGCGACGTCGTACTGGATGGAGAACTTGTAGCCTTTGAAATTCTCGAGGATCTCCGGCTCGATGTCAAAGTACGAGTTGCCGCCCATGCTGCCGCCGTAGCCGGTCGGCGACGGGTCGGTCTCGTTGTTCTTCATGTAGGAATTGTACTCGAGCGGGTAGGCGTCCTTGTACGCTTCCTTGCCGATCTTCTGATCCTCCGGGATTTTCGCGAGCTTCACGCTGTCATCGTTCGGCGCGGCGCCGATGCGCACGGCGACGAACCCGAAGAACAGGAGGCAGACAGCAGCGATTCCTGCGATGATTTTTTGCAGCTTACTCAACTTTGATCCCTCCTTCGAGATGGTTCGTTCCGTGGGCGATGCGGCTGTGGCACTTCAGGCAGTCGCCGCCGGTGTCAAGGTCTTTTCCGAGGTCCGCGTGGACGTTCTGCATCGTCGGTTCGTGGCAGCGCACGCAGTTCGCATTGACCATGTCCCAGCCGTCCTTCGACAGCTTGATGTGCGCCGGATAATCGCGCACGACTTCATGGTACATGTCGACCATGCCCGTGCGTCCCTTTTCCACGAGGTAGATTGCGACGTTCTGGTGCGGCAGGTGGCAGTCCGTGCATTCGAGGGTGCTATGCGCCGAGTCCGCGAACGTCCACGCCTCGTGCTTCATGGAGTGGCACGTGCCGCAGAACGCCGGCGAGCCCGTGGCGCTCAGTATCACGTTGCCGAAGGCAAACGCGACGATACCGGCAGCAAAGCCGCCCGCCAGGCACAGGAGCGTGTGCTTTTTGACGAGGTGTTGAAGTTCCACTTTCCCTCCCCCTTTCCCCGCTGTGGCGATAAACGTAATTCATCGCAAAATAACTTATCTCACGATTTATCTTGATTATATCAGGGTCGTTCGTACTTCGTCGTTGCAGGCGCAACAAAGATTCAGGATTTTTTCAGACAGAAAAAACGCCCCGGAACATCGTGGGATGTCCCGGGGCGTGCATGCCGATTGCGGCGTTGGTTCACATTTCGCTGCCCTGCGTCGCGTCGGCCGTTTCGTCCGTCTTCGGGTTCGTGAGCTGGTCGTAGAGGTCTGCGAAACGCTTTGTGACTTCGTCGTGCGTCTTCTGCGTGATCTCCGGCATGTCGCTGTCCTCGCCGAACGTGTCCTTCCACGAGAGGCCGGCCGCTTCGAAGCCTTTTTCGACGGCTTCCTGCATGGCCTTGAGCTTCTCGGGGTCGCCGTTCGCGATGGACGAGGCCATGTCGAGGATGCGGCCCGCGACCGCGTCGATCGAGTAGTCGCCGCCGTCCGCGACAGCCTTTGCCGCTTCCTCCGGCGTCGTCGCGACGGCCGGCAACGCGAACTTGTCCGGGCTCAGGAGCACGCCGTCGAAGTTCAGCTGCGTGATGCCCTCGTCGAGGTAGCCCTGCATCTTGAGGTTCTGCTGCGTGAGCGTCTGGATCATGAGCTGCTGGCTCTTCTCGATGCCCTGCTTCAGCACGTCGACCTGGTCGGCCGTGAGGCCTTTCGTCGCCTTCGCGGCCTGCTGCGCGGACGCCGAGATGTCGACGGTGTACGCCTCGCTCGTCGTGTTCTCGGTCGTGGTGCCGTCGGGCGCCGTCGTCTTCGTGGAGCTCGTCTTGGTATACGAGCCGGAGAGCGCCGCCGTCTGCTGGCTGATCCGTGTCATTGTCGATACATCCATGTGGATCTCCTCCTCTTTCCATAGAAAAAACGCGTGGCCAAGCCATCCTGGCTGCTTGACACTTTTACAGCTTCATTATCGCCGAAAATATGAAAAAAATCAAGTCTCATCTCATGTAAATTGTAAAAACATCGGAACGTGGCGCATCCTTCCGCGATATGCTATAATTTTCCTGCTGCCGTACGATTCACCTCCAGTTTGGAAGGGAGGTGAGAGCATGCTAGTAAACATCTTCGTATCCTTGCTTGTAGGGATTGTGTCCAGCCTGATCGCTGACATGATCTACGCCTACATCCGCCGTCGTTAAAAATCGGCAGTTGTGTCCTCTTGGCCTGACTAACCAACGACACAAAACCGCCCCTGCAGGTGACTAATCTGCGGGGGCATTTTTTGGTGAGCGCAATGCGTTCAACATCTTCGTTTGTATGGACAGTATAACACGCCGCCGCAAAAACTTCAAGAGAACCTGCGACGAAAAAATCTTGGAGAAAAGAGGAAATTAGCGCAGTGAGGAAGAATCTGTTCTATAATATTTTAACACGAAGCGGAGATGATCGTCTTGTTTTCTTTTTCACGCTTTTTCCTCATGTTCGTGTTGCTTTCTACATGCATTCTTTTTCCTGCATCCGTTTCCGCAACCCCTGTCTCGCTCCATTTCCAGGACGCGGAGATCGCCGACGCGCTGCAGGCGGTTGCGCGGTTCGGCGGGTACGGCATCGTGATCGACGGGGAGACGGCGGGGCGGGTGACGATCGATGCGGAGGCGGAGCCCGGAGATTTTCTGCCGCGCCTCGCGAAGATGTACGGCCTCACGGCGACGCTCAAGGGTGGCACGTTTTTCGTCACGTCGGCGGCGCACGCGCGCGACGTGCGCGAGGCGTACGTGTTCCCTGTGCATTACAGCGCGCCGGAAGATTTGCTTCCGGCGCTAAATTTAACGCTCAAAAAAGAAGGAAATCGGGACGGGATGGCGAATAGTTATACCGATATGAAGGCGAACGCGGACGGCCGTAGGACTTCGCAAGCAAATCGCGCGGGTTCTGGGGACGATGACGCTGACCGAAAGGCCCGCGTCAAGGAGGATTTTTCCTACGATGACGACGACGTGCGCGTGACGCTCGGCACGGACGGCCAGTCCGTCGTGCTCTACGGCACGCCGGCGGAATACGCGATGTGCGAAAAGCTCGTGGAGGAGCTCGACGTGCCCGCGCAGCAGGTCGCTCTCGAGGCGAAAGTCGTCTCGCTGACGAACGAAGCGTCGCGCGAGCTCGGCATCTCGTGGGACTGGTCGGGACTGCCGCAGTCGCCCGCGACGAGCGACACGTACGAGTCGCACCGCCGCACGTACATCGGCGCGGACGGCAAGGCGACGACGGTCTACGAGGACGTGCCGAAGACGGAGATCACGCGCACGTACGAGGGCCACGACCACATCCCGGGCATCGTCCAGTTCGGGCGCGGGCCCGAGGGGCATCCGTTCGAGTGGTACTACGAGGCGCATCTCCACGCGCTCGAGACGGCCGGCAAGGCGAAGCTCCTGTCGCGGCCGAACGTCACGACGCTCTCGGGCCGCGAGGCCGTCATCGAGATCGGCAGCGAAGTGCCGGTGCCAGAGGTCGAGACGACGGCGCGCTCGACGACGACATCGTTCACGTACCACAAGGCCGGCATCATCCTGCGGTACACGCCGTACGTCAGCGCCGACGGCCACATCACGGCCGTCGTGCACACGGAGGTCAGCTCGCCCGCCTACGTCGCGGACCTCAAGGCGTACCGCTTCCAGAAGCGCAGCGCCGACACGTCCGTGCGGCTGAAAGACGGCGAGACGATGGTCATCGGCGGCCTCATCGGCAGCGAGGAGGCGCGGAGCGTGCGCAAGATCCCGCTGCTCGGCGACATCCCGATCATCGGGCAATTTTTCCGCGATTCGCAAAAAAGCAAGCAGTCTTCTGAAATCATGATTTTTTTGACGGCGCACGTTTTGCCGTCTGACAGCAATTCCTAACAAGCGCAAAAGCCTTAAGGAAGCTATTTGCCTGGCGGCAAATGGCTAAGATATCCCTAAGCGCTGAAGCGCTAAGGGCTATCTTAAAACGGGGGAGATTTCCATGGCAATCAAGATTCTCATTGCCGACGACCATGCCCTCCTGCGGCAGGGCATCAAGCGCGTGCTGAACTTCGAGGACGACCTCGAAGTCGTCGGCGAGGCCGAGGACGGACAGGAGACGCTCGCGCGCACGCTCGTGCTGCAGCCGGACATCCTGCTCCTCGACCTCAACATGCCGGGCCTCTCTGGCCTCGAGGTCACGAAGCAGCTCCAGGCCGCGAAGTGCAAGACGAAGATCATCGCGCTCACGATCCACGACAGCGACAACTACGTGCTCGAGATGCTGAAGAACGGCGCGCTCGGCTATCTCCTCAAAGACGTCGAGCCCAGCGTCCTCATCAAGGCCATCCACGTCGTGAACGAGGGCAACACGTTCGTCTATCCGAAGCTCGCGGAGCGCCTGTTCGGCGGGGTCAGCGAGGATGACGACCTCACGGAGAAGGCGCGCGAGATGTGGCGCGAGAGCCGCTCCGAGCGCCTGACGTCGCGCGAGATGGACGTGCTCGAATGCATCGCGAAAGGCTTCTCGAACCAGGAAATCGCCCAGGCGCTCTGCGTCAGCGAGAAGACCGTCAAGAACCACCTCACGAACATCTTCCGCAAGCTCAACGTCAACGACCGCACGCAGGCGCTCGTCTACGTGCTGAAGCACAAGATCATCTCGCTCGAATGAGCAGAGGCCAGAGGACACGAAAAGCGCTTGCCGCTGAGAGAACCACATCCCGTTGGATTGAGACATGGCAGCCGATGCAAGGCTGCCATGTTTTTTTGTTGCCGCACGTTTCCGACGGTGTGCTTTTCAACGAAAGGAAGAGGCATCTGTGTCGGCCTTTTGGTTGCAAAAAACGCCGTTGTCTACTAAAATAGAAACCGTAATTTTTTTGAAAGAAACGAAAAGGTGGAATCCACGTGAGCAATTTAGAAGTCGGTATCGTTGGCCTGCCGAACGTCGGCAAGAGCACGCTGTTCAATGCGATCACGAAAGCGGGCGCGGAGGCGGCGAACTTCCCGTTCTGCACGATCGAGCCGAACGTCGGCGTCGTCGGCGTGCCGGACCCGCGCCTCGGCGTACTGCATGAAATGTACCAGTCGAAGAAGACAACGCCTGCGTCCGTGCGCTTCGTCGACATCGCCGGCCTCGTGAAGGGCGCGTCGAAAGGCGAAGGCCTCGGCAACAAATTCCTCGAGCACATCCGCCAGGTCGACGCCGTCGCACATGTCGTGCGCTGCTTCGAGGACACGAACATCACGCACGTCGAGGGCAGCATCGACCCGCTCCGCGACATCGACATCATCCAGACGGAGCTCTGCCTCGCCGACCTCGAAATCGTCGAAAAGCGCATCATGAAGCTCGCGAAGATCGCGAAGTCCGGCAACAAGGACGCGAAAGTCGAAGACGCCATCCTGCGCCGCATCAAGGACGCGCTCGACGACGGCAAACCCGCGCGCCAGGTCGAGCTCAGCGCAGACGACCTCGAGATGATCAAGGAAATGAACCTCCTGACACTGAAGCCGACGCTCTACGTCGCGAACGTCGCGGAAGACGAGGTCGCGACGGCCTACGACGAGAACCCGTTCGTGCAGAAAGTGAAGGAGTTCGCAGCGAAGGAAGGCGCGGAAGTCGTCGCCATCTCCGCGAAGGTCGAGTCCGAGATCGCCGAGCTCGACCCCGACGAGGCGAAAGCGTTCCTCGAAGACCTCGGCGAGACGGAAAGCGGCCTCGACCGCCTCATCAAGGCGGCGTTCGACCTGCTCGGCCTCCAGACGTTCCTGACGGCCGGCCCGGACGAGTGCCGCGCCTGGACGATCGTCAAGGGCACGACCGCGCCGAAGGCGGCCGGCAAGATCCACACGGACTTCGAGCGCGGTTTCATTCGCGCCGAGATCGTGAACTACGACGACCTCGTCGCGGCCGGCAGCGTCGCCGCCGCGCGCGAAAAAGGGCAGGTTCGCGTCGAGGGCAAGGACTACGTCATGCAGGACGGCGATGTCGTGAACTTCCGCTTCAACGTCTGAGGCGTCGCTGATGGACGAAAAACACACGGTTGCGCCGCCGGCGGATGATGCAAAGCCGCAGTCGCCCGCAAAGCCAAAGCCTGACCGCCCGCGCTACGAGCTCGGCGACATCGTGAAAATGAAGAAGCCGCACCCCTGCGGCACGAACGAATGGGAGATTGTGCGCACGGGCATGGACTTCCGCCTGAAATGCCTCGGCTGCGGGCGGTACGTGCTCATCCCGCGCACGAAATTCGAGCGGGCCGTGCGGGGGAAGCTCCTCAAAACAGAGGATTGAATGAAATCCGTTGTTCCGTTGATCTGTTGCGGAGAGTATCGTACACAGCAGCCTTCCCCATAGGGGAAGGGGGACCGCGAAGCGGTGGAAAGGGTCCCCTGTACGTTTGGTGAATCCGTAGAACTTAACGCCTCGCGGGTGCGCGCACGAACCACTTGGGGTGCCTGCGCGCACCGGCGACATCAAGCGGCCTACTGAATCATAGGCCGTGCAAGCGACCCTCTCCTGGCGTTGCGCTTCGCTCCGCGCCTGTCCTCTCCCTGAGGGAGAGGCTGCTGGACTCGTTGCGTTCGGCAACAGGACAACAGTTCTTCCAATTTCGCACCTTTGTTTCCTCTCAATTTACAAGTATACAATTTGTTTTCATTAAATTGCTCGGTAAACGCTTGCGATTCTGAAAAGAATCTGTTACCATGAGTCCATGTTCAACGGAGGGGCGCGTCCCGCAGAGGAAACATGGACACTCTTGCAAAACGGATCCCGCCTTGCCTGCGGACATGTTAGGGGTTTTTCTGTTTTGTAGGAGGAATGTTTTATGAAGAAAACTCTCGTTTCCGCACTCACGACGGCGCTCGTTGTCGGCGCTGCATCCACGACGTTCGCTGCCGCGAACCCGTTCTCCGATGTCCCGGCCGACCACTGGGCGTATGATGCTGTCTCGCAGCTCGCTGCCGACGGCGTCATCGAAGGCTACGGCGACACGACGTTCCAGGGCGACAAGAACATCACGCGCTATGAGATGGCGCAGATGGTCGCGAAGGCCATGGCGAAGACGGACGTCTCCGCTGCCGACAAAGCGATGATCGACAAGCTCGCTGCCGAGTTCGCTGACGAGCTCAACAACCTCGGCGTCCGCGTCTCGAACCTCGAGAAGCATGCCGACATGGTCAAGTGGAACGGCGAACTCCGTTACCGCTATTGGAACCAGCAGGTGAAAGATGACAACACGTCGGACAAGACGGGCACGGACAAGCTCCTGTTCCGCCTGAAGCCGACGGCTGAAGTCAATGACCACTGGGATGTCCATGCACAGCTCGATGCTACGACGGATGTGTCGACAGATGAGAGCGGCAATGTTTCGCTCGCACGTGCTTGGGCACAGGGCAACTACAAGAACTTCACGGTCAAGCTCGGCAAGCAGGATCTCTTCTCCACGGCTGACCAGGGCCTCACGTTTGATGATTCGTTCTCTGGCGCACAGGTCATTGTTGGCAACCAGCTGAAGGCGACGCTCGAAGCTGGCCGCGTGGACCTCGGTGACGATCGTGCCGTTGCGAGCGACGAGTTCAACAAAGTGGTTGACAAGGCGAGCTACCAGGGCATCGAGCTCAACTACGCTCCTGCGAAGCTCACGCTCGGCGCTGGCTATCGTCATTTCAGCTCCGCTGACTTCAAGAACGTCACGGGCTATGATACGGACACGACGCCGACGGCGGACGATGCAGACATCTGGTCCCTCGGCGCTGGCTACAACTTCGATGGCAACTGGGCACTCGCGGGCTCCTTTGCGAAGAACGCGGCGGCTGACAAGTTCCGTACGTCCCACAATGTCCAGCTCTCCTACAAGGGCGCGGACAAGGCCAACAAGGGCACGTGGGGTGCTTATGCTGCATACCGCTACCTCGGCCAGAACGTCTCCTTCTTCCCGACGTATGACACGGCGCGCAGCACGAATGTCAAGGGTTGGGAAGTCGGTGCCGATTACGCTCCGTTCACGAACGTCTACACGGCCATCAGCTACTTCAATGGCAAGAACATCGGCGACAAGGCGAATGACGACAACGTCCTCTTCGGCCGCGTCAGCTTCTTCTTCTGATTGAAGCAAAACGTACAACCTTTCCGCTTCTGCGGAATCAAAAGGGCGCTCCCGCGCGGGAGCGCCTTTTTCGTGCGCGGATTTTTCTCGCGCAGGCAGGAATCCGCCGCGTGAAACGCGAATCTCTCCTTAACGAATGCTTTTGGGAAATCTCATGGGAAAGGAGACCTCCTTTATGAAGATCCGGCAGAAATTTTTCGTGCTCTCCGGGCTCGTCGGCGTCATCATCGCCGTCATGTCGTGCGTCGGCTACTACACGGCCTACACGAACCTCGAGCGCAGCGTCGAGGGCGAGCTCTCGGCGACCGTCGGCGCGGAGGCGCAGGGGCTCGACGGATGGATCCATGGCAAGGCGAACTACGCCGTCGCTGCCGCCACGATCATGCCGAGCGTCGGCAACAAAGGGGCGGTCCCGCAGATGCAGGAGCTCCTGAAGATGGTCGCGAGCGACAAGGAAGTCGTCGGCCTCGTCAACGCGACGGAGACCGGCACATTCGTCTCGGCGAAGAAGGACAACACGGGCAAGGTCAACCCGCAGGAGCGCGGCTGGTACAAGCAGGCGAAAGCCGCGAACGGCAAGCTTTCCTTCACCGAGGTCTACAAGGACTCGACGAACGGCAAGCTCGTCGTCACGGCCGCCATGCCGTATGACGCCGACGGCAAATTCGCCGGCGCCATCTGCGAAGACATCGAGCTCGGCACGCTCGAGACCGCCGTCGGAAACCTGAAGTACCACGGCGAAGGCAAAGGCCTCCTGATCAGCCCGAAAGGCAACATCATCGCCTCGACGGACGAAAACGAGAACATGAAGCCCGTCAGCGACAACGCCGCGCTCGCCGCGCATTTCGACGAAATGGTGCAGAAGGGCGAAGGCTATTTCTCGCTTGACACGCCGGAGGGCAAAAAAGTCCTCGCGTATCAGACCATCCCGACGACGGGCTGGATCATGGGCATCTCCGTGCCGGAGGACGTCGTCTTCGCGTCGCTCACGCGGCTGAAAATCACATACGCCATCCTCACGCTCCTCGGCATTCTCATCGCCGTCGCGGCCTCGCTGAAATTCGCCGACAGCCTCTCAACGCGCCTCGAGCGCATCCGCGAGCATGCGAACGAATTCGCGCAGGGCAACCTCGCGCAGGAGCCCATCGTCATCGACACGCAGGACGAGACGGGCGACCTCGCCGCTGCCTTCAACACGATGGGCGAAAAGCTCCGCAGCCTCATTTCCGACATCGCGAAGACGTCCGAGCAGGTCGCGGCCGCCTCGGAGGAGCTCACGGCGAACGCGCACCAGTCCGCCGAGGCCTCGACGCACGTCGCGCAGACCGTCAGCACGGTGTCGGACAGCATGAACGAGCAGACGCACAACGTCGAGCAGACGAAGGACGAAGTCGACGGCGTCTACACGAACATCGCGACCGTCACGGACAAGACGAAAGCCATCGAGACGACGTCCGAGCAGACGGCCGCCGCCGCGCAGGAAGGATCGCGGCTCATGGAGAACGCCATCGGCCGCATGGAAGCCATCGAGACGTCCGTCAAAACATTCTCAGACGTCGTGCAGAAGCTCGGCGCGAGCTCGCAGGAGATCGGCGCCATTGTCGAGACCATCAGCGCCATCGCCGAGCAGACGAACCTCCTCGCGCTCAACGCCGCCATCGAGGCCGCGCGCGCCGGCGAACACGGCCGCGGCTTCTCCGTCGTCGCCGACGAAGTCCGCAAGCTCGCCGAAGAGTCGCAGAACTCCGCCGAAGAGATCCGCACGCGCATCGCGGCTATCCAGAACGACACCGACAGCACCGTGCGCGCCATCGAGCAGGGCACGCAGGACGTCGCCGAAGGCACGCAGGCCGTCCGCAGCGTCAGCACCCAGTTCCAGAGCATCCTCGACCAGGTCCACGCCATGAGCGACGAGATGCAGGGCATCGCGGACTCCGTCCGCACCCTCGAAGCCGGCGCCGACCGCATCGTCACCGCCGTCGACGGCATCCAGAAAATCAGCAACACCACGGAAGACAGCACCCGCTCCATCTCCGCCGCCACCGAAGAACAAAGCGCCTCGACCGAAGAAATCGCCGCCGCCTCCCAGACCCTCGCCCAGATGGCCGAAGACCTGCAGAAAGCGACGAACCAGTTCAAGCTGTAACGGGCGCACGCGTTTCAAAAAATTCCACATACACCGAGAGGCCGCAGCCCGCAAAAGCTACGGCCTCTTTGCATTCTCAGATCGCGCATACAGCATCAGGAAATGAGCGTCGACGCTCAAAACTGCGTTCAAAATGAAAGTTTTAGGCGTGGACGCTCAAAACTTTTCACGCTTGCACAGAGTATCGTTTCACGATAAAATAAAGGGAAAGACGAAAGAGAATATGCCTGATAGGAGGCAAGATGCATATGGGAAAACGAATCGTAGCAATCATGCTTTCTATATTGTTTTGCATTGTAGAAACGGCAAGCGCAGAAATGAAAGACTTCCATGGTACGGGCGAATATACGATGAGCAAGTATGAGACGCCAGCCGTCGCGGAAGAACGTGCCATCCAAGAAGCGGAACGCGATGCGCTCGAGCAAGCGGGCGTGTACGTTGAGAGCTACACGAAAACCGAGAATATGCAGGTGAAGAAAGACACCATCACCGTCCTCACGAATGGCATCCTCAAAATCACGAAACGTGACATCACGACGACCACGACACCGACTGGAGAGATCCGCTTCAAGGCAGAAATCACAGCATCGATTGACACGGACGACATCAATAAGAATTTGAAAGATACGGCTGCGATGGAGAAGCTGCAGGAGAAATATGATGCGTTGCAGGAAGAATATCAGAAACAGGCAGATGAATTAAAACAGGCACAAAAGACGGTTTCGTCTCGCGTCGTAAAAGATGCCGTGAAAAGACACCAAAAGCAAAATATGATAGACAACCAAATAAAAAATATTTTGGATAAAAATATATGGACGGAAGAGACGTATAACCCCTCGCTGGCGCTTGAAGAATTAAACAAACTCTTTGAAGTTGACTCGTCTTATGCGCACCTTTATTGGAGTCGCGCTTTAGTGGAGAGAGAACTCAAGGCATATAGTGATGCGATTCAAGATTATACAATGGCTATAAACCTGTCTTTAGATAATCCATTCACTTCGTATTGTTATTTGTTTGACCGTGCGAAGGTTTATGGAAAAGTGCATTCCTATGCAAAGGCGGTAAAAGATTATTCGCAATACATTGAAAAATATCCGAAGGATTGGAAGGCGTATCGGTTTCGTGGATGGGCATATTACTCTCTGGATCAATATGACAACGCAATAGCGGATGCTGAAGCTGGGATGGCAGCATATTCTCAAATGTTGGGAGAGGAAAGAGAAATTGCTCCGGCAGATACGCAACTGCTTTTCTGGACGAATGAACAACTGTTAGCGGATTATCATGTCTTGAAAGCCGATTCCTTGCAGGCACAGGGAAAATATCAAGAGGCCATTGAGTGGTACACGAAATCCATCGAGCTCAATCCGAAAAATCCGAATTACTATTTCGCGCGTGCATGGACTGAGGGCATATCGAATGACTACGTCAGCGCCATTTCGGATTACAAGATGTATCTGAAATACGATCCGGAGGATCAGGAAGGCCGCACGGAGGCGGCATACACTGACATCAGTTTCGCGTACGCCGTCCTGACGCAGTATGAGAAATCCATCGAGTACGCAGATAAGGCGCTGGCATTGAATCCCAACAACAAGGACGCGCAGCTTTGGAAGAAGAAATCGCTGGAAGCGTTAGGTCGTTGGTGATGCGTGTGGAGGTGGAACATCATGATGTATCCGTTCTTGACGCTCGATGACGAGACGGAAATCACGCATTCGGAAATGTTGCCCGACCATCGGGTCAAAGTCTATGTGGAGAAACCAGACGAGACGGATGGCTTTCATCACATGGTATGTTATCTGCCGTCGTATGACGTTGCGGATGTTGCGGGCTTTACGAAAGACGAAGTCCACCATTATCTCGACATCATCCGTTCGACAGCACATCTGATGATCGAGTTTTCACAGGAAGGCGGTTTCGAGCATGCCGCAAATTTTTAAGATTGGCTCGTACTGGGTGTATTTCTGGTCGAACGAAAACGATCCGCTCGAACCTGTGCACGTTCATGTCGCAAAAGGACGGCCGATTGCGGACGGGACCAAGATTTGGATCACGAGCGCGGGCAAGTGCTTGCTTTGTCATAATCATTCACAGATTCCGTCCAAATTGTTGCGCAACATCATGCGCATCATTGAAGCGCGAAGCGAAGATGTCATTGCGAAGTGGCAGGCGCATTTCGGAGAAATTTCGTATTATTGCTGAGGAGGCACACATCATGAAAATCGCTATGGCCAACGATCATGCCGGGACGGCGCTGAAGAAGGCAATCAAGGCGTATCTTGAGGCCGAGGGGCAAGAGGTGCAGGATTTTGGAACGTACGACGAGGAGAGCTGCGACCTGTCGGATTTCGTCTATCCGGCGGCGCTCGCGGTCGCGAAGGGCGAATGCGACCGCGGCGTGTTCGTCGACGGCGTCGGCTATGGCAGCGCGATGATCGCGAACAAAGTGAACGGCATCTACGCCGTCGTCTGCCAGGACCCGTTCTGCGCACAGCTCGCCCGCCAGCACAACGACAGCAACGTCCTCTGCCTCGGCGGCAAGATCATCGGCGGCGCGATCGCCATGGAGATCGTCAAGACCTGGATGCACACCGACCCCTTGACGGCGGAAAAATATCAGCGCCGCATCCAGAAAGTACAGGCCATCAACGACAAATGCTGCGTACCGGTGAAATAAACGGCGGAACGACTGAAAAAGCTGCACCTTCGGAAACAGTCCGAGGGTGCAGCTTTTTCGTGCGCGGTTTTCAAAGTGCCTGCTGGTAGAGCGCGAGGATGTCTTTCTTTGTCGTCGTGCGCGGGTTCACGGCGATGTTGCCGCTCTTCATGGCGTCGTCCGACATGACGTCGAACTTGTCGGATTTCACGCCGACGTCGGCGAGGGAGGCGGGGATGCCGAGGTCGGCGTTGAGTTCTTTCAGGAGCTCGACGAGGTCCTGCGGCTCGAAGTATTCGCTGGCGGGGTTGAGCGCGACGTAGTTATAGATGTTTTTGTACTTTCCCGTGTCGGCGAGGCTGTTGAAGGCCATGACCGTTGGTAGCAGGATCGCGTTCGCGACGCCGTGCGGGACATTGAAGTAGGCGCTGACGGGGTGGCTCATGGCGTGGACGTCGCCGAGGCGCGCCCAGGAGAACGCGATGCCGGCGAAGAGCGAGCCCGTGAGCATGCCGCTCGCGGCTTCGAGGTTCGTGCGGTTCGCGACGTAGGGGCGGAGGTTCTTGCCGATGAGCGCGAGCGCCTTCTCGGCCATGGCGTCGGAGAACGGCGAGGCGGCGCGGGAGATATACGCTTCGATGGCGTGGACCATGGCGTCGATGCCGCAGGCGGCGGCGATGCCCATGGGCGCGGTCGTGAGGAAATCGGGATCGAGGATCGCGGCCTTCGGGATGAGCTTCGCGTCAAAGACGGTGAGCTTGTAGTTCCGTGCGTGGTCGGTGATGACGGCGGCGGCCGTGACCTCGGAGCCCGTGCCGGCCGTCGTCGGCAGGGCGATGAGCGGGATGGGTTCGCCGGGGACGGTGTTTGCGCCTTCGTAGTCCGTGATCTTGCCGCCGAATCGCGCGACGACGGCGACGGCTTTCGCGACGTCCATCGGCGAGCCGCCGCCGAACGCGACGAGGAAGTCGGCGCCGCAGGCTTTGTACATCGCAGCGGCTTTCGCGACGGTGTCCGTCGACGGATTGCCCTCCGTCTCCGTGAAGGCGTCGGACGCGATGCCGGCAGCCGCGAGGAGATCGGCGCAATGCTTGACGTGCCCCATCTTCGTCAGATGCGGGCCGGAGATGATGAGCGCATGCGTGCCGCCGAGCTTCTTCGCGGCCTCGCCGAGCTGCTCGGCGGCGCCGCTGCCGACGATGACGTCCTGGGGGACAGAAAAATGGAAAGGTTGCATTTGGGGGAAGACTCCTTTCTTGGTAATTAGAAGATGAATTTGTTTGAATTCGTGAATATGAAGTATCTGTTGCGAACGTATGCGTACAGCAGCCTTCCCCGTAGGGGAAGGCTGCTAGGTGAGTTACGTTCGGCAATGGATAGAAACAAATCGGATGTACAGACCGTGTAACAAGTTTTATGCCATGTTCAGCCGACGCTGCGCCAGAATCTTGTTGATCGCGGCGTCGATCGCGCTGTCGAGGGCGACGGAGATTTCTTCGTCGGTCGACTGGAGGGCGGCGGCGTCTTCGTCGGAGATGATGTCGACGAGGAGGCCAAAGCGTTCGCCGTATTTCTGCTTGCAGAGCGCGCCGAAGATGAGGCCGAGGACGCACCAGCCGCCGACCATGGCCCATTCTTCGGGCGCGAGCGCGGCGCCGGAGTCCGGGATGATGTACATTGCGACCATGAAGCCGCTCATGAGAATGGCGAGCGCGCCGACGATTTTATAGTGGCCGACGCGGAACGGACGCGCGAGGTCCGGCTCTTTGCTGCGCAAAATGACGAACGAGATCGCGACCATGCAGTACGCGACGCAGCAGCCGAAATTGCCGGCGTCGACGATCCAGACGAGCATCTTGCGGCCGGCGAACGGCGCGAGGATCGTGAGCGCGCCGATGAGGTAGAGCGCGTTGACAGGCGTCTTGTAGAGCGGATGGAGCTTCGAGAACGTCTTCGGCACCATATACGACTCGGCCATGGAGTACAGCGCGCGGCTGCCGCCCATGAGGAAGGAGTTCCAGCTCGTGACGATGCCGCACATGCCGCCGATGATGATGACTTTCGCCATCATCTGGGAGTTCATGACCTTTGCCATGGCGTCGGCCGTGACGAGGCCGCCGGCGCTGTCTTCCGCTGCGAGGATCTCCGGGCCGGACAGCGCGAGGCCGACGGCGATGATGACGAGCGCGTAGAACACGACGGAGAGGACGACGGATAGGATGAGGATCTTGCCGATTTTCTTCAGCTCGACGTTGATCTCCTCGGCGGCCTGCGGGATGACGTCGAAGCCGATGAAGAAGAACGGCGTCATGACGGCGACAGCGAGCGTCGTCTTCAGCATGGAAAAGCCGTCGTCGCCGACGAACATCTGCGCCTCGAGGTTCGCGCTGTCGCCATTGATGGCCGACGCGACCATGAGCAGGATGCCCGCGCCCGCGATGATGACGGTGAGGAGGGTCTGGAGCTTCGCGGCCGCCTTGACGCCGCGGATGTTGACGTATGTCATGAGGATGGCGACGCCGATGGCGACGGCGAGCCACGACGCATAGATGTCAAAGCCCTCGACCGTGTAGAGGTAGCCCTGCAAAAAGTCGGGGTAGAGGAACGTCACAATCGTCGGCAGCGCGCACGCCTCGAAACAGGCGACGCTGGCGTAGCCGAGGACGATGGCCCATGTACAGACGAACGAGCCGATCGGGCCCATGGCCCGATGCGAAAAGACGTGCTCGCCGCCGCACTGCGGCATGGCGCTCGTGAGCTCGGCGTACGTGAGGCCGACGAAGAAGACCATGATGCCGCCGATGACGAAGCCGAGCGCCGCGCCGAGCACGCCGCCGGTCGTGATCCACGAGCCGGACGACACGACCCAGCCCCAGCCGATCATGGCGCCGAACGCGATGACGAGGATGTCCCAGGATGAGAGGACTTTATCGAAAGAAGATGATTTCTGTTCCATGATGTGTCACGCTCCTTTTTGGAGTTCCGGCGCACGAGACGTGTGCCTGTGGTTTACGCGAGGACTGGCGGGTGGTCGGGGGCGCTGGATAGCGGCGCAGCCTCGGCGGCTGTGCTGACGGTGGTCGTGTCGATGTCCGCCGCGCTCTCGATGTCGAAATGCGCGAGCGCGAGCTTTTCGATGAGCGCCGCCGTGCGGTCGATGCCGAGGAGGGACGCGTCGATGAGCATGTGGCGGTTGTGGCGGTCGCCACGGTACGTGCCCGTCACCTGCTTGTAGCGGGCGTGGAGGTCTTCGTCGCTCTTGTCGATGAGGAGCTTGGCCTCCGTCCTTGTGAGGTTGTGGTCTTTCATGACGACGTTCAGCCGGACGTCCGACGGCGCGTAGATGAAGACGTTCAGCGTCTTGACGTCCGCGTGGCGCAGGATGTGGTCGGCGCAGCGGCCGACGAAGACGCACGAGCCGCGCGCGGCGAGGCGGCGCACCGTCTCGCGCTGGAGGAACACGACGCGGTCCGTGAGGTTGTGGTAGCGGATGGCGCCGAGCTTCTTCGGGTCTGTCGATTGGTCCGTGTCGCGGCCGCGGATGGCGTGGCCTTTCTCCGCCTTGTCGAGGAGGTCTTTCGAGAAGCCGGCCTCTTCGATGATGTCGTCGATGAGGTCGCGGTCGTAGCACGGGATGCCGAAATCGTCCGCCATCTTCTGCGCGATCGCCGGCCCGTGACAGCCATACTCGCAGCCGACCGTGATGATGACTTTTGTCTTTTCTGCCATGGGGTATCATCTCCCTAGGTTTTATGATGAAAAAATAAAAAGCTACTACGGCGGTCAGATTTGTATGACCGCCGTGGCAGCTTCGTTGCTGGTGTATGAAATTGTGGTGGTAATTTCAGCCTCCCTCTCCGAGGGAGGGGGACCGCGAAGCGGTGGAGCGGGTCCCATGTACGGCAAAACAATTCGCACATCGTAACTTCCGCGGGTGCGAGTACGAAACGTTTGTGTGCGCGCACCCGCGAGGAGTTATGCCCTACGAACTCATCGAACGTACAGGGGACCCTTTCCGACCCCTACGGGGCCACCTTCCCCTGAGGGGAAGGCTTCGGTTTGAGTGGCTTTTTTGCTTATTTCGACAAACTTTCCACCGTCTCTTTGATGATGGCCACGGCCTTGTCGCAGTCGTCCTTCGTGATGATGAGGGGCGGGATGAGGCGGATGATGTGCTTGCCGATGGCCGTGATGAGGAGGTGGCGGTCAAAGCAGCCGTGCTTGACCTCGACACCGCTGATCGTGTCATCGAACTCGCAGCCGACGAG
>NZ_JALFCU010000102.1 GCF_022771645.1 Selenomonas sp.
ATAATCCATGGAGAGGACATTCCTTTGTGTGGATTTACATTGGCTAGATGCATATCCACATCTTAGCGGATGTTCTCTTTTTTAACAACATGAATTATACGATAGGATTACTCATCCCACAGGTTTTGTGATTGAACCGAATTTGTTTGCATTGATGACGGATCAACGGATGGATGTAGCGAAATCCTCGATGAGTATGCGGAACGGGATGCGCGATTCCGCATCATCCACAAAGAGAACTCTGGCTACGGGAAATCCATGAATATTGGTTTGCGCGCAGCCAAGGGAACGTATATTGGAATCGTGGAATCAGACGATTTTGCTGATGCCAACATGTTTTCCGCATTGTACGAGGCAGCAGAAAACGCAAAAGCTGAGGTTGTAAAGTCGAATTATTTCTTGTTTCATCGAAAAGAAGGAGATGCTTTTCGGGAACTGTTGAAAGGTTGTCCCTACCATGAGATCTGCTCGGCAAGGGAAACGCCGAGGATTCTCCAAACCGATACCTATGTATGGACCTCGATTTACCGAAAAGATTTTCTCTACCAAAACGACATTTGGTTTCACGAAACACCTGGAGCAGCTTATCAGGATGTGGCATTTACCATGAAGGTAGGAGCTTGCAGCAAGCGGATGCTTCTGATTCCAGAGGCGTATTTGCATTACAGAGAAGGCAATATAACTTCTTCCGTACGTCAAATAAGAAAAAAATATCATTGCTTTCATGATGAGTTTGCGGAATATTGGCGGTTTTTGCGTGGGCGTAATCGGGACGAACGAGCGGCAGGGGGAGCCGCAGCGTATATGATGTGGAAAGATTATCGGGATCATTGCTGGCCGTGCGTTCCGCTGCATGAGAAAGTTCGATATCTGGATGGCGTCATTCATGAGTTTCGCCAGATTGAAGAGGAGGGGTTTCTTCGAAAATCAGATTGGCCGGAAGAAACTTGGGGAAAACTGCAACAGCTATTGCATGATTCCAAGGAAGTGCTGCTCCAATGTGCGAAAACTAGCCAGAAGAATCTCTTGCTAAAAGAAGGATTCTTGCAATCTTTGCGGAAAACACCAAAATTCTATCTTTATGGAGCTGGCCGGGTGGCGCAAGACATGATGACATCTCTTCAGGGGGATGCTCCTTCACCCGGTGGCTTGCTTGTGAGCCATAAGGAAGAAAATCCGGAAATCGTCATGGGGATTCGCGTCTATGATATGCAGGAAGCGCCGGTCGACCGCAAAAATGATCTTATTGTCATATCGACATCTCCGCATAAACTAGAAGCCCAGCAAGAAATCTTCTTCGCACTCGTGCAAGCAGGATTCCAGAACGTAATCGTGTTGACAGAGGACTTGCAGCAGGCGTTATCTTGACATAGACGCAAAAAGCGCACCCGTGCGGATGCGCTTTTTCGTAGTGGCTTAGTGGGGGATTTTCTCATCCTTCGCGATGCGGTGGATTTCTTCGACGGTCGTGTCGGCGATTTGGGCAATTTGGTCGTAACTGAGGTTCGTCGTGTTCAGCATGTTGCGGATGATCGTCAGTTTCTCTTCGGCCTTGCCTTCGGCCTTGCCTTCAGCCTTGCCTTCAGCTTTGCCTTCGATTTTGCCTTCGGCCTTGCTTTTCGCCATATCTTCGCGATATTCTTCCTCGCGGACTTTTCTTGCCACTTCGGCATTCCATTGGAACATCATCATTTCCAAGACCTCCCTTCGGTTGCGTTCGAGGAATGATTGCATGATTTTGTGCTGGATGCAATAGTCCATGGATTCTCGGATAGCATTGTCAAGGCTCATGCCTTGTTGGTGGTTTTGTTCCGTGCGGTTCACGAAAAAGCTGTATTCCCGGATGGGCTGGCAGTTTTTGAGAAACGCACGATTTTCTTTGTATGTGATGTTGATGATATGGCATGTGAGTTCGAGGTCAGAGTCTTTTTCTCGAAAGAAGTCGGAGAGGCGTTGGATTTTTTCGTCTTCCTTCATCTCATTCCCGATGTAGAGTACATAGAAATGAATGGCAGGAAGGTAGAGGGGCTTTCTCCGATAAAGGGCTTTTTGGTCAGCAATCGTGCCGAGGAGTAGGCGGTCTGCGTAGATGAGTTGACGGATGACAATATTCGGGCTTATCGTGCTTTGGTGCTCGGTGAGGATGATGGATTGGTCTTTCCAAGTAAAAGATACATCGTTTTTGAATTGGTCAAGTAAAAGGTCTTCGAGCGTGTTGATTTCAATGTCTTCCGGGCGGATGATTTCATCCGGACGAAGTGCTTGGTAGAGCTTCGCAAGTTCGTTGCGGTCGTTCATGAACATGCGGAAGACGGTATCCTTGTACTGGCGGTTCGCCATGTCATCACCCCCTGTGCTTATTTTACGATGATTCCGTGCGAGTCGCAAGAGAAATCGTTGTTTTATCGGATCGAATGGTGCATAAATTCCCGCCACATTGCACCATCGCAGGCAATCCCGCGCGCGTGCTGCGCGAAGGCATTTTGTGGCAGCGGTGAGAGTTTTGGATGTTCGCTGATTTCTTTTGTGCGTTGTTTTTTTGACAGCGCACGATTTTTTTGCCGCGAAAACATTTGTTTGATTTAGCGCGGAGTTATTGTATAATAGAGTGTACTGGAAAATCCGCGCTGCGTGAGGGGGGAGAGCTTTGAAGATCATGTTGTCGGCCGGCGAGGTGTCGGGCGATCTCCATGGGGCGCGCATTGCGCGCGCGATTCTCTCGCAGGCGCCTTCTACGGTGCTCGTCGGGTTCGGCGGGGCGGAGATGGAGGACGCGGGCGTGCGGCTGTTCGCGAATTACGAGAGCTACAACGTCATGGGCGTCCTCGAAGTGTTGAAAAATCTCCCGCGCATCTATCGGCTGTTGAATCTGCTGACGGACGCGATGCGTGACGAAAAGCCCGACCTCCTCGTGCTCATCGATTACCCGGATTTCAACTGGCGGCTCGCGAAGCGCGCGAAGGCGCTCGGCATCCCCGTGTTCTCGTACATCCCGCCGTCGGCGTGGGCGTGGCGCAAGGGCCGCGCGGCCGCGTGCGCGAATCTCGCCGAGGAATTCGTCGCGATCTTCCCGCATGAGCTGCCTGTCTACGAGGCGGCGGGCGCGAACATCTCGTTCGTCGGCAATCCGCTCGTCGACACGGTGAAGGCGGAGCTCCCTGAGCGCGTGGCGCGCGAGCGCTTCGCGTTCCCCGAGGGCTCGCACGGCATTTTGCTGCTCCCGGGCTCGCGGCGCCAGGAGATCGAGATGCTGCTGCCGGACATGCTGCAGGCGGCGCGGCGGCTCTCCGTGGAGCGGCCGGAGACGAAGTTCTACCTGCCGGTCGCGCCGGGCGTCGACGAGTCGGCGCTGCGCGCGAAGATCGATGCGGCGGGCGTGCCGGTCACGCTGACGCATGAGGCGCGGTATGCGCTCATGGGGCTCATGGATGCGGCGATTGCCACATCGGGCACGGTCGTCATGGAGGCGGCCTTGATGGGACTGCCGTGCGTCGTGCTCTACCGTTTTGCGCCGCTGAACTATTTTATTGGAAAGCTTCTCGTGCACATCCAGAGCTTCAGCCTGCCGAACATCCTCTTGGGCGAACCGTTCGAGACGGAGCTCCTGCAGGATGAGGTCACACCTGAGGCCATCTTGCGCGAGACTTTGCCGCTTTACCGTGGCGAAGCACATCGTCATGAAGTCACGGCGAAGCTCGCGGAAGCGTGCCGCCGCCTCGGCCCTCCGGGCGCGTCCGGGCGCGTGGCAGAGAAAATCCTCGCGGCAGCGCGCCGCCATATTTCATCCAATGGGGACGAAACATAAATGAAGAACTACAAGCGGCTGCTCCTTTATATCAAGCCGTATCTCAAACGCCTCGGCCTTGCCATCATCTGCATCATCATGGCGGCAGCGGCGAATCTGTACCTGCCATGGATCATCAAGGACATGATCGACAAGGTGCTCATGGACAAGGACATGATGATGCTGAATCTCATTTCCGTCGGCATCGTCGTCGTGTTCCTCGTGCGCGGCATCTTTTACTACGGACAGAGCTATCTCGTGTCGTACATCGGCGAAAAAGTCATCATCGACGTGCGCGAGGACATGTTCTGCAAGTTCCAGCGCATGCCAATGGCGTATTTTGACAAGCATCAAACGGGCGAGACGATGAGCTACATCACGAACGATGTGGCCGCGATCCAGTCGGCGCTCGTCACGAACCTCATCGAGATGGTCACGGAGGGCTCGATCCTCATCGGCTCGATCGTCATGATGGTGACGCTCGACTGGAAGCTGTCGCTCCTGACGCTCGTCGTCATCCCGCTCGTCGGGCAGGCGATGAAGATTTTCGGCAAAAAATTAAAGCGCAACGGTACGCTGATCCAGGAGCGCGCGGCGGACATCACATCGCTGTTGCAGGAAAGCATTACGTCCCTCCGCGTCGTGAAGGCGTTCGGGCGCGAAAGCTATGAGATCGGCCGCTTCAACCGGCAGCACACGCTGAAATTCCAAGCGGCCATGCAGAACGTCCGCCTGACGAGCCTCTTGACGCCGACGGTCGAGTTCCTCGCGGCGCTGTCCGTTACATTTATTGTATGGTTCGGCGGCTACGAGGTCGTGAACGGCGTCATGACGGCCGGCGCGCTCGTCGCGTTCCTGACGTACGCCGTGAACCTCGCGAACCCTGTGAAGCGCCTCGCGCGCGTCTACGGCTCGCTCCAGCGCGCCATGGCGGCTGTCGACCGCGTGTTTTACGTGCTCGATCTCGAGGAGTCGATCCATGATCGCGAGGGCGCGGAGGTGTTGCCGAACACGGAGGGGCATGTCGTTTTCAACGACGTTTCTTTCGAATATAAAAAAGGCGTCCCGGCGCTGGAGCATGTGTCGCTCGAAGCGAAGCCCGGCCAGATGATTGCGTTCGTCGGTCCGTCCGGCGCCGGCAAGTCGACGATCGCGAACCTCATTCCGCGCTTTTACGATGTGACGGACGGCCAGATTCTCATCGACGGCCGTGACATCCGTGACGTGACGATCGCGTCGCTGCGCGAGCAGATCGGCATCGTGCCGCAGGAGACGATGCTGTTCTCGACGACGGTGCGCGAGAACATCCGCTACGGCCGCCTCGATGCGACCGATGAAGAGGTCGAGGCGGCGGCGAAGGCCGCGAATGCCGAGGAGTTCATCCGTCAGCTGCCGGAGGGCTACGATACGCAGATCGGTGAGCGCGGCCTGAACCTCTCGGGCGGCCAGCGCCAGCGCATGGCTATCGCGCGCGCGATCCTGAAGAACCCGCGCATCCTCATCCTCGACGAGGCGACGAGTGCGCTCGACACGGAGAGCGAGAAGATCGTGCAGGCGGCGCTCGACACGCTGATGCAGGGGCGCACGTCGTTCGTCATCGCGCATCGTTTGTCGACGATTTTCGACGCCGACGAAATTTTTGTCATCGACCACGGCCACGTCGTCGAGCAGGGCACGCACGAAGAGCTGCTCGCGAAAGGCGGCCTTTATCAATACCTCTACAGCATCCAGTTCAAGAATGCTGAGGCTGCGCGTGAAGAGCAGGCCTGACCGGAAGGGGAAACCATGCAATTACTCTATAACATCGCGGCCATCCTCGTAGCCATCCTCATCATCCCGGTGTTCATGGTCCGCGCCGTGCGCGAAAAGGGATTTGTCGAGCGCATCAAGCAGAGCCTCGGCTTTTTCCCACCGCACGCGCTCGACAAAGTCGCGAACAAGGACTGCATCTGGGTGCACGCGGCGTCCGTCGGCGAGATCGTCGCGACGAGCCCGCTCATCAAGGAGTTCCGTCGCGAATTCCCGAAGAGCCCGATCCTCGTGTCCGTCGTCACGACGAGCGGCTACGAGATGGCGAACCGCATCATCAAGGACGCGGACGCGATCATCTATTTCCCGCTCGACCTGCCGTGGCTCGCGGGCCATGTGCTGAAGCGCATCCGCCCGCGCGTCTACCTGCCGGTCGAGACGGAGCTCTGGCCGAACTTCCTGAAGACGTGCCGCGAGATCCACGTGCCCGTCATGATGGTCAACGGCCGCATCAGCGATAAGAGCGTCAAGCAGTACAAGCACCTGCACGGCATCCTGCGCGACATGATCGGCACGGTGAAGCAGTTCGCCATGCAGTCGCCGATCGATGCGGACTACATCAAGCGCCTCGGCGCGCCGCAGGAGCTCGTCATCATCACGGGCAACACGAAGTTCGACCAGACGTACACGGATGTCTCGACGGAGGAAAAAGAAGAAATTTTGCAGGCGATGTGCCTGAAAGACAATGACGGCATCTTCCTCGCAGGCTCGTCGCATCGCGGCGAGGAACAGCCCGTGCTCGAAGCGTTCCGGGCCGTGCGCGAAAATCATCCGCGCGCGCGCCTCGTCATCGCGCCGCGCGAGCTACTGCGCACGACGGAGGTCGTGCACATCTGCAAGAAAGCTGGTTTCGACGTTGCGACGCGCACGGAGCTCCAGAAGGCGCCGCGCCCGGCAGAGAATCCGCCCGACATCGTCATCCTCGACACGATCGGCGAGCTCGGCAAGGTCTACAGCATCGGCGACGTCGTCTATGTCGGCGGCAGCCTCGTCATGCACGGCGGCCACAATATCCTCGAGCCCGCAGCGCATGGCAAGGCCATCATCGTCGGCCACCATATGTTCAACTTCAAGGACACGTACGCGCTGTTCAAGAACAGGAGCGCCTGCCTCACGGTCAAGAACGGCCGCGAGCTCGCCGAGGCGGTCACGAAGCTCTTTGACGATCCCGCACACCGCCACCGCATGGAGGAGGAGACGCGCGCCATCGTCCAGGAGAACAAGGGCGCATCTAGGAAATCTGCCGTCATCTTGCGCAACATGCTCGAGAAGTACGAGCGCGATGCGGCGAACCTGCATCTCGTGCGTTCGACGCAGAAGATTGAGAACGTCAAGACGTACTTCATCGACCTCGTGCACAGCAAGGAGGTCCACGGTGTCGGCCTGCACATCGTCATGGCCGTGCTACACGTCTTTTCCCTCATTTACGCCGCGCTGCTGAATCTCAAGCTCGCGACGTATTCCATCGGCCTCCAGAAGCGCAAGAAGCTGCCGTGCTTCGTCATCAGCCTCGGCAATGTGACGGTCGGCGGCACGGGCAAGACACCGACGGCGCAGCGTCTCGCGAGCGACATCCGCGACATGGGCTACCGCGTCGTCATCCTGAACCGCGGCTACCGCGCGAAATGGCACGGCGAGGTCGGCGTCGTCTCGGACGGCCGCCAGCTGCACATGGAGGCGTCGGAGGCCGGCGACGAGGCGTACATGCTCGCGAAGCATCTGCCGAATGTCCCGGTGCTCATCGGCGCGGAACGCGCCGTGACCGGACAGTACGCCATCGACCATTTCGGCGCCGAGGTCGCGATCCTCGACGACGGCTACCAGCATTGGCAGCTCGAGCGCGACATGGACATCCTGCTCGTCGATGCGGTCAACGTGTTCGGCAATGGCTACATCCTGCCGCGCGGCACGCTGCGCGAGCCGATCTCGCACATCAGCCGCGCGGACGTCTGCCTCCTCACGAAAGTCGACCAGGCGGCGGCGGGCTCGCGCACGTACATCCACGACACGCTGAAGAAATACAACGACCATGCCGCCATCGTCGAGAGCATCCATCAGCCGCGCTGTTTCATGCCGCTCTACGAATGGTGCATGAACATCGGCGGCGACGGCATCGACGTCAGCGCCATGGCCGGCAAGCGCGTCGTCGCCGTCTCGGCCATCGGCAACCCGGCGTCGTTCGAGCAGACGCTTTCCGACATCGGCGCCTCCATCATCGAGAGCCAGCGCTACCCCGACCACCACGACTACACGGCGCAGGAAATGCGCGACGTGCTCGAACAGGCCGAAGCGAAAGGAGCGGAGGCCATCGTCATCACGGAAAAAGACGCCGTGAAGATTCCACTCGACATCGTCAACGAAAACTGGCCGATCCCCGTCTACGTCATCTGTGTCGAGGTCACGTTCCAGGCCGGCAAGAAAGCGTTCCTCGCCATGCTCCAGACAAAGCTCGAAGAACGCTTCGGCCGCGCGCCGAAACCCATCCCGATCGAAGAGGATCCGGTGCAACCATCGGAGAAAGAAGGCACGTTATGAGCCACAAGACCCTTTGCGTCATCCCCGCGCGCTATGCATCGACGCGCCTGCCGGGGAAACCGCTGAAAGACATCGCCGGCGAGCCGATGATCTGCCGCGTCTACGACCGCGCGAGCCTCGCGCAGCGCACGGAGGCGACGGTCGTCGCGACGGACGACAAGCGCATCGAGACCGTCGTCGAGGCGCATGGCGGCCACGCCGTCATGACGAAGAAAGACCATCCGACCGGCACGGACCGCCTCGCCGAGGTTGCGGAAAAGCTCCCCGACTACGACCTCATCATCAACGTGCAGGGCGACGAGCCCTTGATCGATCCTGACCTCATCGACAGCCTCGCGGCCGCGTTCGACGACGATCCCGAGCTCCAGATGGCGACGGTCAAGACGGAAATCGCCGACGAAGCCGAGCAGGCGAATCCGAACAACGTCAAGGTCGTCACGGACAAGAACGGTTACGCGCTCTATTTCTCGCGGTCGCTCCTCCCGTATCCGCGCCACCACCTCGGCATCCCCGTGTACAAGCACATCGGCATTTACGCGTACAAGCGCGATTTCCTGCTGAAATACGCAAAGCTCGAACCGACGCCACTCGAACGTGCCGAGAGCCTCGAGCAGCTGCGTGCACTCGAGAACGGCTACCGCATCAAGGTCATCGAGACGACGAGCCGTTTCGTCGGCGTCGACACGGAGGAAGACCTTGCGGAGGTCAATCGCATCTACAAAGACATGCTTGCTCATGAAGCGAAAGGGGAATGACAGATGAACAAGGTAAAAGTCGGCAATTTCCTCATCGGCGGTGACGAGCCGCTGGCGGTGCTCGCAGGCCCGTGCGTGCTCGAAAGCCTCGAGCGCGCGCTCCTCATCGGCCGCACGGCGAAGGACATCTGCCAGCGCCTCGGCGTGAATTACGTGTTCAAGGCCTCGTTTGACAAGGCGAACCGCTCGTCGTTCCACAGCTTCCGCGGCCCCGGCCTCGAACAGGGCGTCGAGTGGCTCGGCAAGATCAAGGAAGAGCTCGGCGTGCCTGTCGTTACGGACATCCACGAGAGCTACCAGGCGGAGCCCGTCGCGAAGGTCGCGGACATCCTGCAGATCCCCGCGTTCCTCTGCCGCCAGACCGACCTCCTGCACGCCGCTGCCCAGACGGGCCGCGTCGTCAACGTGAAAAAAGGCCAGTTCCTTGCGCCGGATGATATGCGAAACGTCGTCGACAAGCTGCACGAGAGCGGCTGCGACCAGATCCTCCTGACGGAGCGCGGCGCATCGTTCGGCTACCACAACCTCGTCGTCGACATGAGGAGCCTCCCCATTATGCGGAGTTTTGGCTATCCCGTCGTCTTCGACGGCACGCACAGCGTTCAGCTGCCGGGCGGCAATGGCACGACGTCTGCGGGCAACCGCGAGTATGTCGGCAACCTCGTCCGCGCCGCCGTCGGCTGCGGCGTCGACGCGCTGTTCCTCGAAGTGCACGACAACCCCGAGGAAGCCCTCTCCGACGGCCCGAACATGGTCTACCTCGACAAGCTCGAAGAACTGCTGACGGAAGCGCTCGCCATCCACAAGATCGTGCAAAAGAATCATCCGTGCTGATAAAGGACTCCTATATGAATAACTCCACCATCAAAGAAAAAGCCATCGAGACGCTCGAAATCGAAGCGGCTGCCGTCCAGAAGCTCACGGAGCGCATCGACGACGAGTTCATCGCAGCGCTCCAGTGCATCCTCGATTGCAAAGCCCGTGTCATCATCACAGGCATGGGCAAGAGCGGCCACGTCGGCCGCAAGATTGCGGCGACGCTCGCCTCGACCGGCACGCCGTCGTTCTTCCTGCACCCGGCGGAGGCATTCCACGGCGACCTCGGCATGGTCACGGAGCAGGACGTCGTCATCGCCATTTCGAACAGCGGCGAGTCCTCGGAGATCGTGAACATCCTGCCGATCATCCGCCGCATCGGCGCGACGATCATCGCCATGAGCGGCCGCCGCGAGTCGCAGCTCGGGCAGTTTGCTGACTACTTCATCGACATCTCCGTCGAGCGCGAAGCGTGCCCGCTCGGCCTCGCGCCGACGGCGAGCACGACGGCGACGCTCGCCATGGGCGATGCCATCGCCATGGCGCTCATGAGCTGCCGCAACTTCACGAGCCAGGATTTTGCGCTGTTCCATCCGGGCGGCGCGCTCGGTCGTCGCCTGCTGCTGACGGTGAAAAACGTCATGCACACGGATGATGACAACCCGCTCATCCACAAGGGCAAGACGGCGAAGGACGCGCTGTTCGTCATGACGGACAAAGGCCTCGGTGCCGCGTCGGTCATTGACGACGACGGCAAATTCCTCGGCCTCATTACGGATGGCATCATCCGCCGCGCGCTCGCGAAGGACAACAACTTCCTCGACGAACCCGTCGAGAGCATCATGTTCACGTCGCCGCTCATCATCGGCCCGGACAAGATGGCCGCGCAGGCGCTCCACGTCATGGAGCAGCACAAGCCGAACCCCGTGACCGTCCTCCCCGTCATCGACGCGGAGAACCGTCCGATCGGCATGGTGCATCTGACCGACCTCCTGCGGCAGGGCGTCGTGTGAGAGGATTCAGTTCATTTTCAGAATATCTTGAGGTTGCTATGGTTTCATTGGCACAAACAGCCGTGGAGCGCGCGAAGCGCGTGCGGCTCATCATCTTTGATGTCGACGGCGTCCTGACGGACGGCGGCATCTACATCGGGACGGAGGGCGAACTTTTCAAAGCGTTCCATTGCCGCGATGGCATGGGCATCACGCTCGCGCGCAAAGCGGGGCTGAAGACCGCGATCATCACGGGCCGCACGTCCGCGCAGGTCGCGCACCGCGCGGGCGAGCTCCACATCGATGCCGTCCATCAGGGCTGCATGGACAAGCGCGCAGCGTACCGCGAACTGAAAGAGCAGTTCGACGTGACCGACGCGGAAGTCGCCTACGTCGGCGACGACCTCATCGACCTGCCGACGATGCTGCAATGCGGCTTTCCCGCCGCCGTCGCCGACGCGAGCGAAGAAGTCCGCGAGGCCGCGGCCTACGTCGCCCGATACGAGGGCGGCCACGGCGCCGTCCGCGACGTCATCGAGTACATCCTCAAAGCGCAAGGGCGCTGGCAGGAGACGATCGCGTCGTTCTACGACGTGACGGGCGAGGCGGACACGAAACCGACGAACGGCCTCGCACAATAAATTTTCCGTTTTCAACAAAGGAGCGCATGCATCCATGATCTACAAATCGCTGATGGCGCTGAGCTGGATCGTCTGCCATACGCCGTACCGCCTCCTCATGGGCGCGGGATGGGTGCTCGGGGGCCTCTACTATCTGCTCATCAAGAAAGAACGCGAGCGCGCCGTCTCGCAGATGATGATGTCGCTCCAGATCTCGGAGGAGGAGGCGCGGCGCACCGTCCGCGCGTCGTTCGTGAACCTCGCGCGCAACGTGCTCGAGATCCTCTACATGCCGCATCTCAACGAGCAAAATTTCCACGAGTACATCGAGATTGACCACCTCGAGCGCATGAAGGCCGCGCTCGCCGAAGGCCATGGCGTCGTTGTCCTCACGGGCCACATCGGTACCTGGGAATGGCTGTCGGCGTCGTTCACGCTGAACGGCCTCCCCGTCACGGCCATCGCGAAGCCGCAGCCGAACATCCAGTACACGCAGGTGCTCGACGA
>NZ_JALFCU010000110.1 GCF_022771645.1 Selenomonas sp.
CCGTATTCGAGCTCCGCGACGCAGACGGAAGAAACGGCAAGCGTATCCGGCATCATGCTCAAAAGTTTTTCGCGAACGTGAATCGGCCGCCCGTTGATTGCATAAATGCAGATATTCGTGTCGAGCAGATACTCAATCAAATGACGGCGCCTCGCTTTCATCGAGCGGCGGCTGGTTGCGCCCCTCCGCCATGAAATCTGCCGTGAACATGTCGAGCGATGTTTTGAACGCTGCCCACGGATCTTCCGCAGGTGAGACGACATAAACATTGCCGACCCTTTCGATGTTCACTTCTTTCATATCCGTGCGATATTCTTTCGGGATGCGCAGCGCCTGACTGTTCCCGCTGGAAAAAATTCTCGTGACCATGACAATCCCTCGCTTTCGTTCGTACAAATGTTCTTTTTATCAGTATATACGAATCGTATATACCTTGTCAAAGCGATTTTTCTGAACGCTGCCGAAAAGACGACACAGCATTTCATTCCATGCTATAATGCTTGCAGGGAAATCGAGTGAAAAAACGAAACGGGGTTTTATGCATGCTCATCCGCATCGATCAGGATTTTCACGAGCACCTGACGGACACGGAAAAGGCCGTCATCAGTTTTCTCAGCTCGAGGTCTCGAACACGATCGACCATCTCTCCATCGACACGATCCTCGCGGCCGTGAAGGAAATCCGCAGCGCCGACCGCGTCTACCTGCTGTCGCGCGGCCTGTCGCAGCTCGTCGCGAAAGAATTCGCGCTGAAGCTGCAGCTCATCGGCGTCAACGTCTTCGAGGACAGCGACCCGCTCATCATGCAGGAAATCACGAGCCATGTAAAAAAGAAGGAGCTCGTCATCATCTATTCCCTGTCGGGAAAGACGCCCGAGCTCCTGAAAGCCGCCGAGAACGCCGCGTCACTCGGCGCGCGCATCATCACGATCACGTGCGGCGGGCCAAGAGGAAAAGGCCGAGCGCGCGAAGGAAGCGAAACGGAAAGCAAGATATTTTTGAGCAAAGGAAACGGGAGGTCGCCGCGGCGACCTCCCGTTTCCTTTCACACCTCTGAGATTTCAATCTGCGGCAGCAGTTCTTCCACGACCTCCCGCCGCACGAACCCGCTTTCCTCTTCCATCGCGTTCGCCGTGCCGCAAGCGGCAGCGAGGCGCAGGGCTTCTTGGGGGGACTTGCCCTGTGCGATTGCCGTCGCGTAGCCGCCGACGAAGCTGTCGCCCGAGCCGACGGGATTCTTGCACGCGATGCGGGGGACATGCACGCGATACGATTTCCCATCGGCCATGGCGAGCGAGCCGTCCGCACCGAGCGAGACGCAGGCAAAGGGAATACCCGCGTCAGCGAACGCGCGCGTCTCGCGCTGCACGTCGCTCTCGCTCGTGACCGTGCGGCCCGTCAAGGCCTCGATCTCGTCCTTGTTCGGCTTGATGAAATCTGGTTTGGCAGGCAGCGCCTGTTCGAGCGCTTCGCCGCTCGTGTCGAGGAGGAAAGGAATCCCATGCGCATGGGCCTCCTCGATCAGTTCGCGGTAGATGGCCTTCGGCACGCCCTGCGGGACGCTGCCGGAGGCCACGACGACATCGGCATCCGCGAGGAGCTCCGTGTAACGCGCGCGGAAATCCGCGAGCTCCGACGCCGTGACCGTCGGACCTGGCTCGAGGATCTCCGTCTGCGCGCCGTCGTCTGTGAGGATGGCGAGGCAGGAGCGCGTCTCGCCCGCGACATGCGTGAAGTTGCCGCGCAGGCCTTTCGCCGTCATGCGCTCTTCGATGAACTCGCCGGCCTTGCCGCCGACGAAGCCCGATGTCACGACATCCGCGCCGAGCGCGTGCGCGACGTTCGCGACGTGGAGGCCTTTGCCGCCCGCCGTGTTCTGCACGGACGTTGCGCGCACGACCTTGCCCTTCGCGAAATCCGCCAGCGCATAGCGTTTGTCGACGGAGGCGTTGAGGTTCAATACGAGAATCAATCGGTTCACTCCTCCTGAATGTCATTGAGTGAAGCGCAAGTGCGCCCTCAAACTTCAGCCTCCCTCTCCGAGGGAGGGGGACCGCGAAGCGGTGGAAGGTGTGTCGAAGGTAGAAAGTAACGGAGATATCGATTGTGCAGTCGAAGGAATCGCCTAAGTCCTACCTTCGCCAATACAATCGTGCGACAACTTACGCCCTACCTTCGCCACACCCTCAGTCAGCTTCGCTGACAGCCCCCTCGGAGAGGGGGCCTGAGTTTGATTGACCTTGCGCCGGTTCACGAACTTCATAGCATCGCCTTTGAAGCAGGCCTCTTACGCGCAGTTCGCGCTCTTGCAGACCTCGATCTTGTGGCGCACGACGGCGGCCATCGCTTCCTTGCCCGGCGTCATATACTTGCGCGGGTCGTTCGCTTCCGGATGCTCTTTGAAGAACGACTTCACGGCATTCGCGAACGGGATCTTGAGGTCGGTCGCGATGTTGACCTTCGTGATGCCGAGGTCGATCGCGTGCTGCACCATCTCGTCCGGCACATCGGACGCGCCGTGGAGCACGAGCGGGATGTCGACGCGCGCGCGGATTTCCTTCAGGCGGTCGAAGTCGAGCTTCGGCGTGCCCTTGTAGAGGCCATGCGCCGTGCCGATGGCCACGGCGAGGCTGTCGATGCCCGTCTCCGCTGCGTAGCAGACCGCGTCCTCCGGGTTCGTGTACGCTTTTTCCGCATCCGTCGTGACGACGTTGTCTTCCTGCCCGACGAGGCGGCCGAGCTCCGCCTCGACCGTCGCGTGGCACGTATGCGCGAACGCCACGACCTTCTGCACCTTCTTGACGTTGTCCGTGTACGGCAGCTTCGACGCGTCAATCATGACGGAGCGGCAGCCGGCCGCGATCGTGTCCTCGATGTCGCTGACGTCCTCGTGATGATCGAGGTGGAAGCTCATCGGGATGTCATATTTTTCCATCGCCGCGCCGACGAGCGCAATGAGGTAGTCCTTGCCCGCGTACTTCACCGTCGACGGTGTCGCCGCGATGATGACCGGCGAACGCATCTCCGCCGCCGTCTCGACGACCGTCGAAAGCGTCTCGAGGTTGTGGATGTTGAACGCCGGGACGGCGTAATGACGCTTCTGCGCGTCGAGCAGCATCTCTTTCGTGTTGTGGAGTTTCATGAGGAATGCTTCCTTTCTTGCCCGCTCTGGGGAGTTCTCTGTCGTTCTGATGTCATTATAGGGAAAAATGAGAACTGTTTGTTTTCACGTTTGGAAAGCATTTTCATGAGACAAAAACAGCCGGAGGATGTGTTCCTCCGGCCTCATGGTCAAAGATCGTACACGGCATCGAGCTGGCGGTTGCATGCATCGATGCGGCGGAGCTCCGCCGCGTCCGTCACGCGCACGCCCGAATACACATACTCCACGGACTGCCGTCCCTCGGACGCGAGCTGGCCGCGCTCGCGGAGCTTGCGCACGAGCTGCGCGACCGTGCCCTCGTTGCCGTCGACGAAGCGCATCGTCGGCGGCAGGATGCGGCGGAAGACCGGCTTGAAATAATTGAAATGCGTGCAGCCGAGCACGAGCGCGGAATACGCATCGAGCTGGAACGGCGCGAGCGCGTCGCGCAGATACTGCTCGACAGCCACGCTGTCGAACTCCATGCGCTCGGCGAACGCGACGAGCTCGGGGAGCGCCAGCCGGTCGACGAGATGCTCGTGATCGACGCGCTCGATGAGGTGCTCCATCTTTTCGCCCGCAACCGTGATCGGCGTCGCCGTCACGAGCACGCGATGCACGGGGTCGAGCGCGAGCGCCTTCTTCGCCGCCGGCTCCATGCCGATGATGGGCAGGTCATACCGCGCGCGCATGGCCGGCACCGCGACCGACGTCGCCGTATTGCACGCGACGACGATGGCCTTCACATCCTGTGCCAGCAAAAACTCGAACGCCTCCGCGACGAACCGCTCGACGTCCGCGCGCGGCTTCGTCCCGTACGGCACATGCGTCTCGTCCGCGTAAAAGATGAACTGCTCGTGCGGCAGCACGCGCTGCGCATGATGGAGGACGGACAGCCCTCCCATCCCGGAATCAAAAAATGCAATCTTCAAAAGATGGCACTCCTTCCACGAAAAAAGAACCGTCCGCAGACGGTTCTTCGTATGTTCACAACTGGCGGAGAGGGTGGGATTCGAACCCACGGTGCATTGCTGCATCACCGGTTTTCAAGACCGGCTCCTTAAACCGCTCGGACACCTCTCCACGACGGCTATCATTATAGCAACGAATGCCGCCGTTTGTCAAACATCCCTCTATAATGGTAATGAAGATGACGCAGACGGGCGGCAAGTGATCCTTCCCCCATTCGAATCCTTTCTCGACAGTCAGCGTGTCGAGCATGCTGCTGTTGAATCTCGCACGCTCTGTCGTCGCCCAGGCATCGCTACGTCGCTTACCAGATCTTGCCAAGGATGAACCAGACGCGGCCTTTGGATTTTGCGTCTTCGCTCATGTTCGGGTCGCTGCCGATGCGGCGAGCGTAGTCGAGTCTTGCGAACCAGTCGCCCGGCTTCGTGTAGCTCGCGGCGACGCCCCATCCTTTCAGCGTCTCGCCGCCGTCGCTGCCGTCTTTCGACAGCTTCACATGGCCGGCGTCGAAATATGTGCTGAGCACGAGGCCCGTGAGGTCGGTGTAGTAGCGGAACTCCGCCGTGCCGAGGATGCCGACGTCGCCGGACGCCTCGCCCTGCGGATACGCGCGGACGGCATTCGCGCCGCCGAGGTAGATCTGCTCCGAGCCGTCGAGGTTGCGGTCGGCGAGCTGGCCGGACGCTTTGACCATGACGTCCGTGCGATGGCCGAGCGACTGCACGACCGTCGTGTCCGCCGTGAATTTCGTGAAACCGCCGCTCGTCTTCGCGGATTCGTCGACGAGCTTCGCGTAGTCGGAATCCATGGTGAGCGTGCCGTGCGTGACGTCGGCGCTATAAGCGACGGACGTCTTCGGCATCTGCTGCGAGCCCGCAACGCCGACGTGGACGGAATGCGAATGCTTTTCGCTGTCCGCCGCGCCCTCGAAGAGATCGAGGTCGTCTTCGAGCTTGCGGTAATCGTAGCCGTACGTCATCTTGAGCTGGCTGTCATGCGTGTGATAGAACGGCAACGAGCCGAACAGGCTGACCGTCTTCGCCTTGCCGTTCGCGCCCCATTCGCGGAACGGGCCGCCGAGCTTGTAGTCCATCTGGCTGAAGCCGAGGCCGAGCGTCTGGCCGCCGCGCCCGATGGGCAGCTCGTAGTTCGCATAGTAGTTGTGCATGTGCGAGTTCGAGATCATGCCGCCGAGGTTCGCTTTCGCGCCCGTGCCGCCGACATCATAAAAGCTCTGCTGCAGGCCGTAGCGGTAGCGACCGGACGACTTCGAACCGTAGTTCTCCGCGTAGAGCACCGTGCTCTCCTGCTTGCCGTCCTCGATGCGCACCGTCACGTCGCTCGTGCCGAAATCTTTGCCCGGACTGAGCACGCCGACGGCGCGTGTGCCGCTGACGTCCGAAATGGAGTACAGCGTCGTCTCGAGGCCTTTCGAGCGGATGATCTCGCCCTTTTTCAACCCCTCTACGAAACGCATCGCGACACTGTCCTTCAGCTTGCTGTGGTTGTCGAGCTTCACGTCACCGTAGCGGCCCGGGATGACGCGCACCGTGATCGTGCCGTCCTGCGACTCCTGCGCGGGAAGATACGCCGCCGATGCCGGATAGCCGTGCGCGCGCGTGTAGACCGTGACCTTCGCGATCGTCTGGTTCAGCTCCGCGAGCGACAGCTCGTGATGGAGCGCCTCGGCAAAAATCGCGTCGATATCCGCACGCTCTTTCGTTGAAAGATCGAGCTCCGCCGCATCAAGGTTGATTGCGTCGATGCTGAAGAGCGTCGGCTGTGCGGCAGGCTGCTCGGCAGATTCGCCCGTCTGCGACGTGCTTGGTTGCTCTCCCGCTTCCGTGGGCTCTGTCGCGCCCGTATGCTCGGGCGCGGTCTCGCCTTCGGACGGCTGTGCCGGCGTCTCCGCCGCACCTTCCGCCGTTGCGGGCTGCTGCGTCTCCGTCGTGCTTGTCTGTGGCGGCGCCGTCTGCAACTGCTCGTCATCGACGTCCGCCTCCGCACCTGGCAACTTGTCAAAGAGCTCGATGCCTGGCTGTGACAGCGACGGCGCGGCAAACGCCGTCGTGCTGCCCGCGCCGCAAAGCGCGGTCGCGGCCGCCAGCGCAAGCAACAGATCATTCCGTTTATCCCTCAATGAGAGTCATCCCTTCTCTTCTGAATCCCCAGATGTTCAAATCCTAGCGTTATTTTACCACAAATTTCCATTCAAAAGAACGGTTTACGACGCGATGTTCGTGCCCGTGATGGTGTCACTGAAGAGCTCCGTCGCTGCCGTAGCCGTCTCCATGTTTTCCACGGCGGCGTCAGCCTCGCGGGTCGTCGTCTCCGTGGCCTCTTTGAGCACGTCATCATCGTCATCCGTGACCGTCGTAGTTGTCGTCGTTGCCGCGGTCGCCGTCGTGTCCGTCACATTGGCAAGCTCATCTGCGAGCTCCGTCACGTCCGCGACCGTGACATCGGCCGTCGGCACGTCCTCCGCGCCCGAAAGCGTGTAGTTCGCACCCTCGCCCGTGAGGTCAACACGGTCAGCCGACGCCTGCGTGCCACTCTGCGTGAGGTTCACGATATCGCCCGCGCCCTCGACCTTCATCGTGCCCGTATAGGAGCTCGAGTCGTCGGTCCTGAGGCTCGTGCCGCCCGCCTTGTACTCGATGCCAGCCTTCGGATCACGAATCGCCGTGCCCGCCTCGTCATGCGATGCGTAGTTGTACGCCTCCATGTCGGGGCGGAAATGCTTCGCGGGGTTGACGTCATCCATCTTCGGCGCATCGGCCTGCGCCGTGTAAATGCCCGGCTCTTGGACGATCTTGTAATTCCGGCCGTAGTTGCCAAAGTTGCGGTAAGCGTCCGCGCCCTTCGTCGCATAGATATCCGTGCCGCTCGAAGCATG
>NZ_JALFCU010000121.1 GCF_022771645.1 Selenomonas sp.
GCCTCGAGGATCTCGCGGCCGATCGGCACAGCTGACTGCGAACCGAAGCCGCCCTGCTCGACGATGACTGCCACGACGATGTTCGGGTTGTCGAAGGGCCCGTAGGCAACGAACCAGCCGTGGTCGCGTCCCTGAGAGTTCTCCGCCGTTCCCGTCTTGCCCGCGATATCGACCGGGAATCCCCGGAACGTGCTCGCCGCCGTGCCGAACTTCGTCACGTCGTGCAGGCCTTCCTGCACGAGCCGGATGACATTCGCAGGAACCTGGAGCTCTGTGAGCAGTTCCGGCTGGAACTCTTTGATGACGTCGCCATCCTGCGTCTGGATGCGGCTCACGAGATGCGGCTTGTAGCGCTTGCCATTCGCCGCGATCTCCCCCATGACCATCGCCGCTTGCAGCGGCGTCACGAGGTTGAACCCCTGTCCAATCGCAGCGTCGAACGTCTCTGAGAGATACCAGTCGCCGTCTTCGAAATTCTTCTTCTTGTACTCGCGGTTCGCGACGAGTCCCTTCGCCTCGTACGGCAGATCGATGCCCGTGCGCTGACCAAGGCCGAACATGCGCGCGTATTTTTCGAGCAGATCAATGCCGAGGCGGTTGCCCATCTCGTAGAAATAGACGTTGTCGGAATGCGCGAGCGCTTCCGTGAAATTGATCCAGCCGAGCGCCTCGCCCTCAGAATTGCCCTTCGGGATGATCCAATGGTGGCCCGTATCGAGGATTTTTTCCTCCGCCGAGACCTTGCCCTCCGTCAGCGCCGCCGTGCCCGTGACGATTTTGAACGTCGAGCCCGGCGGATACTCGCCCGTGATGGCCTTGTCGTCCATCGGGTGGAACGGGTTGTTGTTGAGCGCCGACCAATCCTTCGTCGAAATGCCGTGTGCGAAAAGATTCGGGTCGAACGCCGGACGCGACACGAGCGCGAGCACTTCGCCCGTCTGCGGGTTCATGACAACGGCTGCCGCTGCGGACGCGTGAATCATGGCCAGGCGGTCATCGACGGCTTTTTCCGCCGCCGTCTGCAGGTCCTTGTCGATCGTCAGCACGAGGTCGTTGCCCGGCACAGGACTTTTGCGGCCAAGGCGCTTCACGGGTTTGCCTGAGACGTCGACTTCGACCTGGTCGCCACCATCCTGCCCGCGCACATACTGGTCGTAGATTTTTTCGAGGCCGAACTTGCCGATGATGTCACCGGACTTGTAGCCCTGGTCCTTCTTATCCGCGAGTTCCTGATCGTTGATTTCACTGACGTAGCCAAACGTATGCGCGCCCTCCTGCTTCAACACGTAGTCGCGGATGGGCTGGTTCTCGATCATGACACCCGGGTAGAGGTCTTTTTGTTCCTCGATAATCGAGACGATGTCGGGCGTCACGTCCGTCTTGATGCGGATCGGGTCAAAGCCGCTGTGCGCCGCAATCTTTTCCTTGATGTCAGCGACAGGCACGTTCACGAGCTTCGACACGCGCTCGATCGTCTCGTCCTTGATGGGCGACGTAAGCGGCAGCAGCGACACCGTGAAGCCCGGCCGGTTCGTCACGAGCAGCTGGCCATTCCTGTCATAGAACGTGCCGCGCGGCGCCATGGAAGGGATGATGCGGATGCGGTTGCCGTCCGCGAGCCCTGCGTAGTATTCGCCCTCGTAAATCTGCAGATACCCAGCACGGCCGATGAGCACGGCGATGACGAGCACCATGAGATAGCCGAGGACGCGAAGACGGGCGGGAAACCCGTCGTACCCTTCTTTTTCGACCAAAATATCTCTCCTGAGAGCGTGCCACCGTTTTGCGGCACGACGATAAAAGCAAAGAAAGCACCCCACCAAGACGCGAGGTGCTTGAAAGACGATCTACGGAATTATTGTTTTTCCCTCGTCCATTCGTTGACCCGGCGCGTGAGCACATGTACCGGATAGGAAAAAACCAGCTGGCAGACGACGAACGGCACGAGCGTATAGCCCGCGTTCACGGCCAGATTAAAGCGATACCCTAATAATAGCATAAGCACGGCCAAAAGGAAATAGCTCGCGAGCGCCGCGACGACGGACGACACGACGGGCAGGAACATCTGCTCCTTGAACACGCGGTCCGAGAGCAGTCCCGCAATCGCGCCGGCGATCATCTTCGTGAAGATGTTCATGCCGAAGAACGTGCCCGTCAGGAGGTCTTGCAGGAGTCCGACGAGGAATCCCGTCAGCACGCCGAGCCGCATGCCGCGGATGAAGCCGAACGACACGGCGAACAACAGCAGGAAGTCGACGGACGCACCATGGAACGCGAGCCGCGCGAGGAGCGACGACTGCAAAACGTAGAGGCCGAGCACCGTGCCGGCCCACTTGAGGAAATTCTTCACTGTGCGCCACCTGCCTGCGGAGTCGTTGCTGCGGGCGTTGCCACCGGTGCTGCCGGAGCGGCCGGTGCCGTGCCTTCTGCCGCCGCTTTCTGCGCTGCGGCTTCGGCCGCCGGATCTGTCTCCGTGCCCGGCGTCTGCTGCGGCGTCTTCAAGGGCTCTGGCGGCGCTTCTCGCGACGCAACGATGACGGCGACGTCTTCGAGCCGCTGGAAATCGACGGCTGGCTCGAGGAGTGCGATTTTGAGGAGGCCCGCTTCATCGTTTTCGAGCGATGACACGAGGCCGACGGTGAGGCCTTTCGGGTACATGCCGCCAAAGCCCGACGTCACGATGACGTCGCCTTCCTGGATGTCGGCGTTCTTCGGCACGTTGACCATGCGCGGCATCGTCGGGTTCGCCGGGTCGCCCTCGACGATGCCGACGACGCGCGACTCGGCGCGCTGCACGAGCGTGCCGACGGACGAGCGCGGATCGAGGATGAGCTGGACTTTCGCATAGTTCGGCCCGGCCTCGACGACGTGGCCGACGAGGCCTTTTTCCGTCACGACCGGCATGTTTTCCCGCACGCCGTCCGCCGTGCCGCGGTCGATGACGATCATGTGCGACCAGCTGTCGGCCTCGCGGCCGATGACGCGCGCCGCGACGAGGTCGAACTGGTAAGCGGCCTGCTTGTAGCCGAGGAGCGCCCTGAGGCGCGCGTTCTCCGCCGCGTATTCGCTCGCCTGTAGGTTCTGGATGCGCAGCTGGTCGACCTCGCTCCGCAGCATCTTGTTCTGCTGGTGCACGGTCATGATCTCCCAGATATTGCTCGTGACGTAGCTCAGCTGGTCGCCAACCCACGACACGGCTTTCTGGAACGGCGCGGCGATCGTGCCGGCCGTCTTGCCGAGCACCGGCGTCTGGAACCTGCCCTGGGCGGCAAAAAAAATGATGCAGAAAACGCTCACGAAGACGAACAGGAGCGCCCAGGTGCGCCGGTTGTCATTTTTATCTCTTCTGAGGCGGTTTCCCATCTTACTGTCTCAACTTCTTCGACGTCATGACGACGCGCTTCAAGAGCTCGATGTTCTCGAGCGACTTGCCCGTACCCTCGCCGACGCAGGACAGCGCGTCTTCCGAGACGAGCACCGGCATGCCCGTCTCTTTCGAGAGCAGCTTGTCGAGATTCGTGAGGAGCGCACCGCCGCCCGTCATCATGATGCCGTGATCCATGACGTCGGCTGCGAGCTCCGGCGGCGTCTTCTCGAGCGTCGACTTCACGGCGTCGATGATCTTGAAAATCGGCTCGTCGAGCGCTTCGCGGATCTCTTTTGCCTCGATCGTCAGCGTCTTCGGCAGGCCGGAGACGAGATCGCGGCCGCGGATCTCCATCGTCTTGTCCGCTTCCGGCGTCACGATGGCCGTGCCGATGTTGATCTTGATCTCCTCGGCCGTGCGCTCGCCGATCATGAGGTTGTACATGCGCTTGATGTATTGCACGATGGACGAATCCATCTCGTCGCCGCCGATGCGAATGGAACGGCTCGTGACAATGCCGCCCAGAGAAATGACAGCAATCTCCGTCGTGCCGCCGCCGATATCGACAACCATCGAGCCCGTCGCTTCCTCGACGGGGAGGCCGGCGCCGATGGCGGCTGCCATCGGTTCTTCAATGAGGTACGCTTCGCGCGCGCCCGCCTGCTGCGCCGCATCGATGACGGCGCGCTTCTCGACTTCCGTGACGCCCGACGGCACGCCGACGACGACGCGCGGACGCACGAACGATTTTGTGTTCATGGCTTTGCGGATGAAATATTTCAGCATGGCCTGCGTGACATCGAAGTCGGCGATGACGCCGTCCTTCATCGGGCGGATGGCGACGATGTTTCCAGGCGTGCGGCCGATCATCTGCTTCGCTTCCTCGCCGACGGCGAGCACGTCGCCCGTGTCGCTCTTGATCGCGACGACAGACGGCTCACGCAGCACAATGCCACGTCCCTTCACGTGCACAAGCGTATTCGCCGTGCCGAGGTCGATGCCCATGTCATGCGACAAACCACCAAAAAGACTCCACATATGTATCAAAAACTCCCTTCAAGGACTGCTGGTCAGATTTGCAACAGCAACATTCTACCACAAGTTTTTTCACTCTGCCACAGATTACAAAAAAAATCTGGAAGCACGATGAGGAACGACGAACTCCGTGGTTTCAAGGCACGATTCCCTCTTCTTTGAGGCTGAGGTAGGTGTCACGCGCGAGGATGATGTGATCGAGGAAATCGATGCCGATGATCTTGCCGGTCTTCGCGAGGCGCTCCGTCACGGCGATGTCCTCGCGGCTCGGGCTCGGGTCGCCGCTCGGATGATTATGAAAGACGATGATGCCGGCCGCCGACTGCTGGATGGCCTTGCGGTAAACTTCACGTGGATCGACGAGCGATGCTGAGAGCGTGCCAACTGTCAAATCAAAAAATCCTGTGATGTGGTTCTTCGTGTCGAGCGTCATGAGCGCGAAATGCTCCTGCTGCTCGTAGCGGAAGCGCGGCATCGCATAATGCGCCGCGTCTTCCGGCCCGCCGATGGACTCAATGGACTCTGCCGCACGCACAGCGAGCCGCCGTCCGAGCTCGACGGCCGCGAGAATCGTCACGGCCTTCGTGGGTCCAACGCCCTTGATTTGTGCCAGTTCCTTCGGCGACATATGGATGAGTCCCGAGAGCCCCTGCCCCTCGAAATGCGCGAGCACTTCCTCCGCGACGCGCATGACGGACTTGTCTTTCATGCCCGTGCGCAAGAGGATGGCGAGGAGTTCCGTATTGCTCAGGTACGACGAACCATATTTCAGCAGCTTTTCCCGCGGCCGCTCGTCCATCGGCAGGTCGCGCACCATGATCGTCATTTACATCGCCCCCGCAGCTTTCAACAACGTGATCACTTCATAGAGCGGCAAGCCGACGACACTCGAGAACGAGCCCTCGATGCGCGGGATGAACGCTGCTGCCCGTCCCTGCACGGCGTACGCGCCGGCTTTGTCCATCGGCTCGCCCGTCGCGACATACGCCGTGATCTCTTCGTCCGTCATGTCCGCGAAACACACGTTCGTCTCTGCTGCATCCGTGCGGCACGTGCCGTCGCGGCTGACGAGCGCGATGCCCGTCACGACGGCGTGCCGCCGCCCGGCGAAGCGCCGCAGCATCGCGCACGCATCCGCCGCGTCCTTCGGTTTCCCATAGACTTCCCCGTCTTGGAAAACGACCGTGTCCGCGCCGAGCACGATGCGGCCGGGATGCATCTTTGCGACAGCGAGCGCCTTGCGCCGCGCATTTTCGATAGCGAGAGCGCGCGGGCCGTCCGCATGGTTCAGGATTTCTTCTGCGTCGCTTTTCACGACGACGAACGGCACGCCGATCTGCTGCAGGAGCTCCTGCCGACGCGGCGAACCCGAGGCCAGGATGATGGGTTCCATACGATCACCTCAGAATTTCCGGAACGCGACGAAGCCGAGCACCATGCCGAGCCCCGCCATGAGGTTCGGCGTGAACGCGAAGCCGAGCGTAATCTGGAACACGAACAGGTCGAGCGTAAACGGCGCGATGGAAAAGATCTGCGTCTGGCTCGCGAGATACGGCGCGAGCCCCGCGAACGCGTCGATGCTCCGCAGCAACACGCCGACGAGCCCGCCGACGATCGCACCGACCGCGACATAGAGCGCGCACATGCCTACGCTCCGGCCATTGATTCTCATACGTGGATTACCTCCATAAAAAATGGAGCGTGTCGCTCCATTTTTTCCTATCAAAATTCTGTTTTACTCAAACTCGATCGTCGCCGGCGGCTTGCCCGTGCAATCGTAGAGCACACGGTTCACGCCCTTGACTTCGTTGACGATGCGGCTCGTGACCGTGCTGAGCACGTCCCACGGCAGCTGCGCGCTCTCGGCCGTCATGAAGTCGCTCGTCTGGACGGCGCGCAGCGCGATGGCGTAATCGTACGTGCGCCCGTCGCCCATGACGCCGACGGAACGCATGTTCGTGAGAGCCGCGAAATACTGGCCGAGGTCTTTGTCCGCGCCCGCTTTCGCGACTTCCTCGCGGTAGATGGCGTCCGCGTCCTGCACGATCCGGACCTTTTCCTCCGTGACTTCGCCGATGATGCGGATGCCGAGGCCCGGCCCTGGGAATGGCTGGCGGTTTACGAGGTACTCAGGGATGCCGAGCTCGCGGCCGACGGCGCGCACTTCGTCTTTGAACAGCAGCCTGAGCGGCTCAACGATTTCCTCGAAGTCGACGTAGTCCGGCAAGCCGCCGACGTTATGATGGCTCTTGATGACGGCGGATTTTCCAAGGCCGCTCTCGATGACATCGGGGTAGATCGTGCCTTGCACGAGGTAGTCGACCGCGCCGATCTTTTTCGCTTCTTCCTCAAAGACGCGGATGAATTCCTCGCCGATAATCTTGCGTTTGCGCTCCGGCTCCGTCACTTCCGCGAGCTTCGCATAGAAGCGGTCTTTCGCGTTGACGCGGATGAAGTTCACATCATACGGGCCGTCGGGGCCGAACACGGCCTCGACCTCGTCGCCCTCGTTCTTGCGCAAGAGGCCGTGGTCGACGAAGACGCACGTCAGCTGCTTGCCGATGGCTTTCGAGAGCAGCACGGCCGCAACGGACGAATCGACACCGCCCGACAGCGCGCAGAGCGCGCGCCCCGTGCCGATCTTCGCCTTGAGCTCCGCGACCGTCGTCTTCACGAACGAATCCATCTTCCAGTCGCCGTGGCAGCCGCAGACGTCATAGACGAAGTTTTTGAGCATCGTCTTGCCCTGCGCCGTGTGCATGACCTCGGGGTGGAACTGCGTCGCATAGAGCTTCTCCGCTGCCTTCTCCATCGCGGCCACGGGGCAGACGGGCGTCCCGGCCGTGACCGTGAAGCCTGCCGGCGCCTGCGCGATGTAGTCCGTGTGGCTCATCCAGCAGATCGTCTGTTCGTCAACGCCCTGGAAGAGCTTTGACGATTTGCCTTCCGCCTTGACCGTGACTTCCGTCTTGCCGTACTCGCTCGTCGGCGCCGTCTCGACCGTGCCGCCGAGGAGGTGCGCCATGAGCTGCGAGCCGTAGCAGATGCCGAGCACGGGGATGCCGAGGCGGAAGAGCTCCGGCGAGCACGTCGCGGAGTCCGCCTTGTACACGCTGTTCGGTCCGCCCGTCAGGATGATGCCTTTCGGCGCCATCTCCTTGATTTTTTCCAAAGGCAGCGTGTTCGGATGCACTTCGCAGTAGACGTGATCTTCGCGCACGCGGCGCGCGATGAGCTGATTGTACTGGCCGCCGAAGTCCAGCACGAGAATGAGTTCGTTAGCAGGCTTGCTCAATGTGAAAATTTCCTCCCCAAGCGGTCGTGATGGAACAAAAATCAGAGGTCTTCATGCACCTCGGAGAAATAGATGACCGTGACCGTGTCTTCTTTCGTCAC
>NZ_JALFCU010000032.1 GCF_022771645.1 Selenomonas sp.
CATGATGTGAAGTTATTGTGTGAGACACTTCATATCGAAATTCCAAATGAGTATAGATAACTGCAAATAACAGTTTGTAGGGGAGTTCTGATACTCCCCTATAAAAATGGCTATTTATCAACTGTTTGTTGTGACATAGCCTAACAGAAAAATATCGCAGCCGCCTCAGAAAAACCGCTGGATGAGGTCGGCGGCGAGGTTCTTGCCGCCGCAGCGCGAGTCGCTGCCCGACGACGTCATGGCCGCCGTGTAGCGCTGGTCGCCGTAGTACGTGATCTTGATGTGCTTGCTGACTTTCGGGTCGGGGTCGATGCCGAGATCGTGGAGCTTCTTCTTCACGGCCGACGTCATGCCGCTGTAGCTCTTGACCGCCGTCTTGAGCTCCTGCGCGCGCCGGCGCGGCTCGTCGTGGAACTCATTGTTTGCGAGAACGTCCTTCAAAATATCGGCGCGGCGCGTGCCCGCCTGGCAGTTCTCCGCCGCCTTGCGCAGTACGTCGAGCACGACCTCGCGGATCTCTCCGGGATACAGGTCGTGCTCGCTGCCTCGGTGCACGACGCCGTCGCCCGTCGGCGCGCCGCTGCTCTGGAATGCCGTGAGCCGTGATTCCAACAACTCGTTTTCTTCTTTCAGCAGCTCGACCTCGACTTCGAGGTCGCCGATCTGTTTTGCATACGCCTGCACGACGGCTTCCGCCGTGCGCGGCTTTCCATTTTCTGTCGCCATGATGCCTCGTCCTTTCTTCTTCCATTGTTATCTTGTAACATTCTACAACCGCGCGCGCAATTCCTTCCACTCCACGCAAAGAAACGCCGGCCGCGCATCTACACGATGCAACGGCCGGCGTTTTTTGCTGGCGTCACGAAAAATCGGAATCCATCTCTGCTTCCGCAGCGTACGCTTCGACAGCCGCGCGCGCCGCATCGAGGTCGAACCCCTTTTGGTAAAGGTTCGCCATCATCTTGCGCGGGTCGGCGGATGTTTTGTACTTAAGGGACAGCACGCGGAGCGCGGCGGCTTTTTCGCGCTCGTACGTGTCCTTCGGGATGCAATCGCGGATCATCGCGCGGTCGAAGCCGCGCTGCTGGAGCTTGAGGACGATCTGCCGCACGGAGCTGCGGCTTTCATTGTAAAGAAATTCGAACTGCCGTGCGCAGATGCCCGCATCGTCGAGGATGTGCTTCTCTTCGAGGCGCGCGATGGCGGCCTCAATATCCGCTTCCTCGTAGCCTTTGCGCTGGAGCTTTTCGCGGAGCTTCGCCGTGCTCTGATCCTGGCGCGCGAGAAGGTCGACGGCGTACATGAGCGCCGTCTTTTCACTTTTCGGCATCGTCATCCGCCTGCGCATCCGCAGCTTCTGCCGGCTCGCCCTGGGCTTCCGTCAGCTTCGCGCGGATCTTCTCTTCGATCTCGGCGCACATCTCTGGGTTCTCCGCGAGCGTCTGCCTCGCGTTCTCCTTGCCCTGGCCGAGGCGCGTGCCGTTATACGAGAACCACGCGCCGCTCTTGTCGACGATGTCGAGGTCGACGCCCATGTCGATGACGCACGACAGCCGCGACACGCCTTCGCCATACATGATGTCGAATTCCGCCTGCTTAAAAGGCGGCGCGACCTTGTTCTTCACGACTTTGACGCGCGTGTGGTTGCCGATGAATTCCTGTCCTTGTTTGATGCCCTCCACGCGACGCACGTCGAGGCGCACGGATGCATAGAATTTCAGCGCGCGACCGCCCGTCGTCGTCTCGGGGTTGCCGAACATGACGCCGACCTTCTCGCGGATCTGGTTGATGAAGACGACGGCCGTGCGCGTCTTGCTCATGAAGCCCGTGAGCTTGCGCATGGCCTTGCTCATGAGGCGCGCGTGCAGGCCGACGTTGCTGTCGCCCATCTCGCCTTCGATTTCCGCTTTCGGCACGAGCGCGGCAACGGAGTCGACGACGATGAGGTCGAGCGCACCGCTCCGAACGAGCGCTTCGACGATGTCGAGCGCCTGCTCGCCGTTGTCCGGCTGCGAAATGAGCAGGTTGTCGATGTCGACGCCGAGATGCTGCGCATAAATCGGATCGAGCGCGTGCTCCGCGTCGATGAACGCCGCGATGCCGCCGTTCTTCTGCGTTTCAGCGATCATGTGCAGCGTAACCGTCGTTTTGCCCGACGACTCTGGGCCGTAGATCTCGATGATGCGGCCGCGCGGGATGCCGCCGACGCCGAGCGCGACGTCGAGCGGCAGGATGCCCGTCGGGAGGACTTCGACGTTCATGCGCGCCTGCGCATCACCGAGACGCATGATCGCGCCTTTGCCGAAATCTTTCTCGATGCCCTTGAGCGCCTTGTCGAGCGCTTCTTTGCGCGCTTCTTCTGGGCTCAGTTCCTTGCCTTTGTCTTTTGCGTCCATTCTAGACTCCTTTCATCGTTTGCCGAAAAAAGCGGGCGGCGAGCCGTCCGCTTTTTGTTGTTTCAAAAATTAGAGATACCGCAGCCACACGTACGCACTCGAGATGATAATCGTGAGGATCATGATCGGGAACGCGACTTTCATGAAGCCGAGGAACGAAATCTGCTTGCCGCGCTGCGCCGCCATCGACGCGACGACGACGTTCGCGCTTGCGCCGATGAGCGTGCCGTTGCCGCCAAGGCAGGCGCCGAGTGCGAGGCTCCACCACATCGGGTCGAGATTCGTGAGGCCCATCTGGCCCATGTCCTTGATGAGCGGGATCAGCGTCGCGACGAACGGGATGTTGTCGATGAACGCCGAGGCGATGGCGCTCATCCAGAGGATCAGCATGGCCGTCGCGTTGACGCTGCCGTTCGTGATCTGGATGGCCTCCGCCGCGAGCATCTTGATGACGCCCGTCTCGACGAGCGCGCCGACGAGCACGAACAGGCCGGCGAAGAAGAAGATCGCGAGCCATTCGACTTTCGACAGCACTTTCGCGATCATGCCCTCGTTGCGCGTGAACGTGATGAGGAGCAGGAGGCCTGCGCCCGACAGCGCGCACGTCGCCGTGTCGAGGCCGAGCGTGCCGTGCAGCACGAACATCGAGATCGTGATGGCGATGACGAACAGGCATTTCTTCAGCAGCGCCGGGTTCGCGATCTGGCTGCGCGCATTGAGGCTCATGACTTTTTCCTGCAGCTCCGGCTGCGTCTTGAGCTCGCTGTGGTACAGCGCGATCAGCACGGCGTCGACGACGAGGAAAATGACGATCGCGACGCCCGTGAGGTTCGCGACGAAGTCCATGAAGTTCAGGCCGACGGCGCTGCCGATCATGATGTTCGGCGGGTCGCCGATGAGCGTCGCCGTGCCGCCGATGTTCGACGCGAGGATCTGCGAGATGAGATACGGCTTCACGTCGACCTTGAGCTGCGCCGTGATGGAAAACGTGATGGGCACGGTCAGGAGCACCGTCGTCACGTTGTCGAGGAGGGCCGAGCAGACCATCGTCAGCGCCGAGAGCGCGATGAGCAGCTTGATCGGCTGCGCCTTGACTTTCTTCGCCGCCCAGATGGCAAGGAAGTTGAAGAGGCCCGTCTCGCTCGTGATGTTCACGATGATCATCATGCCCATGAGCAGGCCGAGCGTGTTGAAATCAATATGGCTGATCGCCGTTGCCTGGTCGATGACGCCGCAGAGGATCATGAGCGACGCGCCGCAGATGCCGACAATCGTGCGATGTACTTTTTCTGAAATGATCAGCGCATAGGCTGCAACAAAGATGATCACGGCAATCGTCGTGGTTGTCATCCGTTATCCACTTCTTTCTGATTTGTTGTTTCAGCTTGATTGCTTATCCCATCTTTGCTCAAAGATGATAGACTGGTCGGATCGTGATGGTCTCGCCGTCTTTCTTGATCTTGTACTTGATGTCCGTCGCGCCTTTGAGCGTGAGCTGGAGCTTGAGCTCCGTCAGCGCCTTGCCGAGGTCTTCCGTCAGCCGGCGCGTGAAGCCCGCTTTCGCGAGCTCGACGGGCGGCTCGACGCCCGGCGCTTCGCGGCGTCGTTTTGCTTCTGCCTTTTCAGCTTTCTCGAACTGTTCTTCGAGCGTTTCCGGCTCGACCCAGTTCTTCATCATGTCCTTGTCCGAGAGGTTCTTCGGGATTTTGGGCACAAAAACGCCTCCCTTATTTCTTCTGCACTTTCGCCCACGTGTCGCGCAGGCCGACGATGCGGTTGAAGACGAGATGGCCAGGCGTCGTGTCAGGATCGACGACGAAATAGCCTTCGCGCAGGAACTGGAAATGCGTCTCCGGCGCGGCGTAGGCGAGCGACGGCTCGACCTTCGCATCCGTGAGGACTTCCATGGAGTCCTTGTTCAGCGCCGCGATGAAATCCTTCGGCACATTGCCCTCTTCATCCGTCTCGATGAGGTAGTCATAGAGGCGCACTTCCGCGTCGAGCGCCGTCTTTTCCGCAACCCAATGGATCGTGCCCTTGATCTTGCGGCCGGCCGTCTTGCCGCCCGACTTCGAATCTGGGTCGATCGTACAATGAAGCTCCTTGATGCTGCCATCATCGTTCTTGACGACCTCGTCGCACTTGATGATGTACGCGTGCTTCAGGCGCACTTCCCCGCCCGGCTTCAGGCGGAAGAACTTCTTCGGCGGGTTCTCCGAAAAATCGTCCTGCTCGATGTAGATGACGCGCGAGAACGGCACATAGCGGTGGCCGCCGTGCATCGGGTTGTTGTCGGCAACGAGCATCTCCTCGTGGTCTTCCGGCACGTTCGTCAGCACAACTTTCAGCGGGCGCAGCACGGCCATGACGCGGTCGGCGTGCTCGTTGAGATCCTCGCGGACAGCGTGCTCGAGCATCGCGATGTCGACGAGGCTGTTCGCCTTCGCGACACCGATCTCCTCGCAGAACGCCTTGATGGCCGCCGGCGTGTAGCCGCGGCGGCGCAGGCCCGAAATCGTCGGCATGCGCGGATCGTCCCAGCCGCGCACATAGCCCTCTTCCACAAGCTGGCGCAGCTTGCGCTTGCTCGTGACCGTGTTCGTGAGGTTCAGGCGCGCGAACTCGATCTGGCGCGGGCGCGTCATCGGGTCGAAGTCGAGCGAGTCGAGCAACCAGTCATAGAACGGGCGATGCTCCTCAAACTCGAGCGTGCAAACGGAATGCGTGATACCCTCGATCGCGTCCGAGAGCGGATGCGCGAAATCGTACATCGGATAGATGCACCACTTGTCGCCCGTGCGATGATGCGTCGCGTGCGCGATGCGGTAGATGACCGTGTCGCGCATGACCATGTTCGGCGACGCCATGTCGATCTTCGCGCGCAGCACGCGCGCGCCGTCCGGGAACTCGCCCGCCTTCATGCGGCGGAACAAGTCGAGGTTTTCTTCCACGCTGCGATTCCTGAACGGGCTTTCCTTGCCCGGCTCCGTCAGCGTGCCGCGATACGCCTTGATTTCCTCGGCCGAGAGGTCGTCGACGTAGGCAAGGCCTTTCTTGATGAGCTGCTCCGCAAAGTCATACAGCTGGTCGAAATAATCCGACGCATAGAACTTGCGGTCGCCCCAGCTGAAACCGAGCCACCGGATATTGTCTTGGATGGAGTCGACGTACTCGACATCTTCCTTCGTCGGGTTCGTGTCGTCGAAACGCAAGTTGCAGAGGCCGCCGTTCTTTTCCGCGAGGCCGAAATTCAGGCAGATGGACTTCGCGTGGCCGACGTGCAAGTAGCCGTTCGGCTCAGGCGGGAATCGCGTATGAATGCCTGTCGTATATTTGCCGTTTTTGAGATCTTCATCGATTTCGTTCTGGATGAAGTTCGCCATGGTGATCTCCCCTTTATTTTGATAGAAAATCCGCAAGGCGGTCCTGCCCTGCGCATTTCTGTGCCACATAAGATTTCAGTTTCTGAAAGCCGATCGTGAGCTCGCGGCCATGCGGCAGCGCGTGGATGACGCGGTCGACGTAGCCGCGTTCCACAATCTTCCGCATCGTCCAGGCAAAATTGATGTCGTACACCCAGAGAAGCCGCACGACCTTGCGGTCGCCATGCGTCTTTATCGCATGGTAATCGGCTTGTCGACCTTCCACGAGTGCCGCCAAAAAGCTCTCGGAAACGCGCTGGCTGTTCAGCCCTTTGATGAACTGCGGCGCCTCGTCCGCATGGCTCTCGTCAAGGAACGGCGCGAGCACGCGATAGATGTCGAGTTTGTCCGCATCGCGCAGCATCTTTGCAAACAGCAGCGCGCGCCGGTCATCCGTGGGCTCGATGGTCTTCTTGTTATGATTCTTGATGGCAAACCGCACGAGCGCCTCGTCCTCCGGCGCGAGTTTTTTCATGAACGACAGCTCATCGAGCACCGTGAGCGCGAGCGCTGCATGATCCTCGGACTGCGCGTCATTGAATGTCTTGTACATCGAATACTGGCGGAACCGCCCGACGTCATGGAACAGCCCCATGATCTCCGCAAGCGCCGTATCGTGCTCCGTCATGCCGAGCTCATGCGCGAGCGCGACCATGTTCGCCGTCACGTAGCCTGTGTGCGTCTCCTTGATGCGGATGCCCTGCATGACTTCCTCGTCCGCCGTGTAAAACGACTTCATATAAGCCGTCATCCAGACGTGCATCTCCCGCAACAATGCTTTCAAAAAGCGTCGCTCCTTTTTAGGAAAGCAACAAACGCCGCCGCTTTCCAGAAAATCTACAGACGTTATTATACTACTTTGCGTTTGTCCCGTCTAGATTCGCTCGCTTCCTCCATGATGAAGCAATAAAAAAAGGGGCTGTCGCACGAAAGCATTTTCGTGCGGATAGCCCCGTTTTCTTTGACCTCAATCACGGTCATCTGACACTGGCGATAATCATGGCATAAAAAACAGTACAAGAAACAGGCGGTCACCGATCGCCTCGTTTTTTGCA
>NZ_JALFCU010000080.1 GCF_022771645.1 Selenomonas sp.
GCATCAACAACAAGATCAAGACGCTGCGCAGGCAGGCTTATGGCTATCCTGACGATGAATACTTCTTCTTGAAGCTCATCGACATGAGTCGCCATTAACCTGCCGGGGATTGCTCATCCCACAGGAAAAATGATTGAGCCACAAATTCCATGCTGTCAAGCGTTTGTGCTGCGAGACTATCCAGGCATTCATGAAGATACGGTTTCACATTGTAGACAGGGACGAGGACGGAAACTTTCACTGCTTCTTCCTGCTTCATTTTCTCTACCTCACTCAATAGTACATCTTCCATCCTTCCATCACATTCTGAACACCGCATTCCAAAAGATGCGGGAGAACTTCTTTCGTGTGCCTCTTGCTCATCGCCACAAGGACGGCAACATCCCTCCCTTCCAAGTGCTCCAATGTACAAACGGGCTTTCCCCAGAATGTTTCATTCCTTGGAACGGTTTCGATAAACCCTCGCCAAGGAATTTTGAGATTCTCCAACCATCGGGAAAAATAATGTCCATAGAGTCCTGTCCCGTAAACGTAGAAGTGCGACGATTTCTGCGCAAATGTACGTATTTCTTCTCCCCATCTGTTTTTTCGTTCCAGATATTCCTTCATGGAAATTGTCGCAACGTGATCCCATTGCCACCGCAGTTCCGGCGTCCAAAGCGGTTCCATCATCGGCAGCCATTTTATAAAATACTTCCGCATACGCTCTGTATCTTCCAAAAAAATCTTTTCGCGCAAAAAAGATTCTCTCAACGGGAGTCCCATCTTCACAATAATATCCAAGAGCTCTGTAGCTAATTGGGGATCGCACTTTCGCGCATCGTCAATAACTTCATCGTAAATTTCGAAATATGCCATGCGCTCCGAGCGGTAGGTTTGATGCATCATGCTCCTCTCATGGATACGATAATGGTACCCTGGAGCAGGAACGTAGGAAGCTCGTCGAATACGCGATAAAAGATGATAGTTGACAAACGTGTCATCACCATAGTTCTGCGGCCATGCATCAAGAAACGCCTCGTCGCAAAAAAGTCCCCTGCGGTAAACCTTCCCCCACAATGCCCAATCAAAGCCCTGCCACGCAAACATCCGCCGCCCAGTCTCCTGTGCAGAAAATGTCATTGCTTGGGAGAGCAACGGAATTCTCGTCTTCTGTCCTTCCTTTGTTTCCAGTACAAAGCCACCGATGGAAATATCTACGTCAACGTCTTCGGACATTGGTTTCAATAGCTGTGCAAAAAAACTTGCATCCACCCAGTCATCACTGTCAACAAATGCCACATATTCTCCTTGTGCTGCGCGAATACCAGCGACCCTCGCTGAAGACGAGCCTCCATTTTCTTTATGGATGACATGTATGCATGCGTACTTTTCTTCATAATCGTCACAAATCTCAGAAGAACCGTCCGTCGAACCATCATCAACCAACCAGATTTCGATGGGAACCGTTTGTTGCAAAAGGGATTCAACGCATTCTCCCAGATACGGTTCTGATTGATAAACAGGGATAACAATACTGAGCAGCCCCTTCTCCAGCACAGCGCATCAACTCCTATGCTTCATGCATTCGCGTCCAGATTTTCTCATATGTATGTTCTATGAGTTTTTTCTTGAATTCCTTGTACCCGAAAAAATCTCTCCCCACGCTATATCCTTTCCGCATCAGTTGTCCGGCAATCTCGTCTTCATACTTTGTCGTCGTAATCAAAACTCGCTGGTGTCCGAACTGCTGGAAGGCGTACGACGGTGTTGTGACGCGAATACCGTTCTCTGTCATCTGTCCATCACTCGCACGCGCATCCAACAAGCAGAAGTTCTCATAGCCGTAGCGCGTCAGCAGCGCTCTAGCTTCTTGCCCGACACGACCGTTGCCCCACAGAAAATACATCTCGTGCACGGGAAGCATCCGATGCATCTCCTCTCGAACCAAGACTGACGGCCGCTCCATCAGGCGCGTGAAAAGAACGCCTCGCATGCGTTCCTTCTCCATCTCGTAGTAATCAAAACGACCGTTTTCATAAGCCTGCGCGTCCATCGCATCCATCGTTTCCTTGTCGACGCATGGCGCGATCAAAGGGCGCCAAAGTGCGAAATACTGGCTTCTCGGCCAAGCATGGCAACCGAACGGGAACTGCCCTTGTTTGATTTTTCGCCACACATGTGCGACATCAAACTCGATAGCAAACGTCAAAGCTTCGCGAACGGATGGAACGGTAAAAGGAAGTGCCGGGTGTTTCCCGCAATATCCCCAGAAGCAATCTTCGGATGCTTCGAAGACGTCTTGCAATCCTGTACGCTCATAGATTTCTGTTTTTCTACGCGTCATATCGAGACAAGCGCGGACTCTGCGCAGCGAAAATCCCCCGTTCCCAATATGGGCAGGCGATGCTGTCCAGTAACTATATGGCATCGGTGCGCCCCAATAATCAAAGCCACGTGCGCAAAACGCGGAGAGATTTCCATGGAACACGAAGGCATCTAGCTGATAAATCAACAAGTATTCATAGTCTAGAAACCGCTCATAAAACCGCTCGGACAGCATCAAGCGGCTATACGCCAGGCGTCCTTCAAAATCTTCGTTGGGAAAAAATTCCGCACGCTCCCCTGTTTTTTGCAAAAATCCGCGCAAGCGCTCGGGGGCGAGCAGAACGATTGGATAGCGGCCTAGGACACGGTGCAATTGGTTCAGGGAGACCTGCTCAAAAAGCGTTCGTTCTTCCCGATACACGGGGACGACAACCACAACTTCTTTCAACGATGCTCACTCATTTCTCCGCAAAATCCACTGCACGCCTTCCATCAGCGTCTCCGCCTCACACTCCGCTTTCACTGCAAACGCACGATCGTTCCCTGCCTCTCCCGTCCGCACGAGCACGCTGCGCATTCCGGCGTTTTTTGCGGTCTGGATATCGCGTGTCGTGTCGCCGATCATCCACGACGGTGCGAGGTCGATGTGGTGGCGCTCGGCCATGGTGTCGATCATGCCGGTCTTTGGCTTACGGCAGTTGCAGTCGATCTTGTAGGCGGGGTTCTCGCCTGGATAGCCTTTGTCGGGATGATGCGGGCAGTAGATGATGTCGTCGAGGTAGGCACCGCCTCTGCCTAGGAGCGTCTGCAGCCGCCGGTGGATGGCATTGACGTCCTCGATGGTGCAGAGGCCGCGGGCGACGACGGGCTGGTTCGTGCAGCAGATGGCGAGGTATTCCGACGCGTTGATGGCCCGCACGGCTTCGAGGACGGTGTCCTCGAGCACGAGCTCATCGGGCTGTGTCAGGAGGCCGACGTAGCGGTTCAACGTGCCGTCGCGGTCGAGGAAGATGGCTTTCTGCGGATGTTTGAGGTTCCTCTTTTGCGGGATGCCGATCGTGAGGTCGCGCTCGACGGCGGCGAGGCGTTCGGGGGTGCCGGCATCTTTGACGTATTCGGTCGAGCGGTAGCCGTAGACGGGTGCGCCATGGTCGAGCATGCTCTGGAGCACGTCTTTTTCAAGCGCGCATTTGCGCGGTATCGGCACATTGTCGCAAATGCTGCGCGAGAACAGGAACACGCCGGCGTTGACGATGTTCTCGTAGTCGTAGCTGCTGCGGTCGTTCGTCTTGCTGTCGAAGGCCGTCACACGCCCGGCTTCATCTAATACGACGAGGTCGGAATCGAACGAATGGCTATTCGGGTGGACGAAGAGCGTTGCCGCGCTGCCTTTTTCTCGGTGAAACGCCATCATGCGCTCGAAGTCGACGCTGAAAAACGCATCGGCATAGACGAAGGCGAACGTGTCGCCCGTCAGGAATGGCGGCAGATAGGCGAGCGCGCCCGCCGTGCCGAGCGGTTCGTCGGCGCGTTCCTCGATGTAGCGGATGCGGACGCCGAGGCGACCTCCGTCGCCAAAATCATCTTGGATGACGTGTCCGAGGTAGCCGACGATGAGGATGATGTCCGTGAAGCCGTTCGCCCGGAGTTCCTCCATCTGCCACGCGAGGAGCGGCTTCCCCGCGATCTCTACCATCGGCTTCGGGATGACGTTTTTCGTGACGCTGGAGAGGCGCGTGCCACGGCCTCCCGCCTGGATTACGGCTTGCATGCGTTCACCATCCAGCGCGCCGCGAGGCGCACGGCTTCGTCCGACGTGTGCTTGGCGTGCCAGCCTGTGGCGTGAATCTTGCGGAGGTCGTACTGGAAGCGCGGCACGTCGCCTTTCCAGCCGCCCGCGCCGCCCGTGTAGCGGTACGCCACGTCCGTGAGCCCCATTTCCTCGCAGATGATGTCGGCGATGCGTGTCACGCTCGTCGCGGTCCCGACGCCGATGTTGTAGAGCGTCACGCCTTGCGGCACGTCGAGGTACGCGACGATCGCCTCGACGAGGTCGCGCACGTAGAGGTACGGCTTCGTCTGGCGGCCGTCGCCGAGGATTTCGAGCTCGTGCGGATTTTTGCGAAGTTTCTGCACGAAATCATGGACGACGCCGTGCGTGAGGTTCGGCCCGATGACGTTCGGGAAGCGGAACACGAGCGCGTGCATGTCGTTCATGTACGCGTACGCGGAAATGAGCGCCTCGCTGCCGAGCTTCGCCGCGCCGTAATACGAGACGGGCGCGAGATTCGGCGTCGTCTCGCTGAGGAGTTCGCCCTTTTTGTCGCCATAGACCGCCGACGTCGACGCGAAGAAGAAACGTTTCACGCCGCATGTGCGCATCGCCTGCAAGAGATGGAACGTCGTGGCATACGTGTGCGCGTACTCGACAGCGGGATCCTGTGCGCTCGCCTGGATGTCGGAATTCGCAGCGAGATGCAGGACGCAGTCCGGCTGCTCCGCCTTCATAATGTCGAGCAACCGCGCTTCGTCGCAGATGTCCTCCTGATAAAAATGAAACGACGTGTTTTCTCCAAACGCTTGGATATTTTCCCGCGTGCCGAGATAAAAATCATCGATGCACGCGACGGTATGGCCGTGCGCCAGCAGGACATCGACCAAGTTGCTGCCGATGAAGCCGGCACCGCCCGCGACCAGAACACGCATTCCCTGTCACCTCAATCCCAATATTTGTCGCCGATGTAAATAACGGACGAGCCGTCGCGCTCGAAATGGAAGTCGAACGCGCGCAAGCCGAGTGCCGCCCGCAAGCGTTCCTGCTGCTCCTGCTCGCAGTAGAACAGGAAGAAGCCGCCGCCGCCCGCGCCGAGCAATTTGCCGCCGAGTGCGCCACTGCGCATCGCCTTGGCGTAGATCGCGTCGATCTCCGGCCGCGTGATGCCATTCGCGAGCGTGCGCTTGCGCTGCCAGCCCTCGTCGAGGATGCGGCCGAACGACGAGAGGTCGTTTGCTTCGAGCGCCGCCTTCATGTCCCGCGCGAGCTGCGTCATCGCGCGAAGCGATGCCACCTTGTCCGTCTGCGACATGTTCGCCGACTGCTTTGAGAGGATGGCGTTCGCGTCATGCTTCAGCCCCGTGTAGAACAGTATGAGGTTCGCGTCGAGCCGCCGGTACGTCTCCGGCTGCATCACGATGGGTTCGACGGAGACACTTTCGTCTGCATGGAAACGGATGAAGTTCAGCCCGCCGAACGCCGCCGCGTACTGGTCCTGCTTGCCGATGGGCGAGCCGAGCTTTTCGATCTCGACCTTGCACGCCTCTTTCGCGAGCCAGCCTTTCGACACAAACTTCCCGTGGTAGCTGTTCACCGCATGCAGCAGCCCGACCGTGAACGTGCTCGACGACCCGAGCCCCGTCCCCGCCGGCACATCCGCCGTGCTGACGATCTCCACGCCATGCAGGCCGTAGTCGTCCAGCACGCAACGGAAGATCCGATGCTGGATGTCGCGGATATCGTCCACGAGCTCCGTCTGCGAATACTTCAGCAGCGTCTGGTGCTCGTCAAAATACGGATGAATGACGATGTAGCAATACTTGTTGATGCTCGTCGACAGCACGCAGCCCTCGTGCTGCCGGTAAAACGAGCTCAAATCGCTCCCGCCGCCGCAAAAACTGATGCGGAACGGGGTCTTTGTGATAATCACAGATGGTCATGTCTCCTTCTCTGGCGTCGTGAGTTCTTCAATTGGCACGCGCAGCTGATCTTGTGTCAGCACGCTTTCGATGTAGCACCAATGCGAAAAGCCTGCGCCATCCAGCTGCTTTGCGATCTCAAAGCGATAATTACGCGTCGAGATGATGACGGGGATGTCGCGCGGCTCTTGGAGGAGATCGTCAAACTGACGGATGACCACACCGCAAAGCGACTGCCCGGCCTTCTTCGCATCGTTGTCCACAAGATAACGGACGCGCACGCCTGGCGGAAGCTGGTGCAGGAGACGGGCGGCATCCCGGCCTGAGCCAAAGACGACAACAGGCACATCGCCGAAGTCTGCCAGCTGCGGTGCGTAACGCATATATGACGCCATTTCCGGGAAATGCTTGTTGACAAACCATTGTGCCACCTGAACAACATCGGTTTGAAAATCATTCGTGAACATGGCATTTTGCAGATTCATGCAAATCAAGTGGACAAGTTCGCTCCGATAATTCGCGATAACACCATGTGCATGGAGAAACGGCATCGCGAAATCTGCAGCGTACGCAAAATCCGTGAACGATGTAACAGGAACAAAGCTCAAGCTGTTCGGATTCGATGCATTGTAGCAATACAGTGGCTCACGACAAAGGGCGATTTTTTTTGCGACAGCCGCCGTCATGAGATACATTGTCACATCTTCGCATTGCCCGTCGTACATCGTGATTCCATGTTCCAACAACCATGCTTGACGATACATCCTCGACCAGACAGCAAAGATGGGCATCTTTCGCAAGAAACCTGCAAAATCTACCGGATGCACGCCATCCACCAACGGCAGGACATCTCGCCCATCCAAATCACCACCACAGGTCTCGTATCCACAACAAGACACATCAACTGACGCATCTGCCGCGAGCGGAGTCACCAATGTTTCCAAAAACGTCGGCTGCACCCAGTCATCCGCATCGACATAAGCGATATATTCCCCCTTGGCGATAGGCAACGCATAATTACGCGCATCGCCAAGACTATGATCCTTGCGGCTGACGATGATGATGCGCGCGTCCTTCCTCTGCCATGCGATGCACTTCTCGAGCGAAGCATCCTTGCAACGCCCCACCATCAGCAGAAGCTCGAAATCCTGATACGTCTGCGAAAGGATGGACGCGATGCAACGGTCGAGATACGATTCGTTGTTCAGGACGGGGACAATGACAGAAATCAATGCCGACACCTACGCTTTCTCTGACTCGGCCTGCAACAACGCCTGTTCCAAACGTTCGCCGAATGCATCCATCGTGAAATATTCTTCATAAACCATCCGGCCCCGTCTTCCGATAGCGTCCCATTGCGGTCGAGCCTTCCAGATACGCTCCAATGCATCTGCCAAATGCTCCGGCTGGTTGTCCTCGCAAACGAATCCATTGACACCATCTTCCAAGTACGACGCTATCCCTGTATTCCGTGTCGTCAGACATACTTTTGCATGCATCAGCCCCTCAATACATGTCATCGACATCGTCTCCTCTTGCGACGCGCAGACAACGACATCAATGCTTCGATAGGCCGTTTCCATTTTCTCGCGCGTCAAGATTCCTTTGAAGCGCGCAAACGGGCATTGTTGCACGAGGTCAGAAACCTCCCTTCCGTAAGCATTGTCACTCTCGCTGCCGATCAGCCAAACTTCAAACGGCATCCTCCTCAATTTTCTCCAAAGCACTCGTGCTGCCTGCAAAAGCTCCCTCTGCCCTTTCAGTGCTTGGATCCCCCCAATGATGGCAAACACAGGGATCTCATGCCGAGCCTGTTCGTGCGTCCAAGTATCGGGAATCCCATACGGAAGAACGCCAATGGGAACCTCCGGATAGTATCCAGAAAACACGCGCGATGCAATTGGACTCACCCCGAAAATTTGAAGACCACCCATCTGCGTGGAAGAATCATATCGAGAAAACTGATAACGAAAATGGGGATAGATTGCGGAATACGGTTCTCCTGCTTCATGAAGCCACCAGATTACGGGAAGAATCCTCCGCATGGAGCATGCCACTTGGATATTTTGGAAAACATTGACGATAAGTATGTCATACTGCCCGATCCATTCCCGCTCCTTGTCTCCAAGGTAAGGCAACGTCGGGCACGCGACGAACTCCACGCCCATCGCCTGGACATCACGTGCCAAATCTGGATGTATCGCAGAAGCCGTGAGCGTCACATCATAGCCTCGTGCTTGGAGCGCCTGTGCCGCATAAACGGCAACTATTGTGCCGCCATCATAATTCATGGCATACGCGACAATGAGAATGCGTTTTTTCTCTCGGCACGATGCCGCCCGTATTGGAAGGGCAACCGTTCCCGCAACCTTGGCTGCGAGATATTCCTCATAAAAAGAAATTCGCGCTGCAGAAACACCGCGTTGCAGCAGCTGCTCACGCATTTCGCGGATGCTCGCGCTCATGAGGATGATGCGATCATAGGAAATGCCAGAAAGCTCTCCCGGCAGGTAAACCGGTCGTCCATCAACGATGCTTTTTTCTCGGCGCGATTATCCAGGAAGCCGACGATTTCATCTTGCCCTAACATGGCATACAGCTTTTCACGTCTCCGCTGATAAAACCGCCCAGTCCCAAACAATAAAAGTTTTTCCAATGGTCTTTCCTCACAACCACGCAAATCGTTTTCCGTGATATTTTTCTTCCGCGATTTTCGCGGCAATCTTGCGTTCGATGGCGTGATACCGGAAAAAATCCACGTTCTCCCGCAAGCCCAAGGATGCGAGCTCCGCCGCAATCTCGTCGTAGTATCTCTCCGACGTAACGAGGATTTTGTGCCGCTTCGCATGAAGCACCGCCGGAACGGGCTGCGCGGCGGGATCTCCTCTGTCAAAAATATAGGCAGCATGGAAACCGAGGAACTCAAACAACGATTGCGCCCGCTCCCCAACGATGCCGTTGCCCCAGAGGATTGCACCGTCCATCCAAGAAAAGTCTTTCGCGACGGCGCGATTGCCACTGCGTTTCATATTTTCTATCAATGTAGATATGATGCCATCTTCATATATACGTTTCCGCGCTCCTCGCCCCTTTCTGCGGACAGCACGAATCACATCGTCCTCAAAAGCATATCCTGCAGCACGGATGTGCCTTTCCCATCGAGCAAAATGCAAAGTTTTGCTCCATCCATGACAACCAAAAGGCAACCACCCCTTGGAAATTCTGCGATAACACTCGCTAAACTCAAACTCTACGGCAAAATCTGTAGCTATTTGGGTTGAAGGTGTAGCAAAATCTATCTGTTTGTCCCATCCGCAATACGTAAAGAATCTATCTTCCGAAACTTCCAGAATGCTTTTCGCTTGCGTCTTTTTGTAAATTGATGCCCGATTTCGTGTGACGTGGATGCAAGAAGGAATTTTTCGAAGGGAGAGCCCACCATTACCAACATGATTCCAACCATACGGCCATCCAAACCAGTACGGCATTGGCGCACCGATATAGTCATACCCCATCGCGCAAAATGCTTCGAGCTGATCTGAAAAAACGAATGCATCGAGCTGATAAATCAATAGGTACTCGTAATCCGCAAAGTGTTCGTAAAACTCCGGCGTAAGCAGCAGCTTACTGTAGCCTAGACGATTATCAAAGCAAGCATCCGGCCAATATTCCGCACGTGCGCCTCGCTCCTCGAGGAACGCGCGCATACGTTCCGGCGCCATGAAGCAGATGTCATAGCGTCCAAGCACGCGCTTTGCTTGGGTGAGTGACACTTGCTCGAACTGCGTCAATTGTTCTTTGTATATAGGAATGACAACAACGACCTGTTTCAATCGAGCACCGCCTTTCTCATGTCAGGATTGCACTAGGAAAATTCTTTCCGACCCTCACAGCATCCGCACCTTCTGCACGGCTTCTTCGTCGAGCACGTCGCCGACATAGTAAACATTTTCGAATCCCATCGCGCGCAGCTGCTGCGCGATTTCGTATTCGTAAAGCGTCGAGCCGATCAGGATGGGGACGTCTTTCGGTTCTTGTTCCAGCGCCGCAAACGGGAAGACCTGTTTGCTGCCGATGGTCTGGCCTTTGTGCGCGTGGTTGTCGATGACGTAGCGGACGCGGCTGCTGTTTTCCATGTAATGCAGGAGGTTTCGCGTAATCTGCCCTGCGCCGGCGATGATTTCGACGGGTGCGTCCAAAGATTTCTTTTCGTAGCGCACCTGCGAGGCTTCTGCGGGGTAGTATTTCTGGAAAAACGCCCTTGCTGCCTCCGAGACCTCCGGCAGATAGCCTGAGCACGTCAGCGCTGTCTGGATGCGCGAGAAGATGATGCTCTTCAGTCGCGGTTTCGACAGCACGGCCTCTCGCCCGTGCCGGCGGATGAACTCCACGGCATAGGCGAGCCCCAGGACGGTGTCGAGGTAGCTTTTCTTCAAGAAGTTGACGGAAACGCTGTCGGGATTTTCAAACGTCTTGTGATAGAGCGGCGCTTGCACGCAATATATCCGCTGTGCGACGGCGGCGATCATGACTTGCAGGGAAACATCCTCGGCAAAGCCGTCATACATCTGCATGTCATAGCGGCGCACCCACTCTGTCTGGAACATCTTGATCCATACGGCTTGGTTCGGAACGAACTGCGTGTATGTCTCCGAAGTGACGTCGACCGTGCCGCTTGCCTTCGGGAGCAGTGGCGCAGCCTTGCGGCCGTCTTCATGGTCGATGGCGCAGCCGCAGCACGACAGCTCGATGCTGTCATCGGCCTCGAGCGGCGCGACGAGCGTCGCGAGGTACTCCGGCTCGTACCAGTCATCGGCGTCCACATACGCGAGGTATTTCCCTTTCGCGACGGGGAGTGCATAGTTCCGCGCGTCGCTGAGGCTGCTGTCCTTGCGGCTGACGATGATGATGCGCTCGTCGCGTTCCTGCCATGCAATGCACCGCTTGAGCGATCGATCTTTGCAGCGCCCGACCATGATCATGAGCTCGAAGTCCTCGTATGTCTGATGCAGGACGGAATCGATGCAGCGGTCGACGAACTGCTCGTTGTTCAGCACGGGCAAAATCACGGAAATCTTTGGATGGCTCATTCAAATCTCCTATCTTTCCTGCAACCCCGCCACATACCGCCGCACGATCTCGAGCGCCGTCATCGGCTCGTATCCCATCGCGAGCGCCCGTGCCGGGTTCAGGCAGAACGGTGGGCGGTTGCCCTCCGCCACGCGGATAGGGGAGGCGGAGTGTGTGAGGCGCTGCATTTCGGTGACGAGAGCGCGGATGGTGACGGGCTCGCGTGCGGCGAGGACGAGGCGGTCGTGCGGCCATACATCCATCGTCAAAAGTTTTCCCACGAAACACGCAACGTCATCGGCCCAGACGAAGTTCCGCGTCTCGTAGTCGGGCGCGTAGATGGTGACGGGCTCGCCGCGGCGGAATTTCGCGACCGTGTTCGTGAACCAGACGGGGCGCGCGCCGTGGCCGATGAGGCCGGGCATGCGGAGGCTCATGGTCACGAGGCCGGCGTCGCGCAGGATTTCTTCGGCGAGATATTTCGTCAGGCCATACGTATCGGGGTCGATGCGCGGGCTGTCTTCGTCGACGGCGAAGTTGCCGCAGAAGTCGCCGTAGATGCCGATGGTGGAAAAAAAGATCACGCGGCGCACGCCGTGCGTCTTGGCGAAGGCAACGAGATGCTGCATGGCGTCGACGTTGCTTTTTTTGTACGCGAGCACGGACGGCTGCTGGTACGGCAGCGCGCCCGCCGTGTGGACGATGGCGTCAAACGTGCCGTCAAGCGTCCACGGCTCGGCGAGGTCGCACCGCACAGTGGGGAACGCGCCGTCCGCGTCATGGCGATGCACCGTCCCCACGACGTCAAAGCCTGATCGCGCGAGATGCCGTGCAACGATGCCGCCCGCAAATCCGGACGCGCCGGTGACGAGGATGCGTTTCGCTTGCTCCGTCATTTCCGTCCTCCTTCCAGCAGCTGCCGCACGGCCGCCCGCAGGGCGGTCTTGCCGATGCCGTTTTGCTCGCGCATGTACTGGCGTTGGCCGCAGCCCCGGGCGCAGCCGTCGAGGCCGAGGCGGATGAGGTGCGTCGCGCTGCCGTGCTCCGTCAGGCACTCAGCGATGGCGCTGCCGAGGCCGCCGTACTTCGTATGCTCCTCGAGCGAGATGAGGCCGCGCGTCTCACGAGCGGCGGCGAGGACGAGCGATGCGTCAACGGGCTGCACGGTTGGCAGCTCGATCACGCGCAGCTCGATGCCCTCGCGTGCGAGTTCCTCCGCGATGTCCAGCGCCTCGCCCACGATCGAGCCCATCGCAGCGACCGTCACGTCATCCCCCGCACGCAGGACGTGCCCCTCGTCCGGGCGGAAACGGAACGTCTCATCAAAGTACTCCGGCTCGCCGCGCCCTTCGAGGCGGATGTAGACAGGCCCGTCCTGCGCATAAGCAAACCGTGTCGCCTCCCGCGCCTCGATCGGCGTCGCGGGAGAGATCACGAGGAGGTTCGGGAGAGTGCGAAGGATGGAGAGTTCCTCCGTCCCTTGGTGTGTCGGCCCCATCGTGTAGCTCGTGAGGCCAGACGAACGGCCGAGGAACACGACGTGTTGCTTCGGAATGCAAACATCGTTGCGAATGAATTCCAGCGCGTGAAGCGCGAGGAAATCCGTAATCGTATAGAGGAACGGGATTTTCCCGCACGAGGCGAGCCCCGCCGCGCTCGCGACCATGTTTTCTTCGGCGATGCCGTAATCGACATACTGCGCGGGGAGCTCCTGGCGAATGCTGTCAAAAATCTCGTTGCGGTTGTCCGCCGTCAGCGCCATGACACGCGAATCTCCGTGCGCCAAGTCATAGACCATCTGCGTGCTCGCGTCTCTCATATCGTCACCAGTTCTTCCCGCGTCATGCCAAGGTCGTGGCAGACGCTATCCCACTCTTCGTTTTTCGGTGCGCGGCTATGCCACGCCGTGCTGTCCTCGGCAAGCGTGACGCCTTTGCCCTTCACGGTGTGCGCGATGATGAGGTTTGGCTTGCCCGTGCCAGCTTTCGCCTGCTGCAAGGCTGCTTGGAGCGCATCGTAATCGTGGCCGTCTACATCAAATATCGACCAGCCCCAGAGCCGCCACCGCGCCGCGATATCGCCGAGCGGCGCGATGCTCGCAACCGTGTCGCTCGCCTGCAAGCCGTTCGCGTCGAGAATCACCGTCAGCGCATCGATCTGCTCGCGCCCCGCGAAGGCCGCCGCCTCCGCAACCGAGCCTTCCTGAATCTCACCGTCGCCCATGACGACGTACGTGCGGTACGAAGCGTGGTCGCGCTTCGCCGCGAGCGCCGTGCCCGTCGCAAAGCAGATGCCATGCCCGAGCGCGCCCGTCGCTGTCTCAACGCCGGGCAGCGCGACGCTCGGATGCCCCGCGAGCCGCGAGCCGTCCTGATAAAACGTCAAGAGCTCCTCGCGTGGGAAATATCCTGCATTCGCAAGCGCCGCATAGAGCGCCGCACATGCATGGCCTTTCGACAAAATCACACGGTCGCGCATCTCCGTGAGCCGGCGTGTTCTGTCGACAATACCGCCAAAATAAAGCACGGCAAAGAGGTCGACGCACGACAACGCCGGCGCAAAATGCCCAGAATGCGAGACATAAAACATCCGTGCGATGTCCTGGCGCAGCTTGCGCGCGATGGCGGACAGAGCTTCTGGCATGAGGATTCCTTCTTTCTGGCGATTCACCGAACGGCGTAGAGCACCGTATCGATGGGCATTTCCGTATAGTGTCGTAGATAGAACCGATAACCTTTTCGATATCGGTCGACGATGTTGATGAGTGCGAAAATATCTTCCTTGCAATGATAGGCAGAGAGCGCCAACTTCGGCATTTGTTCCGCAATCGTCTGTTTCGCGCCCGCGAGCATCGGCTTTTCCAATCCTTCGATGTCGGCCTTGAGGAACGTCAGCCGCCGGCCTGCGAACAACTGATCGACGCTCTTGATTGTGATGTCCGCATTTCCGTTTTTATTGACCGCAGATGTCCATGTGCCATCCGAGGCAAAACGGAGCGTCCCCTCTTTCGCACCGATGCCGTATGGCAGGCACGTCACGTCGTGATGTTGCTCCGCGACGGCGCAGAGCTTCGCGTAGTTCGACGGGTCAGGCTCGAGCGCGACGATGCGCTCGTACGATTCGCCGACGTGCGACGCGAATGCTTCCACCGTGTCGCCGATGTAGCCGCCGAGGTCTAGGAACACTTCGTCCTTGCCAAACGCTATGACCTCGGGATCGAAATACTGCAAGCTTGCATCGTCGCGAATCTCCTCGATGAGCGCGCGGTCGCGGCTCACTTTGTACTGCAGGAGGTTGCGGAATACCTTGCGGGATTTTTCATCCGCGAGCAATGATTCCGCCGCCTCGATCTCCACCGCATGCGCCTCGTAGTACGCGACGTAGTCGAGCCCGTCCTCCCAGAGATAGAAGTCCGGCTTCACGATGCGTTCCGCGCACGTCGGGTCGATGGCAAGCAGTCGCCGCTCGAGTCGGTCGGGTCCGTAGGACGAAATAACGATCTGCCCCCCCCGAGTGGACAAATGACTTACTGGAAAGGCCGGCAATCCGAGGAAACCGTGTGCTTGCTTTTCCGCATCATCGTCAAGGAAGCACGCGACTTCAATCCCGTTTTCCTGCAAGATTTTCAAGTAATGCTCGCCGCAGTTCCCCGCGCCAAACATCATGACAGATTCATCCGCCGCCCGGAGCTGTTCCAAAATCTTCGCCGTCTGGTTTTCTGTCCGTTTGAGCCAATCTAGCATTTTTCTCATCCTTTCAAAGAAACATCTCATACTATGAACCCATCGCACCCCCGCCCGTCGCTTTTCCTTGCGGTTTCCGCCGGTTCGCCGTAAAATAGAGACGAGGAGGCGATAGAGCTATGGCGAATCGGCAGTTCAAAGATTCCGTGTTCCGCAAGCTGTTCAACAATCGAAAGGAACTCGCGAAACTCTATCAGGCTATCCAGCCTGGCATCGTGGTGTCCCCGCAAGACCTCAAGATCACGACGCTCCGCAATGTTTTCCTCGACAGCCAGAAGAACGACCTTTCGTTTCTCTGGAAAGGCACGTCCGTCGTCCTCATCGAGCATCAGAGCACATGGAACGAAAACATGCCGCTCCGAATGCTCCCTTACATCGACAAGATGTACCGGAAAATCATTAAGGAGCGCGATGCGAAACGCGCGATGTACCTTTCGCCTCTCGTCAAGATTCCAACACCGAAGTTCTACATCCTTTACAATGGGCCGAAGCTTGCCGAGCCGCGGCCGATGCTCAAGCTTTCCGATGCGTTCGAAGATCCAGAGGGTGGCGATCTCGAGCTCCGATGTCACGTCATCGATATTTCGTATGACGAGAACAACGCCATCCTGCAGGCGTGCCAGCCGCTACGGGGTTACAGCTATCTCGTGCATCTGATCCACAAGAACAAAGTCTCTGGGATGACGGACGACAATGCGATCCACGATGCCGTGCTCTATTGCAAAGATCACGGCATTCTGAAAGATTTCCTCAAACAATTTGGCAAGGAGGTTGTCAACATGTTTTCACTGCAATGGGACGAAGAAGAAGCCAAACGGTATCGTGATGAATATGCCATGGAGCAAGGCATGGAGAAAGGCATGGAGAAAGGCATGAAAGAAGGCATCGCTACGGCGACGATGAAGTTCATCCGCAACCAGCTGAAGCGCCGCGTGCCTTATGAGCAGATCGCCGAGGACACGGAGACGTCGCTCGACGAAGTCCTCCGCATTGCGAAGGAGTCCAATATGGTTTACTGATGCCAGCCCAATCCCTGCCCCGCAGCCTCGCGCTTGCGGGGCTTTTTTCAGATGAAGTTCACATGCCGCATGTCGACGTCGTAGTACGCCGCGATGAGTTGGTTGCGCTCCTGATAAACGCAGAAGTTTTTGCAGTCGGTGCGCGGGCGGAGGGTGCGCAGGCGCTCTCTCGTCACTTCGGAGAACCAGAGGTCGCGGAAGCTTTCGCCGTGCAGATCGCCGACGATGGCATCGGAGTCGTAGGCGCGGGTGTGGCAGAGGTAGACGCGCTGGTCGGCGGCGATGACAGTGACGAGGCGGCAAGTGTAACAGACATCGAACGGCTGGGCGTGGAAGTTTTTGTCCATCCAGTCGTTCTCGTAGTTGTTGATGATGGCAAAGCCGTCTTTTGCAAAATCGGCCTGTGCGCGGTGGATCTGCTCGATGACGCTGTCCTTGATGTCCGCGTGGTAGCGCGGCGTGTTCTCGACGACGGCGGCAAATTTCACGTTGTCGCAACCGAGCTCACGGAGGAGCCGCGCGGCCTCGTAGACCTCCGTGGCGTTCGCCTTGCTCACGACGAAGTTCACGCCGAAGACGCAGTCCTTGTCTTTCGCCTTCGCAAAGGACGCGATGTTGCGCGTGACGGCGTCGAACGCGCTCTCCGGCAGGCCGCGCAGGCGCGCATACGTCGCGCGTACGGGCGAATCAAACGAGACGCGCACCCATTTCGCCTGGCGGAATGCCTCGGCGCGCGCGCCCGCGAGGAGCTGGCCGTTCGTGATGAGCGAAAGCTCGATGCCCTGCGCCTCTGCGAGCGCAGCGGCATCCGTGATCTCGGGGTAGCAGAGCGGCTCGCCGCCGCCCGAAAACGTGACGGCCTTCACGCCCATCGCGCCCATGTCGGTGAGGATCTCTTGGAGCTTCGGCCACGGGATGCTGTCTCGGTGGTCGATGGCATCGCGGTTCTCCGTCCGCTGCCGCGTCCCGCCCGAGCCGTACGTGCAGTAGGCGCAGTGATGGTTGCAGACGTTCGTCGGCTTCAGCCGGATGTAATACGGCGCACGATGTCCCCCCCGCGCAATCGCATCCAGCGCGTCGGCGTGGTGGAAGATTTTCAGGTTCGAGTAGGCATTCAAAATCAAAACCTCTGCTTTTATACGGCGTACAGGATAGTTTCTCCCGTATGCACGGTATAGTGACGGATATAAAACGTATAATCTGAGCGCAACGACAAAATATAATCGGGAAGTTCCCAGATGTCTTCACGCTTGTGGTACAGGCAAATCGCCATCTGCGGCTTGTTGCGGCGGATTGTATCCGCTGCGCCCTTCAGTGCGGAAAGTTCCGCACCTTCGATGTCCATCTTGATGAACGTCGCATCCGGGCATGCATCATCGATTTTCTTGACAGGCAACATTGTTGCGGGGCCGGGATGCACCATAAATTCCGTAGACACTGCCGCTGTCGTCGGACCTTCGAACATTTGGAGCTCGCCCGTCATGTCGCTGACGCCGGCACGGATGACTTCGACGTTTGACACATCTGCAAGATTCTTTTTGCACTCCGCGATCATATGCGTGCTCGGCTCGAAGCAGTAAACTTTCTTGTATGCCCCCTTCGACCACTCGATGAACGTTTTCGTCGTTGCGCCGTCATAACCGCCTGCATCGATGAAAACGACATCCTCGCCGAAGTGAATCTGTGGCAGGTCGAAATATTGATCATGTTCCATCTTCCGCGTCAAATCATTCCATGTGCGAATATTCTCTGATGGGAAGCCAGCATCCATCAACTGTTGCACGATTTCCTGATCATGTTTCATCGGCGTGACGAGGACGAACGCATTTTTGTGTTTCGCGCAAAGGTCATCAAAAGAAATGATGGGAAGCTCTTCACATGTCCCCATTTGACGGTTATCAGCGAAGCATGCCCATGGCAAATCGGCATATACCCGACGAATCATCTTGCCATTCGCCCCTGCACCAAACAAAATCATTTCCTGGGCAGCATGGCTTGCAAGTTCATCGCGAACGGCCTTGCCCTCAGGCATCTCCGTTTCCGTGTATTTGCGCCATCCAGACATTTCACCGGTAAAGTTCACAATCAGCCGCTCACGAAAAAGCTGCCGCGACAAGTCATCGCCCAGATGGCTGTAAACGTTCCTGATGATATCAGGGAGGGAATAGGATGTTCTGTTCTGTTCTGTTCACTTTTATTTCCTTCTTTCTTCTGGTTCGTGCGTGCTACAATCTCGCAACATCCTGAAGCAAAATCCGGTGTGCGATTACACGCGATGATGATTGCAAATGCTTGCGGTTTCTTCCTTCCCGCCGTAAAATAGAGGCAGGGAGGCGATTCCCATGGGGAAAATCAAGACGTGGGACGAGCTCACGATCTGCGACAATTTTCTTTTTCTCAAAGTCATGCAGAACCAACGGATTTGCAAACGGCTCATCGAGAAAATCCTCGGCATCCGCATCCGTCGGATCACGTATCCCGTCACGGAGAAGACCATCGACATCCGCTATGACAGCAAAAGCGTGCGGCTCGACGTTTTTGTCGAAGACGACAAGGGAACGCTTTACGATATCGAAATGCAGACAACCGACGGGGATGCGACTGACGAGCTGCCGAAACGCGCCCGCTATTATCAAGCCATGATGGACATGGACGTGTTGAACAAAGGCGAATTTTACACGAACCTCCGAAAATCGTTTGTCATCTTCATCTGTACCTTCGATCCATTCGCCGCCGGACAAAGCGTCTACACCTTCCAAGAGGCATGCAAGGAAAATCCTGCGCTCACGATGGGTGACGAAACGACGAAAATTTTCCTGAACAGCCAGGGAAACCGTGAAGGGCTCGGCCCGGACATTGCATTCTTCCTTGATTATGTAAACGGCTTGACAGCCAAAGGCCGTTTTGCCAAAAGTATTGAAGATGAAGTTCAGAAAGTCAAAGAACATAAAGAAACGAGGTGGGAATATATGACCATCATGATGGAAATGCAGAAACAATGGAATGCAGGACGCACGGAAGGCAAGGCCGAAGGCAAAGCCGAATCTGTTCGATCGCTCATGGAATCTTTGAACTGCACCGCAGAAAAAGCCATGGAACTCCTGAAAATTCCAGCCGCACTCCAGCCCAAGGTTCTCGCATTACTTTGATGCAGCGTTCCGCTCTCTCTCCCGCCCCGCAGCCTCATGGTTGCGGGGCGATTTTATTTCTTCTGGCACGCGAGCGTCAAAATGTAGCAGCACATCGGATCAAAGCCGGTATGCAGCACTTCGTCGGTCATGCCGAACAGGAAGACTTGTTCGAAGCGGGTCGCGAGGAGTGCGTGCAGGCGCTGTTGGTCAAAGTTGTTGATGTGGCGTTCTTTGTTCCACGGACTCGCGTAGGGATACATCGTCACGTTCGGCGTGCCGATGACGGCGAAGCCGTCCGGTGCGAGGTTGTCCGCGACGGTGTCAATGAACGTCTGCTCGTCCGTCTGCGGGATGTGCTCGATGACGTCCATGGAATACACACAGGTGTACCCCCCCCGAGCACGGCCGCTGCGGTAGTCTTTGCCGAGGAAATCGTCCTCGCGGAACGCGCAGATGTCGTCGGCGACTTCCGCCTGCGCAATCTCGATGGCATCGTGGTCGAAGTCGACGCCGAGGAGATAGCGCAGGTCGCAGCGCTGGCGCAGGTAGCGCGTGCCGAAGCCGTTGTTGCAGCCGAGCTCGAGCGCGGTCGCGCCTTTGCGTGGCGTGAGCATGCGTGCGACGAATTTGTACCGCGCCGCTGTGAAGAGGATGCCGTCCATCGTCGTCCGCGCTCGTATGATTGGCACGTCATTCGACAACGGCACGCCGCCCTCGCGCTTCGGGGCGTTCCATCGTTCTTTTGCGTCCATGTTGTCACCTCATTCCAAAAACCATGGGTTCGTCCGCAAGAAGTGCGCGCCCGCGCGGAAAATCCAAGGGAAGTTGTGCTTCATCGGGGTCGTGTCGACGATCTCGCGGTAGCGCGCCTGGAGTTGCTCGTCTTCCTCCGTGTACACCATCGTGCCGTCGAGGCGGCGCGCCATCTCAGTGACGAGCTCCGTAACCTCCTCCGGCGTGTTGTCGACGGGGACAACGCCCATGCGGTCGTAGGTCGTGTAGGCGCTGACAGACGCAAACGTGTGGACGTCTTCGCGCTGCTCTGCACGGATCATTTCACGGAGCGTCAGATGGCGGTGCTCGCTCGGCAACCAGTATTTCTTGAAAATACCAAGGTCGCGTTCTGGCGTCGTCATAGCGCCGTAGTCGCCTCGCGTTGTCTGGATGGTCACATTGAACATCGCGTTCGGCTTCGAGAACAGCCACGAGATCGACTGGATGCCCGACGGGTCGCAAGCGAAGAACCGGCAATGCCCGAAGAGCCACGCGTCCATGAACTCACTGCGTCCGTCATGCGCGTAGTCGATTGTATTCTCCCAGTTGATGCGCTCGCCGACCATCGCGCCCATGCGCACGGCCTGCAGGCCATGCGCCTCCAAAGATTTCATCGCCGGGCGCAGATGTCCGAGCGGATACGCACGGTAGCGGATGGAGCGGCCAGCGACATCCGTTTGATACTTCATGACCTTCGAGACATAGAGGTTGTCCCGCGTGGAAAAACAAGCAAATGTTCCATAGATGCCCAAGCGCTCTGCCTGTTCCCTACCGCGCTGTTCTTCCTCTTCCGTGAACGAGAGATACGTCCCACCGATGGCTTCGTTGCGTCTCCAGAAATACGTATCCATCTGCTTGATCCAATCGGCTAAGGCATAGTTCGTGTCAAAGAGGAAGGATGCCGTGTCCTTCTGATAGAAATACCGCCAGAACTTCAGCCGCTGTTCCGTGACGACTTCCATGCCCGGCATCGACAATTTTTCCAAGATGTACGCATTCGCACCCTTGAGCTCCAGTTCTTTCCGAAGCGGCTGCGCGACGGGCCACAAGAGCCAGTAGAGCCCGTCCCCTTCTTGTTTCCGCCGCTGTTCGCACCAGTACACCCATGCGAGCAAGCAGCCGATGCTTCTCATATCAATGAATTGGACGCGGACGCCGATGTGGTGCCGCAGGATTTCTTGCATCCGCGCCTCGAACGCAGCCGCTTCTTCCATCGAAACGTCATCTTTCGTTTCGAGCCGTTCGAACATCCGTTCCGTCGAATAGAGCGCGATCGCATGCTCCACATCGCGGTCACGCAAGACGAACACGTCCGCCGCCTCGCCGAATTTTTCACGGATGCGCGCCTGCACGTCCGCATGAAAGATTTCCTGCAGCGCCAGCACGATGCCATACCGCTCGCCCGGTTTCTTTGGAAAATCCGCCACCCGGTATTCAGGAACGCCCGCCGAAAACGTCGGAGTTGCCGGCTGTCCTGAGACGATAACGGCCTCTGGTACCATCCCACGCGTGCCGAGAAACGGGAACACCGTCCACGCGAACTGTCCCGCCCCATACATCAGAAGATGCTCATGCGCCGCGCAGAACTCCTTGAGCTTCTCAATCTGGATCATGGAAGCGCCCCCTCCTCACACATTCAGCACCGTCGCCAAAAACTTCAGCAAGTCCACCTTTTCCACCGGCCGCGCATTGCCGACGACGTTCGTCTTGATGGCGCCTGCGATGTTCGCGAGGAGCGTGGCGAGGTCGATGGGCGCGTCCGCTTTCGCGCAGAGCGCCGCGAGCGCGTAGAACGCATCGCCCGCGCCGACGGTGTCTTTGACATGGAGCGTGACGGCGGGGATCTGCGCCTCGTCGTCACCGCGACGGCCGAGCGCGCCGACCGCGCCCATCGTGACCCAGCCGGACGTGCTGTGGAGGTCGCGGCAGAGCTCTGCGAGGAGTTCGTCGTTTTCCGCAAGGCTCTGGCCGTAGGCGAGATGGAGCTCCTGCTCGTCGACGACGAACATGTCGGCATGGTGGTATTTCGTGATGATGTTGTGGCCGTGGTTCGACGAGTTCGTCTGGCAGTTCAGCGCGAGGAAGCGGCTCTTCTGCTCGAGGAGTTCCATCGCGTGTGCGTCGATGAGGCCGTGCCCGTAGTCGCAGACGACGACGAGGTCGTACTGCGGCAGCATTTCCTCGAGGTTGCGGTAAAAATTGCGATAGTCAACTTTTCGCATGCCGTCGATGTCGAGCAGGTGGTTCACGGAAAAGAGCTTCTCGTACTGCTGGCGGATGGCGTGGCGCTTCAGGTAGCGGCGCTTCACGGGCGTGACGAAGTGCTCGTCCTGCACGATGCGGCATTCGACCGGCGGCATGACGGCGACGATGTCGTCAGCGATGTCCTGTTCCATGCCCATCATGGAAAGGAGCGTGACGTGGCCGGCGAAGTTCGCGAGGTGGCGGGCGATGGCGAGCGCGCCGCCGGCGTATCGCTCGCGGAAATCAAAGCGCGTCGACATGGCGGCATCCTTCGTCGTGAGGCCTTGGACTTTGCAAAAGACATAGTCGTCGATGATGATGTCGCCGACGACGAGGACGTTGAGCTTCGCGAAATCATCGACGATGCGCCGCGCCTGTTCCGCGACGTCCGCGCCGTATTTCTCGCGCAGGCCGCGCGACATCTGCACGACAGCCTCGGGCAGCGCGCCGAAGAAATTGTTCAGGAGCTTCGTCGAGCTGTAGACCTCGCCTTGCGTGAAGTAGATGCGGCCGCCGTACTGCTCGACGATTGCCTGCTCGGGCCCGATGTTGCCCGTGACGTCGCTCGCGGCGTTGGCGTACTCCTGCCCTTTCACATAGATGTCCGGCTGGACGCAGCGCACGATGTCGTGCACCGTCACGGCCTCGGACAAGAGGACGTAGTCGACGCAGTCAAGCTCACTGAGGAACGACAGGCGCTGCGCGTCGTTGAAATACGGCCGCCCCGGCCCCTTGTTCACGAACCGCGCTGCCGTGACGGAGACGACGAGCACATCCCCCTGCGCCTTCGCCTCGCGCAGATGCTCGATGTGGCCGTAGTGCAAGAGGTCAAACACGCCATGGCAGAGCACGACGGTCTTGCCCTCACGGCGGAAGTTCTCGCGGAGGTTGGCAAAGGCTTCCTTGCTGATGATTTTGTGCTCGGATGTGTCCATACGTGCTCCTTGCTTTATTTGCTCAGATATTTGAACCAGTCCGCCGTCGCATCCTTGATCGTGTCCGGCGTCCAGACAGGGGCTTTTCGCCAGTAGTCGATGTTCTTGAGGATATGCTGCACGCCTTCTTCGAGGGTGACGTGCGGATGCCAGTCGAGCATCTCGTTGATCTTTTTCGTATCGGCCCACGTGCAGTCGGGCTCGCCGGGGCGCTTCGGGATGTGGACGACGTCGGCGTCCTTGCCTCCGAGGAGCTCGACGAGGCGGTTCACGGAGTACGTGTGCTCGCTGCCGACGTTGAACCGCTGGCCGAGGATCTTTGGATTCTCCGACTTCGCCGCCGTGACGAAGGCGTCGACGATGTCCGTGACGTACGTGAAGTCGCGCGTCTGCTCGCCCGTGCCGACGATGGTGTACGGTTTGCCCGCGAGCTTCTGCCCCAGGAAGACGCCGAAGACGGCGCCGTACGTGCCGCTCGTGCGCGAGCGCGGGCCATAGACGTTGAACAGACAGAGCGAAACGACCGGCAGCTTGTAGACCTGCGCCCAATGGAGCGCAAGCTCCTCGCCGAGGCGCTTCGTCAGCGCGTATGGATACTCGGGGCGGATGTCCGCCGTCTCGTCCGTCGGGAAATGGTCGGGGATGCCGTAGCAGGAGGACGACGCGGTGTAAAGGAACCGCTTCACGCCCGCCGCTTTCGCTGCCTGGAGGACGGAGAACGTGCCGTCGACGTTCGAATGGAAATAATCCTCGGGCCGCTGGATGCTCGGCACGATATCCGCAAGCGCCGCCATGTGGAAGACCCAGTCGACGCCCGTGAACAGCGGCGCGATCCGTTCGTAGTCGCAGATATCGGCCTCGACGATCGTGAGATGCGCATCCCCTTTGTGATGCGCGAGGTTCTCGAGCCGCCCCGTGCTGCAGTTGTCGATGACGATGACATCCTGCCCCTCTGCGAGCAGGCGGTCGACGATATGCGACCCGATAAAGCCGCAACCGCCGGTGACGATGGATTTCATAAATGCACTCCCCTTTTTTTCAATCGGTATACCGCTGCATGAGCTCGTCCACTGCCTGTTGCAGCACGAGCTGGTGGATGGACTCGACGATGCCGTAGCTATCGCTCGGCACGTAGAAGTTGTAGTCACCGAGCTGCCGCAGCGGGTTGTCCGGTGCGAAGCCTGTGAACGTCATCACCGTACCGCCGAGCTCCCGCATGAGGCGCGCCGCGCGCAGGATGTTCTCCGAGCGGCCCGAGCTCGAGATGGCCACGAGCAAATCGCCCTCTGCGCCCGCAAGCGCCAGCTGCCGCGAGAACACCTCGTCGTAGCCGTAATCATTCGCAAGACACGTCAGCGTCGCGGGATCGTGCATGCTGTGCGTCTGCAGGCGGCCGTTTTTCAGGAAGTCCGTGTTCATGTGCATCGAGATCCCCGCGCTCCCGCCGTTGCCGACGAAGAACACTTGGTGGCGCGTGCCGTGCAGCGCATAGAAACGATCCACCATCTTTTCCATGAAGCTCGTATACCCGGCCACCTGCCCGCCGACATCGCACGACGATGCCGCGAGACGGTCGAAGAGCTGTGTGACATATGCATTTTCCAACATGTGTGCCTCCTTGCGATTTGGATGAAATCCTTGTAAAATAGGACGTAAAGAAAGGGCTGATGTCATGGCGAACCGGCAAGTCAAAGACTCCGTTTTTCGCAAGCTCTTCAACAATCGTAAAGAGCTTGCGAAACTCTACCAAGCCATCCGCGTGGACGAAAGCATTCTCGCAAAGGATATTAAAATCGCAACCTTGCGTAATGTCTTCCTAGACAGCCAAAGAAACGATCTTTCTTTTCTTTGGAAGGGACAAGCTATCGTCCTTATGGAACACCAAAGCACTTGGAACGAAAACATGCCGCTCCGAATGCTCACCTATATCGAAAAAATTTATAAGAAGCTGATCAAATAATCAAAATGCCAAGGAGGTTGTCGATATGTTTACACTCCAATGGAACCAAGAAGAAGCGATGCAATACCGCGAGGAATATGCAAAAGAGCAAGGCCAAGGCAAAATCATCATCAACATGCTCAAAGAGCATATGCATCTCGATGCCATCGAACGACTCTCCGGCTGGACGGCCGACCAGATCCGCGCGCTCGCGGAAAAGAACGGCCTCGCGGTCGAGTGAGTCATCCTCATCGCGAAGGAGTCGCATCTGGCCTACTGATCCGCTGCGCTCCCGGCCGCCGCACGTTTTGTGCGGCGGCTTTTTGTTGTGTCTCCTAGTAAAAATCTCTTTCCCGCAGCCCGCGTCTATGCTCCAATCTCCCCATGAGCAAAGCATTCGTAGCAAATCTGTGATTGATGCTTCAAAGTGTCACGGAATGTGTCATAATCCTGAAAGAAAACACCTGTTGCGCCAAAGTAGTCTTTGATTTCCCCCTGCTCCATCACATCGAACAAAAGATCGCGCTCTGGCTGCACATACTGATGACAATGGCACTCACAAATCGGAGTAGGGATGCAGATATATATCTTTCCCGCACCACAGCCTTTGAGCATATCGCAGACAACCTTGAGCGTGACCCCCGTAAAGATAGCTTCATCGACGAGCAAGATATTTCTGCCCTTCACCATTTCTGCGATTGGCGTAATCTTCTCACGGATGGTCTGTGTACGCAGCGCGATGTCGGCCAACTGGAAGCTGCGCACGCCGCTATCTGGTTTCACGAGGCCTTGGATATATGGAAGGTGCAAGGCACTTGCCAATCCCATGGCATAGTACAGGCCGGAGTTCGGCACTGGCATGACGCAATTGGCACGCATCGTGATGTCAGGGGGAAGTTGCTGCGCCAGTGTGCATCCGAGCTGATAGCGATAGCGCGCAACGTTCTGTCCAAGTTCCGTAGCATAGGGACGACTCTTGTAAATGAGTCGGAATACGCAGTGCATCTGCTTTGCTAAAATCTCCGTGCCTTTCACAACATCGCTCACCATGGCATCGCCAGCTCCAACCGCCAATTTCGTGTGTGGAGGTCGGTCAAGAAGGCGACTGTCCTTATCCTCCTCAATCAGGTGTTCCGGAAGTCCGAACGTATGGGCGATCATGCGTCCCCACGTATATTTCGTGCATTTCTGTGCACTCGTGATATGCATGATTCCCGTCTGGCGGAGCGCCGATTTGATAGCTAGCGCCGCCTCATCAATGAGGACGGGATACCGTTCCTGCTTGTTGTCCAGTTTCATCTTCTGCTCATGCTGCAACGAACGAATGACACGAGTTGGAAACGTTACTTTGTCATCATCACCGTTATAGCCGTAAAGGATAGGTAGTCGCACGATTAAGCTGTTGTCATATGCCCGTACGAGATCTTCTGCCTCCTTTTTCAATTCGCCATAGCTGTTCTTCGGAATTCGTTCCGCATCATGGGCATAAGGCTCATCCCGTTCGCCGTCAAATACATAATCAGTCGAAATATGAATCAACTTGATGTGATATTTCCTGCAAGCATCGACAAGATTTGCCACAGCATCCACATTCAATGATCGCGCCATGTCTGGATATTTCTTGCATTTCTCCGGTTCAGCAACGCCTGCCGTATGGATAACCAATTGCGGTCGATGAAGCTCGAAAAACGCATCGACTTTCGCCTTTTTCGTCAAATCCAACGCATACATGCCCTTCTTGCCGCCGCGATACTGCAATCCCTTGACCTGATAATCCCGCTTCAAGATGTGATAAATTTTCGTTCCTAACAACCCCGAAGCGCCCGTGACGAAAATTGTAAAATCTTCGATACCGAAGATGCGTTTCGCGTCGATGTAATCAAAAAACGTGTCAATATCCACGACACGACCAGCGTCTGCCACAATACGAATGGGATATTCCTTCACAAGTTTGTTGAGCGATACCGTATACCAGCTTTTCCACTCCTCCGGGCAGGCAAACAAGCATTTCCATGCGTTGAGCGATGCACGTGAGAGATACAAGATGCTGTCATAAATCAACGGTTCCGTGATATGCTTGCCGATGTCCCTGACGCAGCCGCGTGCATCCTCCAAGATGCCGGTCGAACCATATACAGGCTCTCCATGATGTGCCAGCAGAGAATCGCTACCATATGCCAGCAAGGCATCGAGTGCAGATTTTTCAAAGACAAGATCGCCGTCCAGAATGAGCACGTCATCGTCCAAAGATTCCAGGGCAAGGAATAAACTATGCGCATTGTCACACGATTTATATGCAGCATTGTAGAGCGTGCGCTCCGGATAGAGCGTCTCAATTTGCTCGCTATGATATCCCGTCACGATGGTGATATCTTCTTGGTGGATGCCGCATGCGCCCAGCATCTGCATCTGGCGTTCCAAGATCGTACACTCGCCGAACGAGAGCAGGCACTTGGGCTTTTCTTTGCAAAGCTCCCCCAGTCCGAGCGCCCGTCCAGCTGCCAAAATAACCGCCTTCATTGTCTCATTCCCATCCGAACAATTTCTTTGTTTCCAAATAGTCCTCTACAAAGTCAATCTCATGCCATTTTTTGTCCGTGACGAGATTGTAAAACATGTGCTTCTGACAAATATCCGTAATCGCCGGCGTGTACCATGTGTGGATGTTCTTCTCACTGAGCAAAGCTTCCCTAAAATCTGCCACAGCACCCCGACCGACCTTGAAAATACTCATATAGACGTATCCTGTATGAGGATAACCTTTCCCGATGGCAAGCACGCGGCCATTTCCATCAACCTTGATTCCTGTGCTCTCATCGAGGTCATCAGACTTCCGACTCAAGACGAGGTTCTCATGCTCATCCTGAATCACATCTTCCAACAGGCTCTCATCAAAACACAGGTCGGTGTCGAGAATCAGCACATCGTCTTCCGGGACATGTTCCAGTGCATACCCCAGGCTGTACGAGTTTTCGTACTTATCATAATCTGGATTGACAATCAGATTCGGCACAATGGGGCGAAGCAGTTCCGCCCGATAGCCTCCGAGCACGTAAATGTCATCGTCAACAATTCCGACGGAACGCAGCTGCTTCAACTCGCGTGACAAGATGGTGTCCTCGCCGAGCGGCAACAAGCATTTAGGTTTTCCGTTCGTGTATGCGCCGAGACGCTTTCCTTGTCCGGCAGCCAGGAGAATTGCTTTCATTCGTTTTTTCCTTCCAAATCTGGTTCGACGAGCTGGAGTCTCGAGACGGGATGCACTTTCCGTTTCTCTACAGGTGGTAATGTCATGTAATCCCCAAACTCCCATGTCAGGAATCCGTCATAGTCCTCGATGCCACAAAGCTGCACGCCCTCGAATTCCATCAATGGATTTGTCTCAAACCAACGGCGATGATAACACGCGTCTGGGCGCGGATTCGGCATGAAGGAAATCCGTACTTCCCTGCTTTTGATACCTTTGCAGAAGCCGATATATAGGTTGACGTATTTCTTCACGAACGAGAACGGCATACGGTACAGCATCTGGAACCACGCACGCTTGAGCCAGCTTTTCGCCGTAAAGCGGCCGACGGCCGACCAAAAAATTTTTCGCAGGCAATAGCAATGAACATCGAACAACTTTCTTCCAAGATACGCGTCGGGAACATTGTCGAGCGGCATGATATCGATGAACACGCCTTGTTCATACGGCATATGTTCCTGGTGCTCGCGCATGAACGTCGTTCCCTTGCGTCGCAATTTTCCGTATCCCCAACGATAACCATCCGTCACATGCATATCCTGGAAATAAAATTTTGACGAGTCCAATTCTGTCTTGCATGCTTCACGAAATTTTTCATAATCATCGCGGAACATCACGAGATCCGCATCGTCATCCCATGGGATGAAACCTCCGTGGCGCACCGCGCCCAACAGCGTCCCGCCAATGATGTTATAGCGAATACCGCATTTCTGACAGATGCGATGGACTTCGACGAGGAGCTCGAGCTCGATGTGCTGGAGCTGGCGCAGTTGTGCTTGCGTGAGATGGATCATGCTGCGGACGCTCCGTTCCTCGATGACGCGTGTTTTGTCATTGTCTCCAAAAGATTTAGTTCCAAAGAACTCCCCTCCAAAGGATTCACTTCTCACATCATATCACACTCCAAAGGATAGGGCAATAAAAAAGCAGAGCGCGATGGCTCCGCTTAGGAATTGGTGGTTCAACTAAAAATAATCAAATCATAGACGAAAGTGCATCCGTCGCATAAATGAAAAGAGGTTCATGCATGGTACCTGAAAGTGGTCTGCAACATCAGGAATTTTTACTTTCCCTGTCGGGGACTTGGGTGATAATGTGCCGACGGATTGCTCTTGCGTGACGACCCATGCCCCCTCCATCGTCAACGCAGCAGCAATCAGCCACGGGTCTGCAACAGTTCGTTTTGCCCACGCAATGATACCTGCCTGTGTATAAAATTTGCATTCCGATACATATTGCTGCACTTTCGCGTACGACATGACGACATTTCCTGTTTTTGTCGAAAAAGGTCTATATTCGTTAATTTCTCTCATCCACGGCCCAATTTCTTCATCCTTCATAATCTCATCGTGAACTTCGCGAATGACAAGTACGTCCGGTCTCACCAAAACCGAACGCAGCTGTTTCCAAAAACTAGGCGCAAAATCGTAACCGTAGAAAGTTCGCGCAGGCGCAATAAAGCAGTTGGAATCTAAAAGGTACACCTCACTCATACCAGCATCCCCCTCACTTTGTCCATCAGTTTGGAGAATGTTTTTCCATTCATTCCAGTCAAACGATACGCATCAACATAAGACGTGCGGCCGCTTTTCGTACTGGCATCCAATGCCTGCAAAAAATGCGTATCCCATCGGCTGAGCTTCATCGTATAATATTCTCCACCAACCTTTTTCTTCTCCTTCTTTTTCTGTTCCCTATATTGCGCAAGGATCGCCTGCACCATTACTTGATATGTCATACGAGAGATGAACTTCGTATCCAGTGCACGACGCAAGACAGGAATTTTTCCGCATCGGAAATAGGTGGAAAGTATCTCCGATGTCTGATTGACATCACCACCAGCATCTGCAAACGCTGCTTCCCATTTCGAGGGAAATATACTCATAGGAAGCAAAATCTCTGCTGCAACAGCATTACAACGGGTTTCGACCGGATCAACAAAAATATGCTCGCTCCCCGTATTGAGCAGACTGTCTTCGCCAAGCCAGATATGTGCCAATTCATGCGCCAAGGAAAAGAGTTTCCCGCCTGCAGAATCACAGGCGTTGATGAAAACCAGCGGCGCAAAAGGATGTACGAGAGTAAAAGCGCGAAATTCTTTTACATCCAAGGGACGGTTGCTCCCAGGACCAACAACGCCGCTCTGCATCACAAGGATGTTCGCATGCATCGCTTTTTCTCGCAAAAAGCGAAACGCTGCTTCACGAGAGCTTCTTGCATCACGATACCACTCGAGCGAAAGGTCTAATTCCATGCGGATAGATGGCGCGATTTCTGATATGTGCATATTTTCCGAAGCACTGCCAACAAACGGCAACGGAGCGAAGCCATTTTCCTGCCGATGCTCGGCCATCCAATCTTGTACCAGTAGCATATGGTTGACAACATCGATGAGTTCGCGACTAGGTTCTGCAACGCCCTTGCTCTTCAAGGTACGATAATCTGCAATCGTCGTTTCTTTTTCCGGCGGATGCTGCAAGAAAAAATAACCAAAGGGAATTCTCGTATCCTTGCTCAGTTGTTCCACTTTTGCCAGTGTCGGCACCTGTTCCTTCTTCATCCAAGCGTCCAACAAACCAATCTGATCTTGCGCTTTCCTCGTAACAGGGCACTGTTCTAAAATTACACGTTTCACCCACCGCAAAATTTCTGGCTGAATAGCAACTTCGACCTTCGGCATCGTTCTCACCTCCGCACGCGATGTACCATATCACAAACGACCTCTATGTCACTAAGAACACAGAGGCCGTCATTTCATCAGCTCTTGCAAAAGACGGATTCTGAAATGTCCATCTGTTTACATAGTATGTGATTTTTTCGCAAAAGTCAATTGAATTTCAAACGACTTGATAGCTCCACTGAGGAGGGGGCGCGGCATGCTGCCTCGTGCGATATTTTTATTTCACGTCCCTCGTTTCACGAGGACGTGCTTTTTGCAGAACGCGACGCCGTAGCGCCAGATGGCTTTCGTGCCTGCGGCTTCGAGTTCTGTGATGTAGGATTTTTCGTCGATCTGATGGAGGGCGTCTTCCGTCGCTTTTTCGAGCGCTGCTTCGTCTTTGACGGTTTTGAATTCCATGATGACGCCGGGGAGGTGCGGCTTCTTCGGCAGCATCGCGAGGTCGAAGCGGCCGTCGCCGCTCTCGCGGTTCGAGAGGACGCGGTAGTCCGCTTCGTAGAACAGGGTGCAGCCGAGCATGAGGCCGTGGTAAAAGCTTTCCGCATCGGCGGCGTCGTGAGAGCTCACGGCGCGCCGGAGGATGCCTTGGAAGATGCGTTGGAACTCGTCCGCCCTGCCTTGCTGGATGGCGAGCCCCATTTTGTAAAACGAGACGACGCCATAGCTCTCATCGACGCGGTCTATGATTTCGCTCTGGAACAGGTTGCGGATCTCGAGGTTCGGGATGGCGAGCTCATACAGGCGTTCGCTGCCGAGCTTGACGCTCCCGACGGCTTTGAGGTAGCCGGTCTGCAGGAGCATCGTGTAGATGTCCTTGCTGTTTTTCCCGATGTCATCGTAGATGACGCCATCGCGGATGGCAGCCGCGATGGTGCCGCCGGTCAGGAGCGTGCGGAGCTCGCCCCACCGTTCTTCGTCGGCTTGCGCGAGCATCGTCCGGATGATGTCATTGCCCGAGGTGTTGACCCAATAGGGCTCGGCTTCGCAATTTTGTTTGAAATAATTGTTGACCGACCAAGGGTTATAGATTTCCTTCCCTCGGAAATTATAACCATCATACCATTCGGCAAGTTCCTCAAGCTTATCCTCGCGGCCAAGATCGCGTGCAAGTTTTGTGACTTCCTCTTTCGTATAGCCGCAAGCATCCATGAAGCCTCCCTGGGAGACGGAAGAAACTTCGAGGTTGTTCAGCCCGCTGAAGATGCTTTCTTTCGCGATGCGCAGGACGCCGGTGAGGATGGCGAAGTCGAGCGCGGGATTTGATTTCAGCGCGATGGAATACAAGTTGCGGAAAAATCCGATGGCTTCTTTGTAGTAACCGTGCATCCACGCGTGCTGGATCGGCGCGTCGTATTCGTCAATGAGCAGGACGACTTTTCTCCCGTAGTGCTGCTCGAGCAGCTGGCAGAGGAGCTGGAACGCTTTGCCCATGGTTTCGGGCGTCGCCTTGCCGACGAGGAGTGCTTCATAGGACGCCCGCAGGCCGTCGTCCATGTCCTCTTGGCGCAGGAACGCAAACCGGTTGTACAGGCGGGAAAGCTCCCATGCGATGTTTTTCTGCATGCCGTCCCACGTGTCCCATTCGAGGTTTTTCATCGTTAGGAAAATAACAGGGCGCGTGCCTTGCTCGGCCATCGCGACGGGATCGTCCATGACCTGGAGGCCCTCGAAGAGCTTCCGATGTTCTTCGGCGTGCTCGATGTCGAGGAACTGCTGCGTCATCGACATGAGGAGCGTCTTGCTGGAGCGGCGCGGGCGCGTGAGGAGGGTCACGTCAGCATGGCCGCGGAAAAAATCGCAATCAAAAAGCGGAGCCGCGTGCGGGCTCCGCTTGGATCAGTCTTCAGATGGCTGCAATGGTGATGCCGTGCTCGGCGGCAAGCTTCAGGACGTCTTCTTTTTCGACGAGGAGCGTCTTGTCCGCTTCGATGGCGAGGGCGTTTGCGCCGACGGCGATCATCTTCTCGAGCGTGGCCTTGCCAACGGTCGGGACGTCGAAGCGGTTGTCCTGTTCGGGCTTCGCGGTCTTTACGACGACGGCGCCGCCGTTCGCGAGTTTGCCGCCGCGCTCGATGCAGGCGTCTGTGCCTTCGATGGCTTCGAGCGCCATGACGGCCATGTTCTTGACGACGACGGTCTGGCCGATGTCGAGGCGGCCGAGCTCTTTCGCGATGCGGAAGCCGAACTCCATGTCTTTCGTCTGCTCTTTCGTCGGCTGGAGCTCTGTGAGGACGCCGCGGTGCGGCATGAGCATGCGCAGGAGCGCCGTCTGGTCAAAGGCCTGCATGCCGGCTTTCGCGAGTTCGCGGACGAACATCATCATGATCGTGTCGTCCTTGCGGTCCGGCAGCGCCATGATGAGCTCCATCATGCGCGCGTCCGGCGTAACCTTGCCGTTAAACAGCAGTTCCTTCGTGACCTTGCCGAGCATCGTGACTTTCTTGATGCCTTTTTCCTTGAGATAATTCAGGATGGCGTCGATGTGGCCGATGCTGATGTCAACGCATTCGGCCGTGCAGTCTTTGAGGTCTGCGGCCGATTCGTCCAAAAGGCGCACGGCGTAGATTTCAAAGCCGAGGCGCTTCGCTGCTTTCGCGCATTCGACGGGCAAATGGCCCGCGCCTGCGAGCAGTCCGACTCTTTCCATTCGTTTTCCCCCAAATCAATATCATAAGAACGTTGCAATTTCAAAGCGCATTTCATTCATTACGAAACGTGACATATACAGCAGCCTTCCCCTCAGGGGAAGGGGGACCGCGAAGCGGTGGAAAGGGTCCCCTGTAGGTTTGATGAGTCCGTACGAATGAACTTTCGCGGGTGCGCGCACGAAAAGTTACAAGTGCGTGCGCGCACCGGCGACATCAAACAGCCTGCGAGTTCATAGGCCGTGCAAGCGACCCGCTCCTGGCGCTGCGCTCCGCTCCGCGCCTGTCCTCTCCCAGAGGGAGAGGCTGCTGGATTTGTAACGCTTCGCAACAGATGAAAATATTTGAATAAATGTAACAGTCTCTTTTCTTTTAGTCCGCATGCCGCTCTCTGCAGATGCCGCGCTCGGCGACGCGCAGGAAGCGCAGGAAATGCTCGATCTCTTCGCACGAGTCGACTTCCTGCTCGATGACGGCAATGGCCTGGGCGAGCGAGAGGCCGGAGCGGTAGAGGATCTTGTACGCCTGCTTGATGCGGCGGCGCGACTCGAGCGGGATGCCGGCGCGCGAGATGCCGACGCTGTTGAGGCCGACGGCTTTCGCCGGATGGCCGTCGACGATCGTGTACGGCACGACGTCCTGCGTGAGCTTCGACATGCCGCCGACCATGGCATTGCGGCCGATCTTGACGAACTGGTGGACGCCCGCCATACCGCCGATGACGGCGCGGTCTTCGACGACGGCGTGGCCCGCGAGGCTCGCGAGGTTCGACATGATGACGTTGTTGCCGACGACGCAGTTGTGCGCGACGTGCGTCAGCGCCATGAGCAGGCAGTCGTTGCCGATGCGTGTCTCCTCACCTTCGCCCGTCGCACGGTGCACGGTCGCGCCTTCGCGGATCGTCGTGCGGTCGCCGATGAACGTGTAGCTCTTCTCGCCTTTGAACTTCAAATCCTGCGGCTCTTCGCCGATGGACGCGCCCTGGAAAATCTTGCAGTCGCGGCCGATCTGCGTCCAGCCCGTGATGACGACGTGCGGGCCGATCTTCGTCCCCTCGCCGATCTCAACGTTCTCGCCGATGACGGAATACGGGCCGATCTCAACGTTTTTCGCGATGCGCGCGCCCGGAGCGACGACCGCCGTGTCGTGGATATATGCAAGCACTTTGTTTTCTGCGCTCATATGTTCCAACTCCTAACTACCTATCGTGAGCCTGCGGCCATGCCGGAGGCGTTCTTTTTCTTTGCTCTGTCTTTCCCATATACTCCCCGATTGAACCTATTTCTTGGTACACGATTTGACGGCAAAATCAGGCGTTTTCCGAGTGGAACAAAGATTTTCTTCTCTATCCTGCAATATGTCAGCTGTTTTCGCGATTTCTCGCGGGATTACATATCGTCCTGTTCTTTCAGGGCAAACTTGAAGTCCGCTGAGGCGACGAGCTGGTCCTTGACGTAGCCGTCGGCGTGCAGCACGCCGAAGTTGCCGCGCACGCGTACGATCTCGGCTTTCGTCACGAGCTGGTCGCCTGGGATGACGGGATGCTTGAACTTCACATGCTCCATGCCGCCGAACAGCGCGATCTTGCCGCGGTGCTCCTCGGGATACAGCATCGCGACGCCGCCGACCTGCGCCATGGCCTCAAGAATGAGGACGCCCGGCATGATGGGATGGCCAGGGAAATGACCCTGAAACTGCGGCTCGATCATCGTGATGTTCTTGATGCCCGTCGCGGAATGGAACGGGTCGATCTCGAGGATGCGGTCGACGAGCAGCATCGGCGGGCGATGCGGCAGGATCTTCATGATTTCATTGATGTCTAATTCCATGATGGTGTTCCTTCTTCCTTAAGACAGCCGTTAGCGCTTCAGCGCTTACGGATGTCTTAGCCATTTGCCGCAAGGCAAATAGCTTCCTTATTCCGTACGCGCACGGCGTTACGACCCAAGCACTTATTTTTTTTAACAGCCGCAGCCGTCTAAAATCTGTTTTGCGAGCGCCGTGTTCAGCGCGTGGCCGGAGGCCGCTGCGATGATATGGCCTCTTATGATGCCAGCGAGGCGCAGGTCGCCGATGACGTCGACGATCTTGTGGCGCACGAGCTCATCATCGAAGTGGAGCGGGTTCAGCCAGCCGTCGTCATTGTAGACGATGACGTTTTCGATGCTGCCGCCGAGGCCTAGCCCCATCTTGCGCAGCTGCTCGATCTCTTTCTCGTACGCGATGGTGCGTGCCGGGGCGATTTCTTTTTTGTAGAGCTCCGGCGTGATCTCGAAGTTCTCGTACTGGATGCCGATGAGGCGGTGCGGGTTCACGGACGTGAAGCTCACGCGGAAGCCGTCGTACGGCACAGCCATGACGAAGCGCTCGTGCTGGTCGTCGTCGATGCGGTAGACGCGGTCGATGACGATCTCTTTGCGCGGCGCGTCGAGCTCCTGGATGCCTGCGCGCTCGATGAGCTCAAAGAACACGAGCGATGCGCCGTCGGCAACGGGAGGCTCCTCGGAATCGAGCCGCACCTCGCAGTTGTCGATGGAGAGCGCATGGAGCGCGCTCATGAGGTGCTCGATCGTGAAGAACTCGATGCCGTCCGCGCCAATCGTCGTCGCGCGAAGCGTCGACGTCACGCGGTCCGCCCGCGCTTCGACGCGCGGCTCGCCGTCCATGTCCGTGCGCACGAACACGATGCCCGTGTCCGCGGCCGCCGGCCGCAGTTCCATATGCACCTCGCGCCCCGAATGCAGCCCGACGCCAGAAAACGTGACGGCCTTTGCCAGCGTTGTCTGTTGGCTCAAAAAACGTCCCTCCCTCAATTCCGATTCATTCATAGCTTTTTTATCATACTACAAAAAGGGAAGCGCGGTCAACCTGCGGCCCCGCTTCCCCGGAAAAGCTCATCCGTCCGCGAGCGGATAATCGTAAAGCGGCTCGATGTCGCTGAGCGCGAGCGGATGGATGTGCGCCAGCGTGTTGCGCGCTTCGCGGAAACGCTCGAGGCTCTCGCGCTCGCGCTCGCTCATGCGGAAGCGTGACCGGTAAGAGTAAATCGTGCCGAGCTCGAGGTCGCGCCCGTCCTCGATTTTCTCGTGGTTGCCGTTGTAGATGGTCTCGACGGCCACGAGGCGCGCGGCTTCGTCCTGGTGACGCTCGAGGAACGCGATGCGCTGCGCCTCGAGATAGGGAAAGACCGTCTTGATCTGCGCTGTCCAGATGCGGCGCGCGACGTCGCCGGCGGGCGCCGGGAACGCGCTGCCGTCGCTGCGCGCCGTGTCCTGCAGGACGCGGGCGAGCGTCTCCTCCGGCGCGTGGTACAGGCTGTCCGCCGTACGCAGGAGCGCGGCGCCGAGCTCGACATCGCCGCCCGAGACGCTCGTCGCGAGTTCGGCGAGGTACGGGCGCAGCCGCTCTTTCGCCGGGCTGCCGGAGAGCTGCGCGTTGCGGGCGCGGACGCTGTGGAAGAGGTGGACGTCGTAGCGCGTGACGTCATCGTCATAGGAAAACGTGCGGACCGCCTTGCTGCGGGGCGGCGTGCCGTCCGCCATCTCGAACAGGCAGATGGCGCCCGCCCGCCCGCCGCACGCGCGCTGGTAATCCGAGAGGAAATCCAGCCACGCTTTGAGCTGCGCGCGCGTGACGCCCGTGAACCAGAACGTGCGGTTCGGCAGGGTCGTGTCCTCGAGCCCCGCGAGGAATTCCGCATAGTGGCGCCCGTGGCGATAGGCGCGCGCCAGGCTGCCCTTGCAGCATTTTTCCAAAAGGCAGGCGCCGATGTCTTCGACGTCGGCGGCGTCCACCATGACGATGAGCCGGTTCGGGTCGCCGCTGTCGATGCGGTCGCACAGGAAGCGGCGGAACGCCGCATGCCACGGCAAGTGCTCCGGCACCTGGAGGACGACGGAGCGCTGGTCGAGGACGGTTTCCACGACCGCACGCGCAAAGCCGGCAGGCGACGAGACGTGCTGCCACCAGAGTTCTTCATCGGTGTATTCCATCCCGGCGCCTCCTCATTCCATGTAGTCTTCGAGCTCGTTCTCGACGACGTTCTTCCGCCCCATGAGGTGGAAGAACGACTGGCGGCTGAAGACGTAGCTACCGTCGGCGCCCTTGCGCAGGACGTTGAGGTCGCAGAGCTCGTCCATGAAGGCCTGGAGCTTCTGCACGGTGAGCGCGCGGATCTGCACGACGTTGTACGCTTCGGCGGTCGCGTGGAGCTCGTCCGGACGGTAACCGCGGATGCCTTCGTTGTAGTAGAGGAACGCCAGCAGGAGCGCGATGATCATGTAGTAGTTGTCGTTGTCGAGGCCGAGCGTGATGCGGAACTTGTTGCGGACTTCCCATTTGAACTCCTCGTCGCCGAGGACGTCCATGATGTGCTGCTCTTCGACGTAATAGATGGGCGCCTTGCCCTCCCCATAGTAATCGAGGCTTTCGCCGCACAGGGTGTCGACGAGCTTCTTGCAGTAGAGCTGGATGAGCCCCGGGAAATAGTTCGCCTGTGCGAGGATGAGAGCGATGTAGTTCTCCGGATTCTTCTTCGTGCGGCCGCCCGGGCGCTGCGCGAAGCGGATGCCGAGGTAGTAGAGCGGCCACTCGAGGAGCTCGCGCGCCTCGCCGACGTGGAACGGCTTCACCGTGATGGACGAGAGGTGCGCGAGGCCGCTGTTGCTGCGCAGGGCATCGTCGCGGTAGAAGCGGACGATGTCGTGCAGGCCAGCGATGACGAATTTGAAATGGACGTTCTCGTCGCCTTGGAGCTCCTTGAGTGCATTGAGGGGCTTGTAGCCCTCGTCCTTGCAGTGCTCGATGAAGATGTCGGCTTCGTCGAGCATGAGCAGGAAGTAGTAGATGCGGTTCGTCGGCTCGCGCAGGCGCGCGGAGATCCGATCGACAAGTTGCTGCCAGTCCCGCACCTCAAACGCCGTCTTGAAGAAGTGCTCTTCGTTGAGCTTCTTGCAGACGCGCTCCGCAGCCCCTTCGGTGTCCTGATCCTGGATATTGACGACGATCGCGCGGTTCACCGTGTTGCGGTCGACCTTCTGGTAGTTGATGTCGTTCGCCGCCATGCGGAGGATGGCGGACTTGCCGAGCTGGCGGCCGCCGTAGATGATGTTCGGCCCCTTCGGATCCTCGATGTCCGCGAGCTCTTTCTTGCGACCCATGAACATCTCGGGCGGCATGGAGTTGACGGCGTCCGGCACGTACGGCTGGTAGTAGCAGAACGGCATGATGAGCATCATGAGGCGGCGGTTCACGTCCGTCTCGTCGTAGTGGCGGAACAGGTAGTACGTGACGACGCGGTCGATGATGGCAAATGTCGTATTGAGGCAGGCTTTCTTGATCTTGCGCGCGTAGCGGCGGAGCGTCGCGATCTTCAGCGCGTAGTCGAGGAAGACGATGGTCGGCTTGCTCGCGCCGCCGATCTTCGCGACGGTGTTGACGAGGCCCTCGTCCTTGTACTCGCCGAAGAGGCAGACGACGCGGAAGCTGTTGTCCCCGCCCTGCGCCTGCGAGCCGAACGCGGCGATCGGGTGGATGTAGCGGGACTTGCTGTGGTTCAGGGGATCCTTGAGCTTCACGTTGAACGCGAACTTCGTGCGGCCCGTGACGGCGAGCCTGTCCTCCTCGCTCTCGACGTCCAGCTCCTCGACGGATGCGACGTCCCAGCCGAGCGCGTGCAGGAGGTTCTTCATGCGCTCGCCGTCCATCGGGTTCTTCAGCCAGTTTTCCTTGATTTCCTGGCGGCCGCGCTCGACTTTCGGCGAGCCCTTGCCCGAGCGGCTCTCGAGCAGCCGCTTGAACGAGCGGCTGTTGTTGATGACGGTGTAGTTGTCTTCGTATTCGCGCAGGTAGTTCGCGAGGTGGTCGGCTTCGCCTTTCGGCAGCTCGATGCCGCCCGTGTCGATGTCGCCCTCGGCCCAGCGGCGGAGGTCGTCCTGCGCGACGGTGTAGTTCTGGTCGTCGATGGCGTCCTGGATGGAAAGGAGGAACTTCGCGTGGCGCTCGTCGAGGTCGCCTGCGCGGAGGCGCTCGACCTCTTCCTGCAGGCGCTCGCCATGCGCGGTCGCCGCCTGCTCGATCTCGCGGCGGAACGCGGCGTCCGCGCGGCGGAACGCGCCGTAGTTGCGCGTTGCCTCGGCATAGCTGCGGCAGTCTTCCGCGAGGCGCAGGTAGTCTTCTTTCTTGATTTCGCCATCGCCGCGCTCATCCACGTCGCCGACGGCATCCTCCAGCGCACCGCAGCACTGCTTATACTCCAGGTAGTTCTTGAATTTCTCGAACGCTTCGTCGAGCCCTTCGCCCGCGCGCCGGCTGTCTTCCTCGATGATGTGCCGCTCCTTGGCGAGCGGCGACGTGCCCGTGAGGATCTGCAGGCGCGCGTCGATGAGCCCGAGCGTCTGATAATCGTCCGCCGCCTCCGAGCGCGGATCGAGGAGCGCGTCAAGGCGCGCCGAAAGCGCAGCGGCGGCGTCCGCCGGGCGCTCCGCCGCCGCATAGGCGCGCAGCGCAGCGAGATATTTCTGGCGGGGCGCGCGGATATGCCAGAACGCACGGAAGTCCGGCAGGTAGTCCTGATCCAGCAGGAGCTCCGTCGCGGACAGGAAGCCGTCGTAGAACATGCGCGGACGGCTGGCCTCCGGCGCGCCGTCCATGCGGAAGGCAATCTCTGCGAGCGCCCTGCGCAGGACGCGCAGGCCGGCTTCCAGGACGGGGTCGCCCTCGGCTGCGAGCGCGGCATCCGCCTCGTCGAGCGCTTCATGCACCTGCTTGCGGAGAGCCTCCAGCGCCGCGTCGCGGTCTTCCTGCGGCGCGATGGTATCCGCTGCGGTCAGCTCGAGCCAGCGGCGCAGGATGTCCGTGCTCTTCGTGAGGTCGCTCAGGAGGCCTTGGCCGAGCGCGCCCTTGATGCGCTCCGTCTTCTTGTCCACCTTGCTCGACGTGCGGTCCCAGGCGGCATTGATGTATTCCTTGAGCTTTTCCGGGTCGATGTTCCACTCGCCGGGCGCCGCCTTGTCGTCGCAGAAGAACGTCGTGAGGAATTCGCTGACGCCTTCGGCCTGCGCCGTGTCATCCTCCATGACGGCCGCAAGGGACATCGCGAGGTCGTCGTTTTTCCCGTAGACGTCCAGCATCGTGTGGTAGACGTGGAGGTTCAGCCGGTTCTGCGTTGGATGGAGGACGTTCTTGTGGTAGTCGAGCTCCGCCTCTTTGCGCAGGCTGGCGAGCTGCTGCTCGCGCTGCTGCTGGCGCGGGTAACGGTACGCGGCGTAAAAGTCCGCGCCTTTCTCATACGTTTCCTTGAACGATTTCAACTTGTGGATGAGGTTCTTGGCGCTCTGGCAGCCTTCTTCGCCGAGGTTCCGCTTCACGATGTCACGGAAGAACGTATCCATCATATAGTCGTGCGGCAAGTCGTTCGAGAAGAACGCGCGCAGCGCGGCGGCGGCGAGGAGGTACTCGTCGAGGACGCTCTGCGCGCCCTCGTAAACCTCCATGAGCTTCGACGAGGCATGCACGGGATGCACGGCGGGATCGTCGAGCGCATACGACAGGCGCAGGCGCGCCTCTTCCCACGCCTCATCGAGATGGCTGCAGTAGCCGAGGTACGCAGCCGCGCAGTCGTCCCGGCCGGCGCAGAGGAACGTGACGACGTCCTGCATCACGTCGTCGTCCGCCGCCTCGCGTCCGGACGTGCCTGCCGGGGCCGCGCCCGATGCTTCTTCCGCTGGGGCACGGCCGCCTGCGTCTGCCGCATGTCCCGCCGGCGCTACCGTCTCCTGCTCCGCCGGGAGCTCTGCAGCTGGCGCGTCCGCTTCCTGTGCCGTCGGCGGCTCTGCAGGGGGCGCGTCCGGTTCCTGTGCCGTCGGCGCCCCTTCGGCTGGCGCATCCGCCGCCTCCTCCGTCAGTGCCTCTGCAGGGGGCGCGCCCGCCTCGTGCTCCGCCGGCTCGGGCACGGGCGCGGCGTCCGTCGTCAGCGCCCCTTCGGCCGGCTCCTCCGCTTCTTCGCCCGCCGAGGCCCCCGTCGATGCCCCGTCTTCCGTTCCGTCTCCCGGGATCCCCGCAGCAGGCCCCGGTTCTGGCACCGGTTCCTCGTCATCGTCCTCCGCGTCCTCCGCGTCATCTGCCTCCCCTGCCCCATCCGCAGCGAACCAATCCGGCGCGGGCGTCCACGCGGCGTCGTACATCTGGTTTTCCGGCAGGAGGTAGAAATACGTCGGCACCTCGCGCAACGCAGGGAAAGCGTCGTGCACGAACGCCACGAGATGGTCAAGCTGCTCGCGCTGCATGCCGGCGATCGTGAAATCGAGCGTCTTCCCCTCCACCACGAGCTCCGCGAACGCGTCCCGGAACGCTGCGGCCTCTTCGCCGTCATGCTGTTCGCCGGCAAACCAGAACAGCATCAGGTGGCGGCGGTTTTTGCCGTCGTTCAGTCCCATCGCCATGGCCGCGAACGCGTTGTAGATCCGGCGGCGGGCATCCGTCGATTTCGGATAGCCCATGGTCTCCTGGCAACGCACGTGCAGGCGGCTCATGGCGAGGCGCGCCGCCGCATACGACGCCTTATCCGCGATCGGCTCGCCGCCGTCATCCTCTGGCTGCACTTCGAGGCCGAGCCGGTTGCACACCTTCTCGAGCGACAGCGCATGCTTGAGCTTCGGCGTCGCCACGCAGAACGCGCCGCAGCCTGCGAGCTGGAATTCGCGCAGGTATCCCATGTGGATCAGCTGGTACTTCACCGCCTCGTAGTCCCCGCTCTTCCAGCGATGCTGCCGCCACCGCAGCAGCGTGTCCTCGCAAAGGTAGTCCACGGCTGGCAGCACCGACAAGAGTGCCCCTGCGCACATGCGCACGTCCTTCACCATCTTGCGCCAATCGGACAGGAACGCTTTCGCGCTCTCCTTCGCCTGGGATTTCGGCGTCAGCGGCTGCACCGTCAGCTCGCCATAGTCGAACGACGCCGGCAGCAGCGTCCCTGCCGCCTGCAGCTTCGCCCAGAGCGCCTCGTCTTCCGCAGATGTGACAGGCAACGGTGCCGGCTCGCCCGGCATCCCGTCCGGCTCCTCCGGCGCAGGAGGCGTCCCTAGATCTGCGGGAGCATCCGGTTCGTCCGTCCCGTCCTCCGGAGCGTCTGCGACATGCATCGTGCCGCCGGCGAACGCATCGCCGAGCAGGCCGATGGAAAACCGCCCCGTGGCGGCCAGCTGCATCATCTTCAGGCTCCGTTCGCTGCCCTGCGCGCGCCACGCCTCCGCGAAATCGAGATACGGCCGCAGCGCCTCCTCCGCAGGCGCCCCGTCCTGCGCGAGGAGCGCGCGCAAAGCCTCCTGCACCTGTGCGAGCTCCGCACGCACGTCGTCGCGCTCCGTCTCGAGCTGCAGGAACCAGCGCGCCGCCTCCGCCTGCTCCTGCGCGGCCGCTGCGGCCTCCATCCACTGCGTCATGCCGCCGAGCGCTGCAAAATCCTGCGGCTCCTGCGGCGCATGCGCGCCGGCCGCCACGGCCCGCACGCGCGCCCGCTGCTCCTTCACAGCCGCGAGCGCCTGCTGCACCTCGTCGCAGAGCTCGTCCGCGACGAACGCGTTGTCGTCCGCGAGCGCGTGCGCGAGCGTTTCCACGGATGCGGCAAGCGCCGCATAATCCTTTCGCATGGAAGCGGCCAGCGCCCGGGCCGCCTCGGCTTCCTGTCGGAAATCCATCGTATCCGCTCCTTCCATTTGCTTTCTCTTCTTATTTCTCCATCTCATCGCGATTTCCTGCCGTGCACACGCAAAAAAGCCGCGCTTGCCAGCGCGGCGGGATGCCTCCCATATGTCATCCTGCGGAAACGCCGTTGCCGTCGAAGCAAGGGACGTATTCCTCGCTCGCGGCGCGGCGCTCCTGCGTGTAACAATGCGTCATGCCGAGCGCGAGCGCGTGGTCCACGACGCTCTCGTACTCGAACGTCGTGAGGCGGCGGTGGAGCGGCCGGTGCTCCGCTGCGCGGTACATCGGCGTGTACTGGTTCATGAGCGAGACCTGGATGGCGTCGCCGAACTGCTCCCAGAGCCAGTCGAGGATGCGCATGCTCTCGTGGCGGTGGCCGGGCAGGACGAGATGGCGCACGAGCACGCCGCGCGTCATCTGGCCGTCAGCCGCGAACCGCGCGGGACCGACTTGGGCGAACATCCGCTCGATAGCCGCCGAGGCCGCCGCAAAATAATCGGGCGCGGCGGAGTATTCGCGCGCGGACGCTTCATCCATGTATTTCAGGTCAGGCAGGTAGATGTCGACGCTGCCCGCGAGCGCGTCAACGAGCGCCGTCGTTTCATACGCGCCGGAGTTCCAGACGACGGGCAGCGAAAAGCCGCGCGCCTTCGCGAGCGCAAGCGCGTGGAGGATCTGCGGCGCGAAATGCGTCGGCGTCACGAGGTCGAGCGTCGCGGCGCCCCGCCCTTGCTGCTCGAGGAAAATCTCGGCAAGGCGCTCGTCCGTCACGTCAATGCCGTGGCCGTCATGCGAAATCTCGTGGTTCTGGCAGAAGCAGCAACACAAATTGCAATGCGAGAAGAACACCGTCCCCGCCCCGCGCCCGTCTTTTCCTACGAGGCACGGCTCCTCCCACGGATGGAGCGACACGAGCGCGACGCGGGCGAGCGCGCCCGCGCCGCAGAAGCCCGTTTCGCCCGCCGTGCGGTCGACGTGGCAGCGGCGGGGGCACAAATTACAATATGTTTGTTTCATAAAATTATTTCGATAGATTGCCGATCGTGACTTTTACAGCAGCCTCTCCCTCCGGGAGAGGACAGGCGCGGAGCGAAGCGCAGCGCCAGGAGCGGGTCGCTTGCATGGCCATTGAATCCGTAGACCATTTGATGTCGCCGGTGCGCGCACGTACTCGTAACATTTCGTGCGCGCACCCGCGAGACGTCATTTCCTACGAGCTCATTTAACGTACAGGGGACCCTTTCCACCGCTTCGCGGTCCCCCTTCCCCTGAGGGGAAGGCTGCTATAATCGTGACGATCGGCAACAGTTCTTTCATTCCTGCGTTTTACGCACCAATTTCCCCTTCCGGCAGATTCGCCAGCGCTCCCAACAATTCTTCATTGCTGACGGCGTACGTGCCGAGCTTTGCGACGACGACGCCGGCGGCGAGGTTCGCGAGGAAGGCGGCGGCTTTCGAGCGCAGGCCGCCCGCGAGGCCCATGGCGAGCACGGCGATGACCGTGTCGCCCGCGCCGGAGACGTCGAAGACTTCCTGCGCGCGCGTCGGGACGTGCAGCGCGTCGTCCTCGCGCACGAGCGAGAGGCCGGCCTCGGAGCGCGTGACCATCATATTGCGGATCTTGTACTTGCGCATGACGTAGTGCGCCGCGCGCTCGACGGCGTCGTCCTTGTTGCGGATGGGCTCGATGAGGACTTCGTTGATCTCCTTGAGGTTCGGCGTCAGGTAGTCGGCGTGCGCGTATTTCGTCCAGTTCGGTCCTTTCGGGTCGATGAGCACGGGGACGCCGTGCGCGTGCGCTTCGCGGATGACGTACTGGCAGAACGACTCCGTGCACGTGCCCTTGTCATAGTCGGAAATGACGACGGCGTCGAGGCTCTCGCTGAGCTTCTGCGCGATATAGTTCTGCAGGCGCGCGATGTAGACGACGTCCGGCGGCGTCGTCTCTTCGAAATCGAGGCGCAGCATCTGCTGATGGCCGCCGATGACGCGCAGCTTCGTCGTCGTCGGGCGGTCGGTGTGGACGAGCCCGCGGTAGTCGATGCCGCGCGCCGTGAGTTTCTCCTCCAGGCTCTGGCAATGGTAGTCGTCGCCGACGTAGCCCGCGAGCGTCGTTTTGCAGCCGAGCCGCGCGAGGTTGTGCGCGACGTTCGCCGCGCCGCCGAGCGTTTCTTTCTGCGACGTGACGTGCGTGATCGGCACGGGCGCTTCCGGCGAGATGCGGTTGACCTCGCCGTAATAATATTTGTCGAGCATGACGTCGCCGACGACGAGGACGTTGCATTTCGCCGCGCGCTCCGCGACGAACGTGCTGAGTTCTTGTTTGTCCATTTCTTCCTCCGTATTTTGCAAGGATTTTTTGATTCGTATGTTATTCCCTCGGCTTCCAGCCGTGCCGTGCGTAGCAGGCGATCTTGTCTTTGTACATGGCGCGGTCGGCTTCGGCTTGGAGGTCTTTGTAGCTCGTGTGGCCGCTGGCTGGGCGGGCGAGGCCGAAGGCGACGGAGACGTTTTCGAGTTCGAGCTTTTGCTGGATGCTCTCGGCGAAGCCTTGGGCGGCATCGTGCGGGAGCTCGGTCGTGAACGCGGCGAATTCATCGCCGCCGATGCGGTAGACGTGGTCTTTGCCGAGGGCGGCGGCGAGCTCGCGCGCAGCGGTGGTCAGGAGGCGGTCGCCTTCGGCGTGGCCGAGGGTGTCGTTCGCGCGCTTCAGGCCGTTGACGTCGGCCATGATGAAAATCGTGCCCTGCGGCGCGATGCCGTTCCCGTATTCGCTCGCGAGGAGGTAGGCGTTGTGGCTGCGGACGTCCGTCATTTCGTCGTAGAGGCTGAGTTTTTCCAGGCGGGTCGCTTCGGCCTGCTCGTAGTGGATGCAGCTGTGGACGTCGTTGAAGCCGTTGTAGATGGCGCGCACCATGTGGGCGCACGTATCGTAGCCGCAGGCGGCGCAGTCGATGTGGCGCGAGGCTTCGTCGTATTTGTGCAGGCTGTCGTAAATGGCGTCTTCTTCTTCGCGCGACGGCTGCCAGTCCTGGCATTGCGCCGAGCGGTCGCGGTAGGTGCGCTGGTAGTCGCGCGGGTTCAGCCCCTCGAAGCGTTCGTTGAGGAGCGCGAGGCGTTCGGCGGGCGGCACGCTTTTGTTCCACGGGCCGGCGTCGTCGCGGACTTCGCGCTGGTGCATGCGGTTCAGCAGCGTGTAGTAGGCCTGGTCGTGGTCGTTGCAGCCGGGCGCGTTCGCCGTGCCTTCGAGGCAGCCGTCCTGGCAGTTGACGATGTCGACGATGGAAAACGGCAGCGCGCCGCGCAGCAGGCCGTCCGCGTTGCGGTCGAGCCAGCGGTACGCGTAGCGCTTGCCGGAGACGCTCCGCACATAGATGTCGTCGCCGAGGAACCAGCGGAGGTTCGTCGCGAGGCCGTCGGGCGCGGGATACGCGAGGCCGAGGCCGTAGCCCGTGTCTTCCTCGCTCGTCGCATCGCCGAGGCCGTGCGCCTCGAGGTATTTCATGAGGGAACGCAGCGTGATGTTGTAGGAGATGGCCTCGTAGCGGCCGTCCCTTTGCTTTTCGAGCGTCTTGCCGATGCACGGGCCGATGTAGGCGAGGCGGTCGGTGATGTAGAGGCGCGTGCGCGCGTAGATGGCCATGCACTGCGTCGGGCTCTGCACGGGCAGCAGGTGGCCGAGGAGCTCGGGGTGGAAATGCTCGATGTACGAAACGATGACGGGGCAGCGCGACGAGAGGAAGCCCATGCGCGGCCGCTCCGCGAGGTAGCGGAGCGTCGCCCACGTGCAGATGTCCGCGCCGAACGCGACGGGCAGCAGCCGCCGCGCGCCGAGCACGCGCAGCGTGCCGAGGATGCGGCGGTACGACGCGGGGAACGACGACTCGATGGCGGGCGAAAGGAGCACGGAGATGGGCACGCCGTCCGCGAGGTCGCGGAAAAAGCGGTCCGTGTCGTCCGTGTAGCTCCGCGCGTCGTGCGCGCAGACGGTGAAGCATGCGCCGCAGGCCGTGCAGCGCAGAGGGTCGACGGCGATCTGCGTGCGCCCGCCCTCGCGCTGCGAGATGCACGCGCCCATGGACGAGCAAACGCCGACGCATTTGTTGCAACCGATGCAGTTTTCGTTCGTGTAAATGAGGCCTTCCGCTTGCATGGCGCTCACGCTCGCTTTCTCAAAAGGTCAGTTTGCCGCCTCCGGCAGCACGATGGGCTTCTTCTCGAGGTCTTTCGTGATCCACGGGAAATGCGCCGAGAGGTATTTGCCGATGGCTTCGCCGATCATGCGCTTGCCCGCGTAGTCCGGGTGCAGGCCGTCCGTCGTGTATTTCGTCGCCATCCAGCCCGAGGCATCCTCGACCGTGCGGCCGACGTCGACGGCGTACGTCTGCTCCAGGATCCAGTGGTTGATGTAGGCGCGATGCACCTGCCAGTCCGCCGGCGGCGTCTCGATCTGGCCGTAGCGCTCGATGAGGCCGGGGTTGATCGGCGTGACGGTCGCGAACACGGGGATGATGCCGTACGCGTCGCATTTGTCGCGGATGGCGATGAGGTGCTCGACGGTCTCCGAGCCCATCGTCGTACCGCGGTAGTCGTTGACGCCGCCCATGATGACGAGCACGCGCGGGGAGAAAGGCAGCACGTCCGTCTCGAAGCGCTCGAGCATGGCCTGCGTCGTGTTGCCGCTGTAGCCGAGGTTCTTCACGGGCACGACGGAGTACGTCTCCCAATCGTAGAGGAGGTAGCCCGGGGGCGTCGTCATCGCGCCGCCGCCGTGCGTGATGCTGTCGCCGAGCGCCGCGACGGGCGTCGGCGTGGTCACATCGAACTCCGAGAACGGCGACCAGTCGGAAATCGGCCAGCCGCTCGCGTCGACGGCGCGCACGCGCCACGCGTAGCGGCCCGGCACGGTGTAGCCGCCCTCTTCGTAGTAGTCGTACTCGCCCGCCTGGAGCGTGCGGATGAGCTGCTTGCCCGACGGCTTCTCGCGGTAAACCTCGACGACGTGCTGCTTCGCGCCCGCCGTCGGCACCCACGAGAACACGGGGTAGAGCGGCGCGTAGTCCATCTTTTCGAACTCCGTCGTCGGCAGCGGGGCCGTCGGGTTCACCTCGCCCGACGTGAGCGGCGCGGGCGTCGTGGATTTCGCGAGCGCGCGGCCGCTGTAGTCGAGCGGGCAGCATTTCCAGTAGTACGATTCCGCCGCCTTGCCGTACGGCACGAGGTCGAGCTCGATGCCGTTCGTGTAGCATTGGTCCGTCGACCAGACGACGTTCTCCGCCTTGTCCTCTGCGCCCTTCAGTAGCACGACTTGATAGCGCACGGCGCTCGGCGTCACGGGCCACGTCAGGCGGACTTTTTTCATCTGCACTTCGGCTGCGGGCGCAGGCGCGTCCGCCGTTTTTTTCTCTTCCACTTTCTCCACCTTCGCATCTTTTTTCTTGTGGGAAAGATCGCTGTGCTGCACCTCGATGATGCGGATGTCCTGCGCAAGCGTCGCGGGCGCGTCGTCCGAGGGCGGGTCGACCTCGATGACGCGTGGCGGCGCGGCAAAAACAGCCTGAGGAACAGCAAAGAACACGCCGGCCGCCAATGCGGCGGAAGCGGCGAGGAATGTACGGGATTTCATATTCTAGGATTCTCTTCTTTCTCTGTCAAAGATACACCCTTTTATTATACCGCAAAAATGCGCTCACGCAAAGAAATCACCCGAAAGATTCCATCCGTGGTGGAGCGGGCCGCGGCCTTTGCCGAGGTCGAGGTTCGCGTTGATCGCGCCGGTGAGGTAGGCTTTCGCTTGGCCGACAGCGGTGACGAGGTCCATGCCTTTCGCGAGGTTCGCGGCGATGGCGGACGAGAGCGTGCAGCCGGTGCCGTGCGTGTTGGGATTCGCGCTTCGCGGTGCGGCGAAGGACTCAAGGCGGCCGCCTTGTTCTTCTGGATACGCGAGCAGGTCAACGACGGCCGCGTCCGTGAAGTGGCCGCCCTTTGCGAGGACGGCGGTGTGGTATGTTGCTGCCGCCTGCCGCGCCGCGCGCTCCATCGCGGGGAGATCGACGATGCCGACGCCCGTGAGGCGCGTGAGCTCGGGGATGTTCGGCGTGATGATCTCCGCGAGCGGCAGGAGCTCGCTCGCGAGCGCCTCCATCGCGTCGCCCGCGAGGAGCGCCGCGCCGCTCGTCGCGACCATGACGGGGTCAACGACGATATGCGCTGCGTGATATTCTTTCAATTTTTCCGCGATGACATGGATGAGCGCCGCCGACGCGACCATGCCGACCTTCACGGCGCACGGCGGGATGTCCGTGAAAACCGCGTCGAGCTCGGCGGCGAGGAACTCGGGCGTCGCCTCCTCGATGGCCATGACGCCCATCGTGTTCTGCGCCGTCAGCGCCGTCACGGCGCTCATGCCGTACACGCCGTTCGCGAGGAACGTCTTGAGATCCGCCTGGACGCCCGCACCGCCGCTCGAATCGCTGCCGGCGATTGTAAGGACGGGAATATCAAATGTCGGTGTCATAAGATCTGCCTCCCAGATGATAAGAAAAAAGGGGTTGCTGCATATCAACAACCCCGCTCGGTTTGCGACTCCGAGACTTTTTGTGCTTTTGCTGCGTCAATGCCGATCAAGCCACTTGCAGATGTAATGGCTGACTACACCTGCTGCGACCGACATTGTAAAGTTAAGGAAAAACAGTGCCACCATGAACACCTCCTCCTACTGCGCACGGGAGAATGTTCCGCAGCAAAGCCATTATAACAAGGACTTGCAATATCATCAAGACATGGTATAATATCCGTAGGCTAAAAAGTTAAGGAAAAGCCATCGTGGACAAAGCCTCTAGGACTGCAACCTGGGGGCTTTTCTAATGGCCAAAAAGCTCCTGCGAATCTCTTCCGAGATTCACAGGAGCTTTTGATTTTCCTACGCTTTACGCCACGTCGCACATCATGACATTCCCGTTCGTGGCGTCGACGAGGACGTGGTATTTCACGCCGTTATGCTCGCACGCGACTTTGTACGCGGGATGGAAGCCGAAGTGCGGACGCGGACGCTGGTTCTGCGCCGATGCGTTGTCGCTGTCGCTGCCATCCTGCGCGGCGGCCTGCGGCTGCAACGGCGGTTGCGTGCCGTCTGTGTTCTGCGCTACCTGCGCCATCGACTGCGGCGGCTGCTGGCCGTCCATCATCGGCGGCTGGCCTTGCGGCGCGCCCTGCATCATCGGCTGCTGCGCGCCTGGCATGCCCGGCTGTCCCATGCCCTGCGGCATCATGCGATGGTCGCCGCCGTGCTCATAGTGGTCGCGCTCGTCGCCGTCGTGATCTTCGTAGCCGTGGCCGCGATCGTCGTGGCGGTCGTGGAGCGCGGTGGGCGCCGGGCGGTCGCCGTCTTTGCGATCTTTTTTCTCGGCTTTGTCCTTATCGCCTCGCTGCTGCGCGAGGTTTTCGAGGCCGACGCGGTCGAACGTCAGCGCGCTCTCGTCCATGCCAACGGCTTCGGCGGCTTTCGCCTTCGCCTCGTCCTCGCTGATCAGCGTGATGTCCTCGCGCGCGGCCTGCGCCGCGACGAGCTGGCTGCGCGCCGCGTCCTTCGCTGCGCGTTCGCTGTGCTCGCGCTGGATGTCCCACGCTGCGCCCGCGCCACCGAGCAGGGCGAGCGCGACGACGGCCGCGAGGCCTTTCTTCCAATATTTCTTGCATGCGCCTTTCGCCTGGCTGCCGACGTTGTTCATGTTTTCCATATCCATGATGGTGACCTCCTGTTTGTTGTCTGTGTTTTGATCTCCTGTTCGGAACTGTGCTTATCATAGCAGGCAGTTTGAAACAGCCGCGCAACGGTTTCGAAACAAAAGCTAAACAAATCCTTGCGGCGGCGAAAACTTTGCGACGCACGCGAAAACGCTCCCTTTCGTTTCCTCCGTTCTATGATAGAATGGAAGACACGAAAGGGGGATGTCCTATGCTCCGCTTCCGCGATCTCTCGCTCGCCAAGCGCATCTTCACGACGAATTTCCTCATGGTCTTCATCCCGGCGCTGCTGCTCTTCGTCGCGGGCGCGGCGCTCCTCGGCGCGCTGCGGCTCGCGGGGACGGCGCAGCAGAACGAGTTCGCCGCGTTCTTCCCGACGCAGGGACCGGCGCTCTCGATCCAGTACGCGATCGACGAGCTGCGCTACGAGGCCGACCACCACAAGACGCCGCGCCTGAAATCATTCGAAGACCCGATCGCCATCCTCGAGAACGCGGGCATCGCCGTCTCGATCGCGTCAAAGGACGGCACGCTCTACGTGACGCCCGGCACGAGCGCCGAGGAGCTCCAAAACCGCGCGCTGCCGAAAGACACGCTGCTGCACCATGGACCGATGATGATGGACGGTGCGCCGGCGGCTGCGCCGAGCCCTGCGCCCTCCGGCCACCACGACGGCGCGCCTAGGATGCACCACCATGACAGCGCCCCCGCCGTCCTGCCGGAAAACGAGCGGCCGCAGGACGACGAGGCCGAGCAGCTGCTCTGGACGCGCGACGGGCTGTATTTCGCCTACACGTCGCCCGTGACGGGCACGACGATCCGCGCGGCTGGCGCGCTGCCGTTCCTCGCGCAGGAGCGGCTGACGGAGGGGCCGGCGAAACACCTCATCGAGGCGCTGCTGCTCGTCATCGTCGGCTCGGCCATCCTCTTCATCCTGTGCCTCGGCCTCTACCTGTCGCGCCTGCTGTCCGAGCAGATCCTCGAGCCGCTCGGCGCGCTGCGTGCGGCGTCGGCGCGCATCCAGGGCGGCGACCTCGACACGCCGATGGCGGCCGCCGCCATGCGCGGCGACGAGATGGGCGCGGCGTGCCGCGACTTCGACGCGATGCGCGCCGAGCTCCGCACGGCCCGCGACGAGCGCCTGCGCTACGACGCGCAGCGCAAGGAGCTCATCGCCGGCATCTCGCACGACCTCGCGACGCCGCTGACGCTGCTCAAGGGCTACGCCGACGGCCTGCTCGCCGGCCTCGCCGCAACGGAGGAACGGCGTGCACAGTACGCCCAGCGCATCTACGGCGCGGCCTGCACGATGGAACGCCTCGTGAACAACCTGCGCACGTTCTCGCGCCTCGAGCTCGGCCGCCTGCCGCTGCATCCAGAATCCATCGCGCTCGTGCCATATTTCGAAGACTGTATCGCCGAGCAAAAAGACGCACTCGCCGACCGCGGCCTCGTCGTGACGCTCGACACATCAAAGGCGGATGCGACCGCCACGGCGAGCATCGACCGCGACGCCTTCGCCCGCGTCATCGACAACATCTTCGGCAACGCCATCAAGTACAAAGAAACGCCGACCGTCGCGATGGATGTCACAGTCACGACGGAGCGTGCGGATGTCAATCGTATGGAACATAACAACGCGGACGGAGCGACGCCCGCCGCAGGAACGGGCGTCATCCGCATCGCCTTCGCCGACCACGGCCCCGGCGTGCCGCCCGCCGCGCTGCCGCATCTCTTCGAGCTTTTCTACCGCACGGACGCTGCCCGCACGGACACGAAGAAAGGCAGCGGCCTCGGCCTCGCCATCTGCCGTGAGATTGTGACGGGGCTCGGGGGAGAGATTGCTGCGAGCGAAACGGACGGCGGCGGGCTGACGATCACGATCGAACTTCCGCGTTTGGAGGAAACCGCATGAAACACATCCTGATCATCGAAGACAACATCGAAATCGCCGAGCTCGAGCGCGATTTTCTCGAGGCGGCGGACTTCGCCGTGACCATCGCGCCGGACGGCGAGCAGGGGCTCGCGGCGCTACGCGCGGACGGCGCGGACTTCGCGCTCGTCGTGCTCGACATCATGCTCCCAGGCCGCGACGGCTTTGCCATCTGCCGCGACATCCGTGGCCAGAGCGAGGTGCCGATCCTCATCGTCTCGGCGAAGGGCGAGGACATCGACAAGATCCGCGGCCTCGGCCTCGGCGCGGACGACTACCTCACGAAGCCGTTCTCCCCCGGCGAGCTCGTCGCCCGCGTCCAGTCGCACATCAAACGCTACGAGCGCGTGCGGCGGTCGGGCGCGGCAGAAGCAACAGCGAATGCGGCCGACGCATCGCAGCTGCAAGCACCAGCCGGCAACGGCACGCCAACCGCAGCCGCGACGGCGAGCGCCGACGGCATCCCTGCCCCGCACGCGAAGGATATCGTGCGCGGCGCGCTCCGCATCGACCCGCTCGGTCACCGCGTGTTCCTCGCGCAAAAAGAGCTCGCACTCCCGAACAAAGAGTACGAGCTCCTGACGTTCCTCGCCGAGCATCCCGGCATCGTCTTTTCAAAAGAACAGCTGTTCGAGCGCGTCTGGGGCCTCGACGCCGTCGGCGACACGGCGACCGTCATGGTCCACGTCAACCGCATCCGCAGCCGCATCGAACCCGACCCGGCGCACCCGATTTATATCGAGACCGTCTGGGGCGCGGGCTACCGCTTCCGAGGATGAAAGAAAAACTTTGCAAAACGACTCATGAAGTGCTATACTGTAAACACAAGTGAAAACAGCGTGACATGTATGTTCACCGACAAGAAAAGGCCCTCGCGGATTTCGTCACCCGCGAGGGTCTTTTCTTGTGTCATTGGTTCGTCAGGCCAAGAGGACACGCTGCCGATTTTTAACGGCGGATAGCGTCGTAAATCGCCGCAGCAATCAAGCTGGCGACAATCCCGACAATCAAGTTTGTGAAAACAACGGACATACAGTTCACCTCCCTTCTATAACGTGAAGGTGAACACGGTACGGCAGCAAGAAAAGTATAGCACATCCGCCTAAAATTTACGAATGTTTCATGTGTTTTCGGAAGCCCTTGTCCGTCGCCACATGCCGCCCCATTGCGGCGATCCGCCCGCCCATGCACGCGCGGCAGTCGGCCGGCGTATCAGCGACGCAGATTTTCCCCGGATACAGCGCGTATTTGCGGCGGTAGTCGCCCTCGGTGACGTTCGGCATGACGACGTTCGCGCCGGAGGCGAGGACGAGCTCGCGGCCTCTAGGCATCATCGTCTCCATCGCCGTCGTCGCGGGGATGTTCGCCTCGGGGAGCAGCAGCCGGAGGAGCGCGACCATGCGGCGCGTGAGATGCCAGTCGCCGGGCGCTGCCTTCCCGAGCGGCGTGTCGCCGTTCGGGATGAGCGGGCCGATGCCGATCATGTCGGCGTCGATTTCTTGATAGAATAAAATGTCGCGCGCGAGCATCTCGACCGTCTGCCCCGGCAGGCCGATGAGCGAGCCCGTGCCGACCTCATAGCCAAGGTCTTTGAGGTCTCGCAGGCAGCGCACGCGGTTCTCGTAGCTCATGCCGGGGTCGAGGCGTTCGTAGAGCTCCGCATTCGTCGTCTCGATGCGCAGGAGGTAGCGGTCGGCGCCCGCCGCCCGCCAGAGCGCGTAGTCCTCGCGCGGCCGCTCGCCGACGGAGAGCGTGATGGCGAGGTCCAGCGCATGGATGCGTCGGACGATCTCCGCGAGGCGCTCCGCCGTGAAATGCGCGTCCTCGCCCGACTGCAGCACGACTGTGCGGTAGCCGTAGCCCTTCGCCTTTTCCGCGAGCGTCACGATGTCGTCTGCCGTCAGGCGATAGCGCTCGATCTTGCCGTTGTCCCGCCGCAGACCGCAGTACATGCAGTCCTGGCGGCAGATATTCGAGAACTCGATAAGGCCGCGCAGGTGGACGCCGTCGCCGACGAACTGCTTGCGGACGGCGTCGGCGGCCGCGCAAAGAAGCTCCTCGCAGGCATCGTCTGCGAGGAGCTTTGTGATTTCGCTGAAGGTGAGGTGGTGCGTTTCGGCGGCCTGTTGGATCAGGGCACTCTCTTCGATGGGAAAATCCTGCGAATTGCTATGACCTACCTTCGACACACCCCCCACCGCTGACGCGGTCCGCCCCCCCACGGAGAGGGGGGCTGTGTACACGGAAGGCTTCGTTCCTTTCGAAAGTTCATGCGTTGACATTACGTTTACTCTCCGTCCGCGATTTTTGCTTCCGTCCGCGCGAGGAGCTTGTCCGCGTGCTGGTCGGCATATTTGAGGATCGCGCGGAAGAAGCAGCCGTCGACGTCTTTTTCCGAGAGATCGTCCAATTTGATCGTCGTGGGCTCGGTCTCCGTGTGGATGGCCGTCCACGTACCATCGAGGTCGTCATGCTGCTCGATCGTCACCGTGCCGGCCGCGCGGTCGATGCGCAGGTACTCCGCCGCGCCGACAAGGTCGTCGTAGCCGTCGAGCGGCTCCATCTTCCAGCGGCGCTTCGCAACGACGTCCTCAATCTGCACGTCGTCGTACGTCTTGAGCGTCGGCACGATCAGCACGTTCTCGTCAGCCTTGCCGTCGACGATGTCGTAGCACATCTGCCGCTTGTTGAAATAATAATTCTGCCGCGCCGTCGACTGCACCCATTCAAATACGTGTGATGACACGGCCGGCGCGTCTGCGGATGCCGGCGCGGTCCAAAAGAGCGAGCAGGCAATCATCCCCGCCGCCATCGTGCCGAGCAAACGCAACGTAAAATTTTTCATGAGAAATATCTCTCCCTATCCCTTTTTCCGCTTCACTTTATCAAAATCAAGTGAAAGCTTTCTGCAAAGCAGGGATGCAGCGATGAAACGAGTCCATCCAGATTGCCGCAGATTTTTCGTCCAATCAAGGAGTCAAACCGCAAGGCGTAGCAGAGCTACGTCGAGGATTTGACGACGCAGAGTGGGCGGAAAAGATGCCGCAAGATGGTTGGACGACTTCATCGCTGCATCCCGTCAGTCGTCCCTGTCCCCGTTGATTGCGTCAATCTCGTACGGCGTCTCCTGATAGACGTAGTAGTTCAGCCAGTTCGCGAACAGCAGGTGCGCGACGCTCCTCCAACGGACGATGGGCTTTTTCGTCGGGTCGTCGCCCGGGTAATAGTTCACAGGGACGTTCGGATGGAGGCCGGCTTTCGCGTCACGGTCGTACTCCTGCTTCAGCGTCGTCGGGTCGTACTCCGCATGGCCCGTGATGAAGAACTGCCGCTTTTCGAGGTTCGCGATGATGTAGGGGCCGGCAGGCTGTTCGGCCTCCGCGAGGATCGTGAGCTCCGGCACGGCGAGGATGTCCTCTTTGTGCTCCTCCGTGTGGCGCGAATGCGGCACATAGAAGATGTCATCGAAGCCGCGCAGCAGTTTTTCGTGCTCCACGCAGAGGTGATGTTCGAACACGCCGAAGATTTTTTCCGGCACCTGGTATTTCGGAACGCCATAGTGGTAGTACAGCCCCGCCTGTGCACCCCAGCAGATGTGGAACGTCGAGTAGACGTGCGACTTCGACCACTCCATGATCTCCGCGACCTCGTCCCAGTACGCGACCTCCTCGAACGCCATGTCCTCGACGGGCGCGCCCGTGATGATCATGCCATCGTACTTCTTGTGCCGCACCTCTTCGAACGTGCCGTAGAATTGCGCGAGGTAATCGGCGGGCGTGTGGCTCGGCACATACGACTCCGTGTAGATGAGGTCGACCTCGACCTGGATCGGGCTGTTGCCGAGGAGGCGCATGAGCTGCGTCTCCGTGATGTACTTGATCGGCATGAGGTTGAGGATGAGGATCTTCAGCGGGCGGATGTCCTGCGCATACGCGCGGTCCGCATCCATGACGAACAGGTTCTCCCCCTCGAGGATGTGGGTCGCGGGCAGCGCGGCAGGCAGCTTGATTGGCATGGAAAAACCTCCCGGAAAAGCGGCGGCGCATCGGCCGCCGCGAGACGTTCACATTGCAAATTGCCGTCATTATATCACAAAAAAGAAGCCGTTGCACCCTGCGGGGAACGGCTTCTTTGCGTGTGCGGGACAAAACAGGCAACGGCTCACGCGCGCGCGATCGCGTCGAGCACTCGTTCGAGCGTCCACTCGGCGAAGCGGGCGGCGCGGGCGTCCGGTTCGCGGAACGTCTCTGCACCGGGCTGTGCGAGGCCCGGCAGCGTGAAGGCGCGGCCGGCGGCGGCGAGGAGCGGCGCGTCCATGGCGCTGTCGCCGGCGGCGAGGACGAGCGTCGCGCCCGTGCGCGCGCGGAGGCGGGCGAGGGCGCTGCCCTTGTCGAGGCCGCGCGGCAGGACATAGAGCTTGCGGCCCGAAGCCGCGATGGGGAGCGCCGTCTCCGTCGCGACCTCGGCGGCGAGCGCCGCGCAGCGGTCGTCGTCTTCCGGGCGCAGGAAGAGGTACGCGTCATCGACCATGCGGCAGATGCGGTAGCGCGCGTCGTCCGCGTGCGCGGCGCAGAGGGCGAGGAGCTCGTCGTGCGCGGCGGCGAGGACGGGGCGCAGCGCGTCGTCCCACGCAGTATCGCGCACGAAGCTGCCGCTCCTGTCCGCACTCGCTGCACCGCCGCCCGATGCGTTGCCGTCCGTCGGGCGCGTCAGGAGCACCGCGCCGTTCGTCGTGACGGCGAGGCGCGGCTGGCAGCCCTGCGGCCAGCGGATGCGCTCATACTGCGCGACGGAGCGCGTCGTGACGGGGACGAACGTCGCACGCGCTGCGACGATGCGCAGGAGCTCGATCGTGCGCGGGCTGAAAAATCCTTGTTCTTCGCCGTCGAGCCATTCGACGCAGACGTCGCCGGGCGCGGCGTGGCGGTGGGAGAAGAGCAGCGTGTTGTCGAGGTCGCTCGCGAAAAGGATGCGCTTTTGCATGAATCCTCCTCCCGCTTCAGGCGTCGGCGAGCGCGCGGATGATGCCGCATGCGCGGTAGTTCGTGAGCGGATAGGCCTCGACCGGCACGCCCTTTTCCTTTGCGAGCTGGTAGATGTGGCCGAGGTGCTCCATGTCGTCCATGCTGTGCACGAGGATTTTCCACGGCACGCGGCGCAGCAGCACGCGCGTCGCCTCGCCGATGCCGGGCTTCACGAGGTTGATGTCGCGCACGCCGAAGTGCGCGGCGATGCGGCGGACTTCGGCGAGGCCCGTGCCGCGCGGGCACGCCTCCTCGAGCGGCGGGAGCTCCGCCGGCAGCGCGGCCTCGATGGCGTCGAGGAACGCATACGTCATGTCGTGCGGCGCGAGCTCTTTGTAAAAGACCGCGCCATGGAAGTCACAGGGCCCGATGATGTCCCGCCGCAGGAACGTGCGCGAGAGGAGGCCGGAGACCGTGGAGTTCAGGCACGAGCTCGCGATGAGGAAATCTTCGTGCGTGCCGCAGATGCCGGCGACGCACGCGGGGTCGGAGAGCACGGCGAGCGCGGGGCTGACGCCGGGGTAGTCCTCCATCGCCTCATCGAGCTGGCGCGCGATTGCGCCCTTTCCCGTCCAGCCGTCGACGAACTGGATGTTCTCCGGCGCGTGACGCGCGAGGATGTAGCGCATGGCGACATGGTCGATGCCGACGCCGCGGATGATGGAAATCGTGTAGTGCGGCACAAGGGCGTGATGGCGGCGCGCGAGCTCGTGCTTCAGCAGGATGCCGATGGGCGTGCCGGCGCGCGCGAGCGAGACGAGCACGGCATTTTCGCCTTTCGCCTGCCAGATGTTTTCCGCCGCAACGGCGACGGCGCGCGCCGTGACGGCGGCGTAACGCGCGAGCGCGTCTTCGTAGGCCGCGAGGTACGCCGGGCTCGGCCGGTACTCGATGGGGAGCATCTCACAGTAGTGGCGGCCGCGCTGGATCTCGCGCTCGCGCGCCTCGGTGCTCATGGGCTCAACGAGCCCCGTGATGTCTTTGAGGAGGACGGTCACGTCCTCGGGGCGGTACGTTCCAAAGGGTTTCATGCGAGCACCTCCTGCTCTCCCGTGCGGATCCAGACGATGCGGCCGCAGTCATGCGCGGCGAGCGCGCCGCGCAGCGCGTCCTCGGCCGCGCGGGACGGCGCGGGCGCGTCCGTCACGACGACGACGAGGTCGTAGCGGTCGAGGGTGTAGACATACGTCGTGCGCGCGTCATCGTAAAAGCTCGGCAGCTGCCAGCCCTCGCGGATGGGGTAGCCGTCCGCCGTGCTGACGCCGATGGGGCTGCGCGTCGTCGCATGGCAGCGCACCTCATAGCCCGCCGCGTCCCACGCGCGCGCGATGAGGAGCGCCGGCAGCATGCATTCCTCCGTGCCGAGCACGAGCACGCGGCCGAACGGCGCTCCACGCTTCAGTATGGCGTGCAGCGCCTTCCATGCGAACGTGCGCCAACGCTGGATGTACGACGCGCCGACGACGCCCGTGCGCGGGTCGAGCGGGATGGGCGCGGTCAGGCGCATCTCTTCGGTTGCCGCCGGCAGCGGCGGGGCGATCGCCGCAGGCGCGACGGTGTACGCGGACACCTCCGCTTCGTAGTCGCGCTGCGGCAGGCGCACGAGATAGACGGGCGTGATGCCGAGCGCCGCCATCTTTGCCTCGTTTTCCGCGTCGAGGCGGTAAAAGATGGACGCGGCGACGAGCGTCTTCTCCGCGAGCTCCGGGAACTCTACGGAGAGCGCCTGCACCATGTTGCGGATGGTCTTGCCCGTCGAGAGCTCGTCGTCGAGGAAGACGACCGTCTGCGTCTCTGCGAGCATGCGGCGCAGAGACGCGCCGTCGAGCCGCTGCTCCGTCGCGTGGCTGTGCTCCTCGCGGAACTCGATCCAGTCCGCGACGCCCGCGACCGCTTCACGCGTCGTCGTCAGGCAGAGGCAATGGCCGCCGACGCCCTCCGTCGCCATGAGGCCGACGGCCGTTGCCGTCTCGGCGAACGCGACGATGAGGTGCGCGTCCGGGAACGCGGCGCGGATCTTTTCGCCGAGCGCGCGCATCAGGAGGAGCGCCTCCTTTGGCTGCGATGGCAGATGCTTCGCCTGCCGCCGGTTCACGAGCAGGTACGAGCGCTTCGCGTTGTGGTAGCGCCGCGCGAGGCAGAGGAGGTCTTCCGCGCGGTATTCCGTGGTGGCTGTTTCTTCGTTCATGCGTGAGGCCTCCCTTCGCCGAGGACGATCGGCGTCTCAATGTTCGCGACCGTGACGTCCGTTTCCTGCGGCAGCTGCCACGGCAGGCCGCGCCCGAGGAGCTGCGCGAGCGCGACGGCAGGCACGTTGACGCCGCTCGCGGCGCACGAGAGCTGCAGGCCGCCCGCCATGCGCGGATTGATCTCGAGGAGGTACGGCTTTCCCTTATGCATACGGAACTGCAGATTCGCCGGCACGCGCATCGCGAGGTGATGCAGGAGTTCCTTTGAAAGCGCGACAACCTCTGCGTCCCAGTGCAGCGTCGAATACCGCCCGCCCTTGTAACGCGGCAGCAGGATGTCGCCCCGCTCCGTCATGAGCGCGTCGACGCTGATCTCCGGCCCCTCGAGGTACGGCATGACGAGCACGGGGACGGCGAAATCGTATGCGCCGAGGATGGCCTCGGCCGCCGCCCGCGTCGCCTTCGCGCCCGGCATGCGATAGAGCGCGCCCGCCGCCGCGAGCGTGTCGTCGATGACGCGGAACGTCGTCGCGCCTTCGTCGACGGCGAGCTTGTAGCAGACGCGCCCGCCGTCCCCGGACAGCGCGTCGACGGCGGCACGGAACTCCGCAATCGTATGCGCCATGCGGTATGGCGGCACGAGCGCGCCGAGCCCCCACGCGCGCAGCAGCTCGTACGTCGCGCCCTTGTCGTCGAGCGCGCGCACGAGCGCGGCGTCCTCCGGCGCGAAGAGCTGCACGCCCATGGCTTCGAACGCATCGCGCGCCTCCACGATGGCCGCGAGGCGGCGGCGCGGCACGAAGACGCTGACCGCGTGCGTGCGGCAGAACGCGAGCGCCCACGCCACATATTCCCCGTCATCCGCGAACTCCGGCTCGTCCTCCCAGACGTCGACGGCCTCGCGGTAGATCGCGCGCGGATTCGTCCCCGTGCCGAAAAAGCGCAGGTCGTCGCCCGCCGCCCGCATGAGGCGGATGAGGTGATACGCCGTGCTGAACCAATGATTGAACCAGATGTTCATGCGCGTCCCTCCCCGCAGATGCCATAGACGGCGGCGAGCGCCAGCGTACGCTCGGCCCAACGGCTGTGGCACGCCGCCTCGTTCATGCGATGGCCACCCGCGCTTTTCTCGACGCCGAGCGCGCCCGCGTCGAACTGCGCGAGGCGGCACGCGTCATCGTAGTCCTCGCGCGGGACGCGCAGGCTGGCCGCGATGAGCGGCAGCTGGCACGGATGGATGGCCGTCTTGCCGATGAAGCCGTGCAGGCGGTCGAGCGCGAGCTCGCGCCGGAGCCCCTCTTCCCATGCGGCGTCGCCCGCCGCGCCGAAGTAGTTCCACACCGGGCCCGAGACGACGTAGTCGACGGCGAAGACGTTCAGGATGTCCATGAGGATGTCGCGCACGATGCCGACATCGTAGATCGTCGCCGTCGCCGGCCGGCGCAGGCCGTAGAGATTGGAAAAATCATTGCCGCCGACGCGGATGTTCAGCACGCAGTCCTGCACGGGCGCGAGCATCTCGTGGAGCTTGCACAGCACGGACGGGCGCGTGTCGCACGCGGCGATCATCATCGTCTCGAGCGTCGGCATGACGAGGATGCGCCGCCCGGCCGCGCGCTCCGCCTGCACGATGGCGAGGTAGTCCGCCGCGTTGCCGAGGTCGAACTTCGGCAGCACGAAGCCCGTGACGATGCCGCGCACGTCCGCGAACGCCTCCAGCACATGCGCGAGATGTTCCGGCGTCCGCACGCGCACGAAGAGCAGCGGCAGCGCCGTCCCCTGCGCCGCAAGTGCCTGCAGTTCGGCGAGGATGCCATGGAGCGACGCTTCCGCCGCCGCGAGCGCCGACGCGCGGATCGCGTCCTCGAGGCAGAACGCGATGGACGTCAGGCACGGGATGCTCCCGTCCCGGATCTTCGGCACGATATTTTTCTGGAACGCCGGCATGTAGAGCAGCCCGCCGACGCGGTACGGCAGGTCGTCTGCCATTGATGGTATCATAAAATCCCCCTCATCCTTCCACTTCGATGCCATAGCTCCCGCAGAGGCGCGCGAGGCCGGCGGCGTAGCCCGCGCCGACGAAATGCACTTTCCACGCGTCGTTCCTGCGGTAGATGTCGAGCGCGACGACGACCTTCTCGACCGTGAGGCCCGCGAGCGGGAACACAGCCTCCTGCCCTGCGCCCGTCACGCGCACAACCGGCGCGCGCACGGAGGAGAACGGCGGCGCGCCGTCCTCATCGTAAATGGCATAGCTGACGATGACGTGCGCGACATCGGCAGGGACCTTCGACAGCGTGATCTGCACGAGGTCTGGGCTGCCCGGCTGCTCCGTGAGTGCGACGGCCTCGCCGTCGCGGTGGCCGAAGAAAAAGAGGTCGTCGTCGCTCCGCGCCCGGTTATCCGCACCGAGCGTGAACACGTACGCGTCGATGTCCATGCCGCCCGGGCGGCCGCCATCCTCATAGCGGACGGCCAACACGTCGTCCTGCACGGGGACGCGCTGGCCGTGGACGGCGGTGAGGACGACAGAGCCACACGAGGAGGACTGAGAGGACGGGGCGCTTGCAGCCCTGCCATCCGAGGAACGTGATGCATTGCGATCCGGGCGAGGCGATGCGTCGCGGTTCTCTGGCGGCCGGCCATTGTTTCCCGGCAACGTATCGCAGCTGGCCGGCATCTGGTCGCAGCGGCGCGCTGCGCCTTTGACCGCACGGCCGCTGACGTAGATGCGACGCACGAGGCCGCCCGTCGTCAGCAGGAGGTCGCCGTAGAGCGTCGTGCCAGCGCGCATGCCGTCGATGGTCAGGCGGATGCCCGGATGCCCTGCTACAAGGTGTGCGGGCTCGGCGCGCACGCCGTCCATATGGCACGCGAGCTCCGCATCCTCCGGCAGCGCGAGCGGCACGCAGGCGACGTTCGTCTCGTCCGGCGCGAAGTCGCCGAGCGCGGCGCCGCTCGGCAGATGCCAGTCCTCCGCGACACCCGGGACGCCCATGACGCCGCCATGTACCTCGACGTTCTCGAACGTGACGGCGTGGCCGCCGCCCGCGATGGCGACGTCCTGCACGGGGTCGCCGACGACCTCGACGCGCAGGTTGCGGATGACCGCACCGTCCGCCGCGAGGACGAGCGCCGGCCCCTTCGTCACCCAGAGCGTCGCGCCGTGCCCATCGAACGTGCCGCCGTGACGCACCGTGACCGGCCCTTCATACTCGCCGGGCGCTGCCTCCGCCGGTCCTTTCGCCATCCGGTCGAGGATTTTCTGCAAGCTCTCCATCCGTACTCCGTGCCTCCCGCAACTGAAAAAAGAGAAAGGGCAGCGCGCTGCCCTTTCTCCGCATACATCGAAAACCTTGTTACACGTTGACGCCATAGGCGCGGCAGAGGGCTGCGAGGCCGCCTTGGTAGCCGGCGCCGACCGCATTGAACTTCCACTCGCCGTTCCGGCGGTAGATCTCGCAGACGACGAGCGCCGTCTCGACGGAGAACTCCTCCATCAAGTCGAAGCGCAGCACCTCCGTGCCCTTCGTATCGTCCGCGCTCGCGATGCGCGCGACGCGCACATAGGCGTTCGAGACCTGGCCGAAGTTCTGCTTGCGCGCCTCGGCGTCGTAGATCGTGACCGTGATCGCAATCTTGTCGATGTCCGGCGGGACCTTGCTGAAGTCGATGATGATGACCTCGTCATCGCCGTCGCCCTCGCCCGTCAGATTGTCGCCCGTGTGGTGGACGCTGCCGTCCGTGCTGTCGAGGTTGCCGTAGAAGATGAAGTCCTCATCCTTGCGCACCTTGCCGTTCGGGCCGAGCAGGAATGCCGACGCATCGAGGTCGAAATCCGCACCGCCGTCATACTGGTTGACATCCCAGCCGAGGCCGACGAGCGCCATCTTCATGCCCTTGTCGAGGCTGACGCGCTGGCCCTTGCTCAAATTGACTGCCATGAAATATCCTCCTATTCCGCTCTCAAGCGAAGCGTTTCACGATATCGTCGAGGCCGTCGTCCTGCGTCGCCTCGCCGATCGCGTTGAACTTCCATTCGCCGCCCCGGCGGTAAATCTCGCCGCAGATGAGCGCCGTCTTGCCATTGCACTGCGCATTCTCCGAAAGGTCGTAGCGGCAGTGCACTTGGTTCGTGTCGCTGTCGACGATGCGGATGTACGCGTTCTGGATCTTGCCGAAATCCTGCTTACGCTTCTTCGCGTGATAGATGGTCACGACGAAGATGAGCTTGTCATACTCCGCCGGCACGCGGTCGAGGTCGACGAAGACCTGCTCGTCATCGCCGTCGCCCTCGCCCGTCAGGTTGTCGCCCGCGTGCTGCACGGCGCCGGACGCGTGCTTGAGGTTGCCGTAGTAGACGAGGTCGTCGACCGTGCGGATGCGGCCGTCCTTGCAGAGCAGCACGGACGCGTCGCAATCGATGTCGTCGCCGCCCCCGCCGAAGATGGACGAGAGGAAGCCGCCCGACGACGTCTTTTCCACCGGATCCCAGCCGAGGCCGACGAGGATGTGGCGGAGCGAGCCGCCGCCCTCCTTGCGGAGACTGACTTTCTGTCCCTTTTGCAGATTGACCATATGGTATCCTCCTTAGTTCGATGGCGGCATCAGCGAGCGGACCCAGCTCTCAAAAGCGTCCGGGTTGCGCGTCTGGATCAGCACGACGCCCGGCCCCTTGAAGCGGCAGACGAGCCCTTCGCCCGACGTGATGCTCGAGAACCAGCCGCTCGACGCCTTCTCGATCTTGTACTCCATATAATCGGGCCACGCGACGAGGTGGCCGTTGTCGATGACGACTTCCTCACCGGCCGCGAGGTTGATCGGGTGGATGACGCCATAGCTGCTGACGAACGCCTTGCCGCGCCCGTTGAGCTTCACGAGGAAGAAGCCTTCCCCGGAAAAGAAGCCTTTCGAGAGGCCTTGCACATGCGTGTCGACCGCGATGCTCTCCTCCGCTGCGAGGAAGCCGCCCTGCTCGACGATGAGCCCGTACGAGCCGTCGAGGTCGACATCGAGGATGCCGCCCGGCAACGCGTGCGCGAACAGCACGTCGCCATCGCCGCGCGACGCGACGAGGCGCTGCATGAAAAAACTCTCGCCGGACAGGAACTTCCGCGCGAGGCCGCCAAGCAGGCTGCCTTCACGTTTGCCCTCGACGTCGATCGTCGGCGACATCGCGATCATCGCGTCCGATTCCGCCTTGATCGCCTCGCCGCGATGCAGATGCATCGAGACGATGGGGAACGCCTCGGGGTAAAGGATCTTGTACTCCATATCAGACGTTCACGCCGTAGTTCTTGCCGAGCGCCGCGAGGCCGCCGGAGAAGCCGCTGCCGAGCGCGTTGAACTTCCACTCGCCGCCATGGCGATACAGCTCGCCGACGATGACGGCCGTCTCGACGGAGAAGTCCTCGCCGAGGTCGAAGCGGATGAGCTCCTGCCCTTTCGCCTCGTCGACGACGCGGATGTAGGCGTTCGAGACCTGGCCGAAGTTCTGCTTACGCGCCTCGGCGTCGTAGATCGTGACCGTGAAGTCGATCTTGTCGATGTTCGCCGGGACTTTCGAGAGGTCCACTTTGATCTGCTCGTCATCGCCGTCGCCTTCGCCCGTCAGGTTGTCGCCCATGTGCTCGACGGAGCCCGACGCATGCTTGAGGTTGTTGAAGAACACGAAGTCCGCGTCGCTCGTGACCTTGCCGTTCGCGTCCAAGAGGAACGCCGCTGCGTCGAGGTCGAAGTCCGAGCCGCCGTCGTACTTGTTGACGTCCCAGCCGAGGCCGACGAGCAGCTTGCTGAGTCCCGGGTTGCCTTTCGTGAGATCGACTTTCTGGCCTTTTTTCAGATTGACTGCCATGATGGAAATCCTCCCTTTTCAAAAATCAGAAAACGCTTCTATGCAGAACAGGCGGCAGAAATGCACACCTGTCGATGCCTTGAACACACAGGATCAGTCTTTCGAGCCCGCGACCCAGCGCAAGCCCCAATGGAACGCCGCGTCCATCTTTTCGTGCCCTCCGAAGAAGCGCACGATCTTCTCGACGCTGAAGTTGTCGCCGCCGACGTTCTCGAGGAGCGCGATGGCGCACATGCGGTCGGATGAGCCGTACTCATCCATGCGCACGATGATGTCCGGGCTGCCCGGGCACTTCACCGTCACGACGCCGTCGGCCTGCTGCCAGTTCGCGACGCCTTCGTAGATGAACGTGTAGACGAGGATGCGACGGATCTCCGACGCCTGCCGGCCATTGACGCGCAGCGTCTCGCCGCCCGCGCTCGCGCCCGTGCGGTCGTCGCCGTCCAGCGCGATGTACGGCGGCGCGTCGAGGCTGCCGAACGCGTTGCCGAGCGCCTGCACCGCGCCTTTCCGGCCGTCCTTGAGCTCGAACAGGCAGCCGAGGTCGAGGTCGATGGCGCCGCTGCCACCGCCGCCGAAAATCGACGAGAGGAAGCCGCCGGAGCTCTGCCCGCTCCCCTGATGCCAGTTGAGGTTGATGACGATCTCGCCGAGCTTTGCGCCCTGGCGCTTGACGAGGCTGACTTTCTGCCCTTTGCGGAGCTCGACCTTCTTCGGCTGCGGCGCGGGCTGCGGCGCGGGCGTCGGGCGCGGCGGTGCCGGCTGCGGTTTTGGCGCGGGCGCGGGGCGTCCGCCGCCCTGGCTGCCCGAGACCGTGAGACCAAAGCTCTTGCACAGCGCCTCGAGGCCGCCGCGGTAGCCGTTGCCGATGGCATTGAATTTCCAGTTCCCTTTGTAGCGGTAGACTTCGCCGACGACGATGGCCGTCTCGCCCTGGAGGCCGCCGTCCACATCGTAGCGCGCGAGCTCCTCACCCGTGTCCTCGTCGCTCACGCGCAGGTAGATGCCCTGCACCTGCCCGAACTGCTGACGGCGCGTCTCGGGGTCGTAGATGGTCGCCGTGAACGCGATGCGTTCCGTGGCGGCCGGCACGGCCGGGAGGTCGATGAGCACCTGCGCGGCATCGCCGCCCGCAGGATTTGTTGCGGCTTCGACGCTGCCCGTGATGTGACGCGGGTTGCCGTAGAAGATGAAGTCGCTGTCGCCGGCCGCCTTGCCGTCCGCGCCGAGCAGGAACGCCGCCGCGTCGATGTCATAGCCCTGCGGCGCGCGCCAGCCGAGGCCGATGACGAGGTGCCGGAGGCCCGGGCGCGTTTTCGTGAGGTCGGCCTTGCCGCCCTTGCGGAGTGCCATGCCCATATCATTCGCCGCCTTTCACGAGCATCTTGCGCACGAGATCCACGGGGATGACGGAGAACGCCAAGAGGAGCACGAAGCCCCACTCGCCCGCTGTCAATCCGTAGCAGCGCAGCACGGCGCCGCCGAGGTAGACCATGAGCACCTGCACGACGGCGATGATGCCCATGACGCGCAAGAATCCCTGGTTCTGCGTGATGTTGTCGAAGAGGTTCTTCTGCTCCGTGCGCGCGTTGAACGCGTTGAAGACGGAGAAGAAAATGAAGAACGCGAAATAGCCCGTCATGAGGTATCTGCCCTCGGGGTCGGCGCGGAACGCGTCCGCCGCAATCGGGCAGAGGATGAAGAACATGCTGAGGCAGAACGACCAGACGGCGCCTGTGCCGATGGACGTCGCCATGTAGCGGCTGATGATGTTCTCGTCGCGGCGTTTCGGCTTTTCCTGCATGTAGCGCTGGAGCGCCGGCTCGCCGCCGAACGCGAGGGCCGCGAGCGTGTCCATGACGAGGTTGACCCAGAGGATCTGCGTGATGGTCAGCGGATTGTCATGGCCGAGGAGCGGCAGCACGAACGAGATCATGACGGCGCCGACGTTGATCGTCAGCTGGAAGATGATGAACTTGCGGATGCTGTTGAAGATCGTGCGGCCGTAGAGGATGGCGCGCTCGATGGAGTGGAAGTTGTCGTCGAGGATGACGATCTCGCTCGCTTCCTTCGCGACTTCCGTGCCGCCGCCCATGGCGAAGCCGACGTCGGCGGCCTTCAGCGCCGGGCTGTCATTGACGCCGTCGCCCGTCATGCCGACGACGAGGTTCATGGACTGCGCGATGCGCACGAGGCGGCTCTTGTCGGACGGCAACGCGCGCGCGACGACGCGCAGGTGCGGCAGCTTCGCCTTCACCTCGTCGTCGCTGAGCGCGGCGAGCTCGTCCGACGTCATGGCGATGTCCGTCTCGTTTTGCAGCAGGCCGGCTTCGCGCGCGATGGCGGCCGCCGTGTTCAGACGGTCGCCCGTGATCATGACGACCTGCACGCCCGCCTCGTGCACCTGGCGGATGGCGCCCACAGACTCGGGGCGCACTTCGTCGCGGATGCCGACGGCGCCGACAAACGTCAGCCCCGTCTCCGGGAGTTCCTGCGGCAGCTTGCCGTCGCAGACGGCGAGCGCGAGCACGCGGATGGCGCGGCCGGCGAGCTCGTCGATGCGCGCGTCGATGGCTTTCGATTTTTCTTCCGTGAGCGGCTGGCGGCTGCCGTCGGCGTCGATGTACGACGTGCAGCGGCCGAGGAGCTTCTCCGGCGCGCCCTTGACGAGCGTCCCGTCAAAAGGCCCCGTGATTTCCGCCAGCGAGTACTTGTTGCGGCTGTTGAACGGCAGGCTGTCGACGACGGTCGCGTCTTCTCCGGCCTGCGAATCCTTGATGTAGTCAAAGAGCGCGCGCTCCGTCATGTTGCCGCCGACGGCGACGCCGTCCGTGACGACGGCGCTCGTGTTGTAGCGCACGACGAGGTCCGTCCAGCGCGCGAGGCCTTTGGGGAGCTCCGCGAATGCCGCGTGCTGCGCGCCCGTGCCGTCGACGAATGCGACGGCTTCGAGCTGGCCTTTCGTGATCGTGCCGGTCTTGTCGCTGAACAGGAGGTTCAGGCTGCCGGCCGTCTCGATGCCCGAGACCTTGCGCACGAGGACGTTATCTTTCAGCATCTTGCCCATGTTCTGCGCCGAGACGATGGCAATCATGAGCGGCAGGCCTTCCGGCACGGCCATGACGATGATGATGACGGCAAGGATGACGGCGTCGACGAGGTTGCTGCCGACGGCCATGAGGTTGCCGCAGTACGCGGCGATGGCCGCGCCGTCGAAGCCGTTCGCGATGACGATGCGGTCGAACATGTACGCGAGCGCGATGGCGACGCCGCCGATGTAGCCGAACTTGCTGATGTCGCCCGCGAGCTTGCTGAGCTTGATTTTGAGCGGCGTGTCGCGGTCCTCGCCGCCCTGCAGCTCGCTCGCGATGCCGCCGTAGACCGTCTGGTCGCCGACGGTCTTCACGACCATGATGGCGTTGCCGTCGCAGACGACGGAGCCGCGGAAAATCTTGTGCGCGTCGAGGAAGTCGCGGCTCTCGGCGCTCGCGCGGTCATCCGCGGCCGTCGGCGTCTTTTCCGCTTCCTTCGCCTCGCCGTTCAAGACGGACTGGTCGACGCGGATCGTGCCATCGACGAGGATGCCGTCCGCCGGCACCTTGTCGCCCGTCTGCACGAGGACGTAGTCGCCGACGACGATGTCGTCGATGGGGATCTCCTGGAGCTTGCTGTCGCGGTAGACCTTGCAGCGGATCATCGACGCCTCTTCCTGCAGCTTGCGGAATGCCGTCTCGTTCTGGTACTCGGAGTACGTCGAGACGAACGTCGCGAGGATGACAGCGATGGCGATGCCGACGGCCTCGTACCACTCCGTCTGCCCCATGAGGACGAAGATGACGTCGATGATGAGCGCGACGCAGAGGATCTTGATGATCGGGTCGTCAAAATTCCCCTTGAACTTCTCCCAGAACGTCTCGGACGCCTGCTCTGTGAGGGCGTTCGAGCCGTGCTGCTCGCGCGACGCGCGCGCTTCGGCTTCCGTCAATCCCTTGATTTCCATAGGCTGCTCCTCTCTTTTTCAAAAACTCTCCTATTCGATGCTCAGTCCATGGCCTCGAACACGACGCCGTCCGCGTCCTCCGTCGTGAGGAACGCGCGGCCGGGCTCGAGGCGCACGGCCTGCCCCGGCGGCACGAGCCGCCCGCCCGGCGAGCGCATGCCCGCGAGCGACCGGTTCACGAGATACCATGCGCCGCCCTGGTGCGACACGTAGGCCATCATCGAGCGGTCCTGCACCTTCTCGTCCGGGAACACGCCCGCGTGGAAATGCCACGCGAAGAACGGCATGCCGTCGTAGACGTTGATGACCTGCCGCGTAATCCACTGCCCGCGCCGCCCGTTCATCCGCTGGCGGATGCGCAGGTGCAGCACGTCGCGCCGGTCGATGCGCGTCCCGCAGAACGGGCAGACGGGCTCGCTGCCATACGGCAGCGGGAACCAATGCGCCGGGCAGGCGGGATTCGCGCACGGCTCGAGGATGTCCCAAGCGTGGACAAGCGCCTTTTCCCACTCCATGGCCGACGGCCGCTCGCTGGGGTTGTGCAGCCCGTCGCAAAACGCGCGCAAGAACAGCTGCTCGAGCTCCGGCCCGAGGTCGTGGATCGTGACGGCGAGGTCTTTCGGTCGGTTCGATGGGTCCTTCGGGTCCTCGATAAACGTCGCCTGCGGGCCGTACATGAGGAAGTCGTCTTCCTCCGGCGAGGCCGTGCTGTAGACTTTTGGCCCCTCGAGCGGATGACGGTGCAGCAGATATTGGTAGATGAGCACGGCCATGGCGAAGAGATCCGTGCGAATGCACGGCAGCGCGCGGCCGGGGTCGTCCATCGGGAGATTCATCGTCTCGAGGACCTCGGGCGCGATGTAGCCCTTCGTGCCCGCGACCTCCGGCGGGAACAACCCCGGCACGACGAGCGAATCGATGTCGATGACGACGCAGCGGCCGCCTTTCGGGTCGATGAGCACGTTGTTCTCCGAGAGGTCGGAGTGCGACAGCCCCGCCTGGTGCATGCGGCGCACGGCGCGCGCCAGCAAAATGGCGATGGAGAGCATCGAGCGGAAATCGCCCTTCTCCTCGTCGCGCAGGTATTTGCTCACGCGTGGCGACGTGAACCAGCGGCTCTTCTTGTCCTTGCCCTTGAGGTCGAGCGCATCCACCTGCGACGCGTCCGCGTCAAAGAAGAACGCTTTCGGATACGTCGGGCAGACGATGCCGAACTCCGGCTGCGCGACGAGCGCGTACGGCCAGCAGTAAAGGTCGTCGAAATAGTTCGCCGTCGCCTCTGTGTTGCCGGCCGCGCCGCCCGCCGCCTCCGAGCGCGTCGGATTGTACGCACCGATGATCTTCTCGAGGCGCTTGTGGAGGTTCTGGTCTTGTGCGTCCTCCGGCTTGTTGAAAAACTGGATGACGTAGGACTTGTCCGGCGCGAAATACGTGTGCTTCATGCCGCCGCGCGGCGGGTTGTCCGTCACGATGTACGGCAGCACCGTGCCGTCCGTGAGGACGGCCTGCGCCTCTTTTTTCTTCTTTTTGCTCATGCCTCCGCCTCCCGCACGGCCACGACGAGCGTGCGGTCATCGGCCGAGGAACGCACCGTGTAGTTGTCGAGCCACTTCGCGATGCGCTGCTCGATGGGATCGCCCGGCGCGATGTCCGCGTCTGCTGACAACATGGCGAGCTTCCGCTGGTCCGTCCAATAGGGCGCGAGCGCATCCTCCGTCGGCGCGAACCGCCGCGTGTAATGGAGTGCAACCTCCACGGACTTGTCGTTGACCCAGGGGAACGCGATCGGCTTGATGTTGCGCAGGCTGCGCCGCTCCTCGAGCGCATCCTCGAGCGTACCGGGCGTTGCGCGGAGCACGCCTTTCGGCGGCAGGAGGACGCCGTTCGCCAGCAGGTCGCAATAGAGGCGACGCATTTCTTTTTCATTCGGAAAATAATCGTCCGCCACGCCGTCCGTCATCGCGAAGATGTGCGTGACGTGTCCGCGGTAGAGCATCGTGCGCTTCTGGAGCTCCGCCGTCTCCGTCACGCGGGACGAGACGAGGAATTCCGTCTCGCCGACGTACTCGCCGCTGTCCGGCTTGCCGAGCAGGCGCTGCGCCTTGTCAAATGGCGCCGCTGCGTCGATGGCGGCGATCATGCCGTCGCCGACCTGACACGACAGCACGAGCGTGTCGCCTGTCGCGCCTGCCGGCAGGGCGATCGTGACGAGGAGCGTCGAGGCGAAGTCCGCGAGCACGGGCTTGCGGCCGAGCACGTCCGCGTAGCGCGGCTGCTCCGCACGTTGCTCGTAAGCCGTCTCAACGGCCTCGCGCGCCTCCTGCATCGACTGTTGGAGCGCCAGGACGAGCGGCTGCACGGCCGCCTGGAACGCGGTGCCGTCCGTCGCCTCGTCAAACGGGGCATAGAACGTTTCCACCGCGTCACAGGGTGCTGTGAGGTCCGTCAGCTTTTCCTTCAGGTACTTCACGGCCTGCTCGGAGGCGGCGTACGCGCCGATGCGCGAGAAATGCTTCGAGCCCGCGCCGTCGGCGACGGCGATGAGCTGGATGCGGTCGACGGCGTCGATGGCGAACCAGTCATCGGAGTTCGTGCCTTCGTGCTTGTGCTTCTTGCCGCGCACGCGCGCGCCGTACATCCCACCGGCCGGCGTATTCCGGTGCATGGCGTACGTTTCCGGCTTGCGGTCCGGCTCGACCGACTCGTCGGGGATATCCTTGTACTGCCAAAGCATCGTCGTGTGGCGGAGCACGTCATCATCCGAGAGAGGCTGCGGTGCCGGCTCAGGCGCAGACGCTTCTGCCTGCGATGCGGGAGATTCTGCGGGGACAGCAGCCGTCGCCTGATCTGCCACCGGTTTTGCGGGGGCGACAGCGTCCGCCTGTGCCTCCACTGGTTTTATCGGGGCGGCAGCCGTTTCCTGCGCCTCCGCTGGTTTTGCAGAGGTGGCAGCCGTTTCCTGCGCCTCCGCTGCTTTTTCGGGGGCAACAGGCGTTTCCTGCACATCCGCCGGTTTTGCGGGGGTGGCAGCCGTTTCCTGCGCCGTCACCGGGTTCGACGGGATGACGGCCGGTTCTTGCACGTCCGGCACGATGATAAATGACCGCGATTTGTACAGCGTCACGTCCGGCAGGATGACGGCGCGCACGTCCGCATGACGCTGCCGCGCGTCATTCATGATGACTTTCGTCGTTCGGATGGGAATCTGGTATCCCTGCTGATCCTGTTCCATGCAGCGCCCCTCCTCTCGTCATGCGTTTGCTGTCAGGGAACGACCGTGAAGCCCTGCGGCGGCGGCGGGAGCTCGATGTTGCTGCCCGGCTTCGCGTCGAGGCTCTTCGACGACATTTTGATCGAGCCGGAGACCCAGGCAAAGAATTTCGCGAGGTCGCCCGACGACAGGCTGTTCATCATGAGCACGTTGTCCGTGAGGCGCTTCAGGCACGTCGTGTCCGCGCCCGCGCCCGCTGCGCAGGCGATAATGTTCGCGGCCTTCAACGTCTTGATGCTCTCGGCCTGGCGATCGAATTCTTCCGTGTCCGTCGGCATACCGTCCGTCAGGATGAAGACGAGCGGACGCCAATCGCCCTTCTGCTCCGGCGTATTCTTGCGCACTTCGCGGTCGATGCACTCACGCAGCACAGCGAGCGCGCCGCCGAGCGACGTCGCGCCGCCCGCTTCGAGCTGCGGCTCTTTGAACAGCATGAGCTCTGTGAGCTGCGTCGTCTGTTTCGCCTGGCTCGCGAACGTGATGACGGACAGGTAGGCCGTCTCAAGCGCCTGCGGGTCGCCGCGCAGTTCCGACAGCAGCGCCTTCACGCCCTGGCGGACAGCCTCGATCGGCTCTCCCATCATCGAGCCCGAGCAATCGAGCAGCAAATAGACCGGCAAGCGGCGTACATAATCTCCCATGAGAAATCCCTCCTGAAATACTGGCAAACGACGCACTCCCGCCCGATCGTTCCGTTCGAAACGAACTGCGCGGAAACGCGACTTTTGTTCACGATATTTTTATTATAACGAATTTTGTTTTGATTGTAAACCGCAGAGGCTCTCATTCTGTCCGATCTCTCTAAATCATATATAACATTTTACGAGATATTCCTCCGATGTAAAAAAGTTGCTCCCCCACGAATAAAAAGCCGCCCGTCCGTGCAATTTTTTTCGCACGGGCGGGCGGCTGTGGCTCACCGGTATTCGAGATTGCGGTTCGCGTTCCTCACCTCTTCGCTGACAGGCAGCGACGCTTCGTAGCGGCGGATGATGACGGTCGTCGTCAGGACGCCCGCGAGCAGCACGATGGCCGCCAGCAGGATGACGCGGCCGGCGTTGTCATCGCTGTCGCCGTCACCGAGGACGCCGCCGAGGCCGTCCTTGACGGTGGCGAGCGCCGGGCCGAAGCTCTGGACGGCGTTGTACGTGTTGTACGCCGTCGCGAACGTGTTCCAGCCCGCGACGCCGATGTTCATGAGCGATTTCTCGCGCGCGACGTTGATCCACGACTGGATCGTGATGACGATGGCCGAGCCGATGGCCGGGATGATGATCATGAGGTACATGAGGCTCATGAGCACACCGAGCATCGCCGGCGGCAGATACCCCGCCGAAACGGCGATATAGCTGACGAGGAACGCATAGACGTATGTGAAGCCGACGGCCGACTGGATGGCGCCGGCCCAGACGACGAGGCGGATCCAGCCGCCGAGCGCCTTCGACTCGGCCCAGACGCGGCCGACGTTCCTGGCGTTCAGGAAACTGACGACGAGGTTGAAAATGAGGACGAGCAGCAACATGCCCATAAAAATCAAATCCTTTCTTTCTATTTACGCTACGCTCGCGCTTGCTTGGCGACGAGCTTTGAAATGGCCGACAACGCAGACGAGGAGCGCGAGCGCGGCGGGCAGGACGTAGCCGCCCGCACTGCCGAACACGGCGAAGATGTCCGCGAGGTGCGCACCGACAGCCTTGTCCGCCAGCAGCATCTTGCCCGCCGTCCAGCCGATGACGGCCGCGCCAGCGTACATGAGCACTGGGAAGCGGTCCATGACCTTGCCGAGCAGGCTGCTGCCCGCGACGACGATGGGGATGCTGATGAGGATGCCGGCCGCCGCGAGCAGGAAATGTCCCTGCGCCGCGCCCGCGATCGACAGCACGTTGTCGAGGCTCATCGCGACGTCCGCGACGAGGATCGTCTTGACGGCGCCGCCGAGCGTCTGCGCCTCCGCGACGGGACCGCCGCCCTTCTTGTGCGACGGGTCGAGCAGCTTCGCGGCGATCGGCAGCAGGATGAGTCCGCCGAGCGCCTGCAGGCACGGGACCTGCAGCAGCTCGACCGCGACGAACATCAGCGCGATGCGGACGGCGACCGCGCCGCCCGTCCCGATGAGCACGGCTTTTTTCCGCGCCGCCTCCGGCAGCGCGTTCGCCGCCATCGCGATGACGACGGCGTTGTCGCCGGCGAGCGCGAGGTCCATGACGACGATCGTGCCGAGCGCCAAAAAGAATTCCATCGAAAAAGTTTCCAAGATACATGCTCCCTTTCTAAAAAACACACCGCCGCAAGCGCACGCGCGCTGCGGACATGGGAAGCAGATACCAAAAAAGACTTTCACATGGTATCTGTTTCCAGGTATCATGCGAAAGTCTCACCCATTGCGATGTTGCAACGCCCCTGCCAACCCGCGACGCGGGCAGTGATTGTTGACAGGAACCTTTGAGGTTACTCCCCTTCGCTCTTTGCTATGGTTTGAGTATAGCAAGAGCGGAGCGACCTGTCAAGCGGCCAATCACGGTCGAACGTGTAGGTTTAGATGAAAAAACGGTTGCAAAACTCAACGAATACAAATTATTAACGAACACGTTACATAGCTTTTACTTTATTCACAATGGAAAACGTTATATTATGACTCGTAAGGACAAGCTATCCCACTTCTACTTACACGGCATGTGTTCCATCCCATCCGCATGCCGGACACATTCTTTACTCAATTTTACAACATATTTCCTAGGCAAAAGCCCGCTGGTCGTTCCCAAGCCAGCGGGCTTTTGCTATCTCGGAGGAGGCGTAACGAAACGTTACGCCTCCTCCGTTTTCTTTCCATTTGTCACTACATATCTCCTCCGTCCGTTCTGCTTCGCGACATACATCGCTGCGTCTGCGAGCTGGACGAGGTCGTCGACAGTGCGCGCGTCCGTCGGGTAGCGCGCGATGCCGATGCTGGCGGAGACGTGCGCCTCGATGTCGCCGCCCGCGAGGCGGAACGGCTGCTCGAGGCTGTCGATGACGGCCTGGCCTTTCTGCTCGATCTCGAGGTCGTTCGCGCCCGGCAGGAACATGAGGAACTCGTCGCCGCCGAGGCGGCAGACGATCTCCGTGCGCCCGGCAATGGCGATGAGGCGGCGGCCGACCTCGATGAGGAGCTCGTCGCCGGCTGCGTGGCCGTACGTGTCATTGACTTCCTTGAATTTGTCAAGATCGATGAAGAACAGCGCCGCGAGACGGTCTTTGCCATAGGCCTCGACGAGCACGCGGCGTGCCGTGTTCATGAAGTGGCGACGGTTTGGCAGGCCCGTGAGGCTGTCGTGGTACGCCATGGCTTGGATCTTGTGCGCGGCGGCCTGCTGCTTTTCCTGCGCGCAGACGAGGAGGTCGATCATGTGGTTGAGGTTTTTCGCGATGTCGCCGAGCTCGTCCGTGCCGTGGTACTCAAAGCGCTGGCTGTAGTCGCCCTGCCCGACGAGGCGGATGACCTGACCAGCGCGCAGGAAACCGTGCGTCACGCGGCGGTTCATGGAGTAGAGCACGGCGATGGCGATGAGCGCGATGATGATGCCGAGCACGAGCGTGCGCTGCAGGATGGACGTCACGGGCGCGAGCGCCGCGTCGTAATCGCGCACGAGCATGAGGCTCCAATGCACGTTGATCTCCGGGATATCAATCGTCTGATAGACGCCGATGAGGCGCCGCCCGTCGTCCATCGTGAACAGGCCGCCGTCCTGCGCCCCTGCGAGCACGTCTCCCACGTCGTCCGCGTCCCTGCCGTCCGGCGCGGCGATGATATTCTGTCCGTTGTCGAGGAGATAGACCTCGCAGTCCGGGTCGCTGTTCGCTGACTGGATGAGGTTCTTGAGGTCTGTCGTGCGGATGTCGGCCATGATGAGGCCGACGGGATTGCGCGAGGCGTCAAAAATGCCTTTCGTAATCGTCACGATGTCGTTGCCCGTCGAACGCGACACGTAGACGTCGCTGATCGCGCCGTGGTGCGTGCGCTTGAAATCCTGGAACCACGCGCGGTCGCCACGCGGCCCGCCTTCGCCCCACGAGCGCGCGATCTGGTCGCCGTTCATATCGACGGTCGACAGCAGCTCGTAGTGCGGATGATTGCGCGCCGTCTTGAGCAGAATGAACTGCTGCTGCTCGACCGGTCGCTCCATGATGTCCGGATAGTCGGCGAGCATGCCGATGACCTCGTCCTCGGCGCGGATGTTGCGCTCGATGTGCGCGGCGAGGATGTGCGTGAGCTGGCTGTCGCCCGTGCGGATTTTCTGCTCATAGTAGCCGACGACCGCCAGGTGCACGATGCCCATGAACGCCAACACCGTCGCGAACAGCGCGGCGCTGACGACAAATGTATATTTTTCGTTGATGGAGACCTTCATCCCGTATCACCCCAAAGATATGGACGAGCTTCCCAAATTCCCCTGTTTTGTTCTCTTCCATTATAACACAGTTTTATCTTTTTTTGTCGTTCTCTCCTGTGTTTTCTTTTGTAGTGTTCGACGCGTCTACACTCTTTTCCTCTTTTTGTTTTTTCCGCGCTTCCGCTGCCTCTTTCTCCGCATCCGCGCGCGCCTTCCGAACCTTGTCGTAGGCGTCCGCATCGATTTCTTTCAAATATTCGTCGGGAATGCGAGCCGCCGCCTTCGGCGCGAGGTCATAGAACGCGCGGTAATCTGCGAGCGCATTCGCGCGGTCGCCCTCTTCGTCGTAGAGCATCGCACGCAGGAGGCGCGCCGTGGCGTTCCGTTCGTCGACGGCGATGCCCTGCGCAGCAGAGTCGATGGCGCTGGCGCGGTCGCCTTGCATCCAATAGATGTCGGCGCGGTTGAGGAAATTGTAGACGTTCGCCGGGTCTTCCGCGCAGGCCGCGTCCGCGCAGGCGAGGCCGCCCGTGAAATCACCGCTGACGGCGAGCGCGCGCCCCTGAATCCCGAGCGTCTCGGCGTGGTCGTCGAGGTTCGGCGAGGCGAGCGCGCGGTCGATCATCAGGCGCGCCTTCTCTGCATCGCCCGCATCGCTGTAGCGGTCGCTGTTCTCGCGCATGCGCTTCGTCTGCGACGCGGTCGCGTTCGCAGCCTTGTCGTAGGCCGCCGCAAGTTCCGCGCGTTCTTTCGCCTCCGCCTCCTCGAGCTTCTGGCGCGCGCCCGTGGCCGCTTCGCCCGCATATGCCGCCGTCACGAGGCGCACGAGCTCGGCTTTGAGATTCTGCTGGCGCACGGCGGCCGTGAGCAGCGGCGCTTTCGCGTGCTCCCAGTCGCCTGCGGCATCAAGCGCCCAGCCCACAGGCGACGCATAGTCGTGGAACAGCCGCCCAAGCTCGCCGGCATAGAGATACGCGCTTTCCGCCGTGTTGTCGTAGTCCTCGGCCGTGAACGCGCCCTCGAGGAACGGCACGCCGTCGATGCAGACGGTCTTGCGGTCTTTCACGGTCACGTGACCCGCGCTGTACGCCGTCAGCTGCTCCATGAGCCGCGCCTCGCGGAGTTCCGTGTCGGGATGGTCGTTGTAGTTTTCCTTTTTCTTCTCGTCGGGGTCTTGGTACTCGAGGAAGTTCTCCGACTGCTCGCGCAGGTACGCGCCCATGCGCGCCATGGCCGCCGCACCGCCGCCCGGGTTGAAGCCCGCGCGCGCCATGATGCGGAAGCCCCCGGCGTCGGCCTCGTACTCCGTCGGCAGCGTGAACATTTTTGCTGACGAATACACGGTCAGCTTCATGAGCTGCTGCCAGTCCATGACGCCCGTCGCCATGTTGAGGAGCGACAGGCCGTAGTACGTCGCCATCGTCTTCGCGTAGACTTCGGCGCTGTGATGCGCGAGGCCGTGCGTCATCTCGTGGCCGAGCACGGCCGCGATCTCGTTTTCGTTATCGAGAATGCGCACGAGGCCGCGGTTCACGGCGATGAAATCCGTCGGATAGCACGCCGCATTGAAGAGCGGATCGTCATTGACGTGCCACGTAAACGGCAGCGCGTCCGCCGGCAGCACGAAGACGTCCGGCTGCGTCAGCCGCGCCATGACGCCGTCTACGACCTGCACGTCGCGCGCGTTGCGATCCGTGCCGCTTGCCTGGATGTCCTGCCAGAGGCTCTGCTGCTGGTACGCTGCGTTGTTGCCGACGTCGAGCATCATCGACAGGCTCGACTTATACGCGATGAGTCCCGAGAGCGCCGACGCCGCCACGCCCCAGCCCGTGTCGCTCATCGCATGAGCCACCGGCGCAGCGCCTCCCGTCATACCCATAAACAAAACGGCCACCACAAACTGCGAAACCCGTTTCTTCCACGTGATACGCAAAATCTGCCACCCCACTCATACATTCGAATTTCCACGTAGTTTAGCATACTTGCATGAAAATCTATCGACAAATTGCAAATTCGCATCCGCTGCATTCCTGACGATACGCTTTCGAAACACAAAAACAGGGAGCCGTACGCTCCCTGTTGCTTGTGTGGATGGTATTGTCACGACGCGACGGCGTCGGTGGATTTTTCGGTCGCGACGGCTTCGCGAATGGCCCCGGTCGGGCATTTGGCGAGGCACGTTGCTTCGGTGCAGCCGCTCGCTTTGCAGACGGCGGGGTCGACGACGGCGAGGAAGTTTTGGATTTTGATCGCGCCGTGCGGGCAGTTTCGCATGCAGAGGCCGCAGCCGAGGCAGGCGTTCGGGCAGGCCTTTTTCGCAGCCGGGCCTTTTGCGTGCGACTGGCAATGCACGGCGACGGGGGCGGAGACGGGCAGGAGCGTCATGACGCCTTGCGGGCAGGTCTCCTGGCATTTGCCGCAGCCGGTGCAGGCGTAGGTGTCGACTTCGGGCAGGCCGTTCGGTCCCATATGGAGCGCGTCGAACGGACACGCGGCGACACAGCTGCCGTAGCCGAGGCAGCCGTATTTGCAGGCTTTCGGGCCGCCGGCCGCGAGCTTCGCGGCGGCGCAGTCATGGATGCCCTCGTAGCGTGCCGCTTGCTTGGCGTTGCAGCCGCCCTGGCAGAGGACGTGTGCTTTGCGTTCTTCGACGGCGCCCGCGCTTTTTCCCGTAAGTTCGGCGACTTTCGCCGCGACGGCGGCTTTGCCGGGGACGCAGAGATTCGGCGGGACGTCGGGATTTTCCACGACGGCTTCGGCGTATTTCGCGCAACCCGCGAAGCCGCACGCGCCGCACTGGCCTTTCGGCAGGATGTCCTCGACTTCGTCGATCAGCGGGTTCTGCTGCATGTAGAATTTTTTGTCTGCGAGCGCGAGCACGATGCCGAAGAAGGCGCCGACGCCGACGAGCACGAGGATGATCGCAACAGAGGTTTCTGCAGTAGTCACTTTTTCACAGCCTCCTTACATCATGCCCGAGAATCCGAGGAACGCGAGCGACAGCATGCCGGCGAGCAGGAACGCGATGCCGATGCCTTCTAAAGGTTTCGGCACGTTCGCGTAGGCGAGCTTTTCTCTGAGGCTCGCCATGAGGATGATGGCGAGCGCGAAGCCGAGGCCGGAGCCGATGGCGAAGACGATGGATTTCAGCAGGCTGTAGCTGTTCTCGACGTTCAGCAGCGGCACGGCGAGCACGATGCAGTTCGTCGCGATGAGCAGGAGGTAGATGCCCCACATGTTGTAGAGCGTTGGCGCCTGCTTCTTGATGATGAGCTCGAGGAGCTGCACGAAGCTCGCCGTCAAGATGACGAAGACGATCGTCGTGAGGAACGTGAGGCCTAAAGGCGCGAGGACGAAATTGTAGACGATCCACGCGAGGATGGAGCTCATCGTCATGACGGCCGTGACGGCGACGCCCATGCCCGCGGACGCGCTGAGATTCTTCGAGATGCCGAAGAAAATACAGAGGCCGAGGAATTTCGTGAGGACGAAGTTGTTGATGACGACGGCGCTCACGAAGAGGGTCAAGTATTCAGCCATCCGTCAGCCCTCCTTTCCTGCGGCTTCCGCTGCTTTTGCTGCCGCAATACGCGCGGCTTTTGCGCGCTGTTGTTCTTTGTGGCGGTTCCATGTTTTCGTCGCGGCGACGAGGTAGCCGATGAGCATGAATGCGCCGGGCGGCAGCACCATCATGAGCATGGGCTGGTAGTCCGCGCCGAACACGGGGACGCCGCAGATCGTGCCGGCGCCGAGGAGCTCGCGGATGACGGAGATCGTCAGCATGGCGAGCGTGAAGCCGCAGCCCATGCCGAAGCCGTCGCAGAATGACTCGACGACGCCGTGCTTCGAGGCGAAGACTTCGGCGCGCGCGAGGATGATCGCGAAGACGACGACGAGCGCGAGGTAGATGCCGAGCGCATCGTAGAGGTCGGGGAAATACGCCTGCAGGACGAGCTGCGCGACCGTGACGATCGTCGCGATGCTCGTGATGTAGACCGGCACGCGGACTTTCTGGTTCACCCAACGGCGCACGAGGCTGACGACGACGTTGTTCGTCGTGATGACGAACGTGACCGTCAGGCCCATCGTCAGGCCGTTGATGACCGTCGTCGTGACGGCGAGCGCCGGGCAGAGCGAGAGCGCGAGGATGAAGATCGGGTTCTCCGCGAGGAGGCCTTTGCTGAAAATCTGCCAGAGGCTTTTCTGTTCCATGACTCAACGCCCCCCGTCCGCAAGATAGCTGGAGACGGCCGTCACGGCGGTCTTCACGCCGCGCGTGACGGCGCGCGAGGAAATCGTCGCGCCCGTCATGGCCTGCACGTCTTCCGTGTTGTTCTTGTCCTTCGTGACGATGAGGTGCGCCGCGTCCTTGCCGCGGATCTTGCCGCGGAACGGCTCTTTCGCCGCGTTGTCGCCGAGGCCCGGCGTCTCATTGTGTGCCAAAATTTTATAGTCGATGACGTGCTCGTCCGGCGTGATGGCGACGAGCAGCTTGATCTCGCCGCCGTAGCCCTTCGTCTGCGCCGGCACGATGTAGCCGATGGCCTGGCCGCCCTGTTCCGCGCGGTACCAGCCCTGCTGGCTGTCGATCTCGGCGAAATGGTCGGCCTGCGGCACGAGCTCTTTCAGCGCGTTCTCTTTGCGCTCGATGGCTTTCTGCGCCGCGACCGGGGCCGTGACGAAATAGACGGCGCCGATGACGAGGCCGGAAATGAAGCACGCCGCCATGAGGTTCGTGGCGATTTTGAAAATGGTGTTCTGCGAATCGCTCATTTCGCCGCGCCCCCTTTCTTGACTTCGCCAAACATACGAGGCTTCACGAAACGGTCGATGAGCGGCGTGACGGCGTTCATGAGCAAGAGAGCATAGCAGACGCCCTCGGGATAGCCGCCGAGCAGGCGGATGAGGACCGTGAGAGCCCCCGCGCCCGCCGCGAAAATCACTTGGCCTTTCACCGTCATCGGGATCGTGACCATGTCCGTCGCCATGAAGAACGCGCCGAGCATGAGGCCGCCCGCCATGAGGTGGAAGATCGGGTCGCCTGTGAAAAGGCCGCTAGGGCCGAACACCCACGTCAGCACGGCGACCGTCGCGAGCATGACGGCCGGCACAACCCAGTTCACATAGCCTTTGTAGATGAGGTACAGGCCGCCGAGCAAGAGGAAGATCGTGCTCGTCTCGCCGAGGCTGCCGTTGCGGTTGCCGAGGAGCATCGCCTGGTACATCGCGCCCTGCCCGCCGAACATCTGGACGACCGCGTCGTATCCCTGCATCTTCAAGACGTTCAGCGGCGTCGCCGTCGCCATCGCGTCGACGGAGGCCTCGCCCGCGAGCGTCGTCCACGTCGTCATCGCGACGGGCCACGACACCATGAGCGCGGCGCGGCCGATGTGCGCGGGGTTGAAAATATTGAACCCGAGGCCGCCCATGGACTGCTTCGCGATGATGATGGCGATCGCGCTGCCGATGGCGACCATCCACGGCGGCAGGATCGGCGACATCGACATCGCGAGCAGGAGGCCCGTGATACACGCGCTGCCGTCGAACGCCGTGACGGGCTGGTGCATGGCTTTTTGCCAGATGTATTCTGCGGCGACGGCCGCGATGATGCCGACGGCCATGTTGATGAGCGCCGGCACGCCGAAATGGTAAATCGCGAACAGCGCCGCCGGCGCGAGCGCGGCGTTCACCTGCCACATGATGTGCGTGACGGTTTCGCCGTCGCGGATGTGCGGGGACGAGGAGACCGTGAACATGAGTTCCGGCTTCGGTTCAGGTTTCGGGACGGCAGGCTTCGCCGGCGCTTTCGGTGCTGGCGCTGCCGTCGCGGTTGTCGTTTTCGTTTCTTCGCTCACGCTTTTGCCGCCTCCTTTTTCTGCGCCGCCGCTTGCGCTTTGGCTTTTTCTTTGGCCGCGAGCGCCTTGACGGCGCCCTTCGTCACGCGGATGTATTGTACGATGTTGCGCTTCGCGGGGCAGACGTATGTGCAGCAGCCGCATTCGATGCAGTTCATGACGCCGTAGTCGTCCCGCGCCTTCGTGACGTCCTTGCGCTGGCCGAGGATGGAGAGCATGCTCGGGATGAGGCCCATCGGGCACGCCTGCACGCAGCGGCCGCAGCGGATGCAGTTGAGCTCCGGGCCGTGCTCCGTGATCTTGCGCGTCAGCGCGAGGATGCCGGACGAGCCCTTCGTGATCGGCACGTCAAGCGATTCCTGCGCGCGCCCCATCATCGGGCCGCCCGCGAGGATCTTGTCCGGCGTCTCGGAAAAGCCGCCGCAGTAGTCGATCGCGTCCTGATAGCTCGTGCCGATGCGCACGCGCAAATTTTTCGGCGTTTGGATGGCGTCGCCCGACACCGTCGTGATGCGCTCGATGAGCGGGATGCCGTGCGCACACGCATCAAAGATCGCCGCCGCCGTGCCGACGTTCTGCACGACCGCGCCCGCGTCCATCGGCAGGCCGCCGAGCGGGACCTCGCGGCCCGTGACGGCGTAGATGAGCATTTTCTCCGCGCCCTGCGGGTAGCGCGTCGGGAGCGTCACGACCTCGGGCTTTGGAAGCGACTTGTCAAGCGACGTGTCCGCCGCGACGAGGGCGTCTGCCGCTTTCGTCAGCGCCTCGACGGCCTCGGGCTTGTTCTCCTCGACGGCGAGCACGACGCGCCGCACGGAGAGCACGCGCGCGAGGATGCGCGCGCCTTCCACGACGCGCTCCGGCTCTTCGCGCATGAGCCGGTCGTCCGCCGTGAGGTACGGCTCGCACTCCGCGCCGTTCAGGATCAGCACGTCGACCGACTTCTTCGGCTGGAGCTTCACGAACGCCGGGAACGTCGCGCCGCCCATGCCGACGATGCCCGCGTCCTTGATCGCCGCGAGCAGGTCGTCCTTTTCCATCGCATGCCAATCGCGGTCGAGCGGCAGGCCTTCCACCCACTCGTCCGTGCCGTCGCTTTCGATGACGACGGCGCCGTTCTCGATTTTCTTCACTTTGCCCGCGACCGACGCGTGAATGTCGGCGTGGAGGAACGCCTCCGTCGTCGCGATGCGCTGCCCGCGGAGCACGCGCTCGCCCGGCTTCACGCACGGCGCACACGGCGCACCGATGTGCTGCGACAGCGGGATCGCCACCACGCTCGGCGCCGGCATCGCCTCGATCGCCGCGTCCCGCGCGAGCTCCTTGCCCTCGGTCCCGCCGATGCGGCCGGCCGGATGGATTCCTCCGAAAAACCGCTGGAACATAACATCACCCCTACCAAAATACGTATCAAGCAAACGCAGAACCAGCGCGCCCCATCGTGCTGCTTCGCGTTTGTTTTCATCTTACCTTGTTTTATATTCGACACGCCTGCGAAAAATCCTGTTGTTTCTTTTTATGAATATTTTATCGTGAAATAGATGGATGTTATCGCATCCATGGATTGCGCGCGCTTTCGTTCCCCCATAAAAACGAGTATAATAGAAGCAACCCAGACGAAAGGAAGTGCCCGCCATGAAGAACGCTGTCCCCGCCCGTTTCGATCCCGTTCCGATGGAGCTTATCGGCGGCAAGGTCGTCATGATGTCGCCGCGCCGGCGTGCGCGAGTACTGGCTTGTCTCGCCGCTTGCGCGCACGGTCGAAGTCTACCTGAATCACGACGGCGTCCTCACATTCGACTGCGTCTACGAGGACGTCCCCGACTGGGAGCTCGAGCGCATGGACGAGGACGACCGCAAGAACGTCCACATGGACCTCAAAGTATCGCTGTACGACGACCTCATCATTCCCGTGCGGGATATTTTTTACAAGATGTGATTTCAGCCATCGATGTTTCTGCATAGCAAAACAGCGTGCATCGCATTTCGCGATACACGCTGTTTTTTTTACATGGCGGTCAGTGGTTCGCCATCGTGTAGATGTCGTTAACGGCTTTCCAGTCGAGCGGGTGGAAGCAGCCGACGGTCTTCGTGCCTTTCGCCGTGACGAGGTCGGAGAGGTCGTGGATCGTCGTGTCTTTCAGGATGCCGCTCGGGAGTTCGCTGAGGCTCGTCGGCATGCCGATCTCGCGGAAGAACGCGACCTGGCGGTAGATGCCTCCCTCTGCTTTCGCGCGGTCGTCGCCGAAGTCCTTCGGCACGTCCCAGACGGCCTCGGCGAAGTGCGCGAAACGCGCGAGGTCGTCCTCGTGGACGTACTCGGCCCACGCGCCCCAGACGGCCGTGAGGCTCTCGCCGTGCGTCGTGTTGAATTTCGCGCTGAGCGCGTGGCCGAGCTTGTGGCAGGAAAAATCTTTTTTGCGGCCGAGCTCCGTGAGGTTGCAGTGCGAGACGCTGCCAGCCCACATGATCTCGCTCATGGCGTCATAGTTCGTCGGGTCTTTGATGGCGACGCGGGCGCTGGCGACGACGTCTTTGAGCAGGCTTTCCGCGATGAGGTCCGTCAGGCGGTTCGGCTCCTTGACGTCGGTGAAATAGCGCTCGAGCGTGTGCATGAGGATGTCGCTGATGCCGGCGACGAGCTGCTTCTGCGGCACGGTGTACGTGAGCTCCGGGTTCAGGAACGCGAGCGTCGGGCGGTTGAACGGCGTGTTGATGCCGCCTTTGATCCCCATCTCCTCGTTCGTGAGGACGGCGCTGTCGCTCGTCTCGCTGCCGGCGGCCGCGAGCGTGAGGACGACGGCGACGGGCGTGGATGCTTCGAGCTTCGCGCGGCCGGACCAGAAATCCCAGATGTCGGTCTTCGGATTCGCGACGCCGTGCGCAATGGCTTTCGCCGTGTCGATGACGGAGCCGCCGCCGACGGCGAGGATGAAGTCGGCATGGAACGCGATGGCCTCGCGCACGCCTTCGCGCGCGTGGGAGACGAGCGGGTTCGGCTGCACGCCACCACGCACGGTGAACGCGATGCCGGCCTCCGTCAGCGTGCGCTCGACGCGCGCGAGCAGGCCGGAGCGGACGACGGAGCCGCCGCCGTAGACGATAAAGACGTGCGTGCCGCCGTATTCCTTGATCTTCTTGCCGACCTGTTCCTCAGCGCCACGGCCGAATGTGATGTCGGTCGGGCATTTGAATGTAAAGTTTTGCATGTGTATCCCTCCACGGATCATATTGCGTGTGTGTATGACTGCGGCTGTCCCGTGCGGCCGCCGGATGATGCGAGTACATCTTCCTCACCCGATGGGACGGTAGATTTTTTCATAAAACGTCTCGAGCGGCATCGTCGCATAGCGCAGGCCCTCGACGAGGCTGATGATCGTCGGCAGCCCCGTCGCGCAGAACAGCACGTAGAGGATGCCGAGGCCGATGCGGCCCTGGTAAAAGCGATGGGCGCCGAACGTGCCGAGCAGGATGGCGAGCGCGCTCATGAGGATGCGCTGGCGGCGCACGTCCACCTGCAGCGGCACGGGGATGACCGTGAGCGCAGACGTCCCGCGCCGGACGAGATTCCGGCGACCGGCGCCGTTTTGCATGCCGTGCCCCTGCTCGCGCTGCCGCCGCCGCGCGAGGCGCTCCGGCCACGTCAACGGCTGCGGGCGGAAGACTTCGTCCGGCTTCGGCAGCGTGCTGCCGTCGAGGAACGTGCTGCCACCGTCTCCGCCGCTTCCGTTGCTTCCGTCGTTTCCGTCGTTTCCGTCGCCCTCGCCGCCTTCCGGCAGCGCTGGCGCTCCCTTGTCCTCGATGCCGTCAGCCGCAAGCGTCTGCTCCATGACGGCGAGCTCGGCGTTGACCTCGAGCAACTTGTCGGATAGCAGGTGCTCGAATTCAGACATGTACGCCTCGTCCATGGCCGCGAGCAGCTGGCGGATCTTCGCCTTTGTTTCCTCGACCTGCGGCGTCCCGACGCCCGTGCGCTCGAGCTCAGCGAATTCTTTCGCGAGCGCAGCCGTGCGGTCCTGGTAGTATGTGACGAACCGCCGCGCCACCAAGATTTTCTCGGGATGCGCGCCCATGTAGTCGAGGATGCGCGCAGAGACGGGCTGCAACGCCGCGAGCTCTTGCGCGAACGCCGCGTCCCGCAGGCCGCGCCGCACGCGGTCGATGGTGAGGTAATCCTGCTGCGCCTTTTCGTAGAGCTCAGCCACGAGTTCACGCTTCTCCTCGGGGAGCGCGGCGGTCGCTTCGCGCGGGAGCGCAGCCGTCCGCGTCTTGCCGTCCATGCCGCGAATGGCGAAGCGCAGCAGCGCGGGGATCATCGCGAAGATCAGCGCGCCGCCAACGGCTGCGGACGCGCCGTCGAACCACGCGAAGAGCCCTGCGAGTCCAACGAAGAACAGCGACAGCGCTTCGAGCGCGCGTCGGAGGAATTTCATACGATCACTTCCTTCGAAAATCTTTCTTCCATTTTACCACAAGACTGCGCCGCGTTGCATCTATTTCTCCCGCGCAAAAAAATTGCACCGCCGTCGCTCGTCCCATCACACAAAAAAACGACGCGCATGGTCATGCGCCGTCCTCTGTGTTATAATGGAATCAACAGATTTTCTTGCGTTCAAAAGGAGTGCAACGCGTGCATCCGATTCGAAAAATCATCAGCATCCTCCCGCGTCGGGAGCGTAAATATATCCTTCTGCTGCTCGTCCTCATGCTCATCGGCGGCAGCATCGAGGCGTGCGGCATCGGCGGCATCCTGCCGCTGCTCTCCATCATCGGCGACGCGGCGTTCCTCTCGTCGCATCCGACGGTCGCGGCCGTGCTCGTGCCGCTCGGCGTGACGACGCACAAGAGCCTCATCATCGCGGCGGCGCTCGCGCTCATCTGCGTGTACATCGTGAAGGAATGTTTCCTCGCGCTCGAGACGCGCTATCAGACGGCGTTCGTCGCGCGCATGCAGTCGTTTTTCGCGCACCGCCTCATGGAGGTCTACCTCGCGAAGCCGTACATCTATCATGTGAACCACAACACGGCGGAGATCCTGCGCAACGTCGGCAGCGGCCCGGCCATCGTTTTCTCCGGCATCTGCATCCCGCTCTGCCAGTTCTTCACGGAGTCCATCACGGCGGCCATCATCTGCCTCATGCTCGTCTGCGTCGACCCGTCGGCGGCGGTCATCGTCGCGTCGGTGCTCGGCACGGCCGTGTTCCTCGTCATCCGCGTCTTCCGCCGGCGCGTCGCGCGGCGCGGCACGGTCGTCGCCGCAGCGCAGACGGAGTACACGAAGTGGCTGAACCAGGGCCTCGGCGCCGTGAAGGAGACGAAGATCCTCCACCGTGAGCGCTTTTTCGCGCAGGCGTACGGCGACGCGTACCGCACGTACGCGCGGTCGCAGGGCACGTTCACGTTCCTGAACCTCCTGCCGCGCCTCTTCATCGAGCTCGTCGTCGTCGGCGCGCTCGTGCTGCTCATCATCGTGAAAGCGGCCGGCGGCGCGGACCCGGCGTCCATCGTCTCGATCCTCGGCCTGCTCGCGCTCGCGGCGTTCCGCCTCATGCCGAGCGCGAACCGCATCATCGGCTATTACAACAACATCAAGTACCAGATGTCGTATTTCCACGCCATCTACCCGGAGCTCCGCGAGATCCGCGCGGCGACGGACGCGGGGCGCGTGACGCTGTTCCCCGGCGCTGATGCGCCGCTGCCGTTCACGGACGCCATCCGCGTCGAGCATCTGTCGTTCCACTACCCCGAGGCGCCGGAGCAGGAGATCCTCGACGACGTGAGCTTTGCCATCCCGGCCGGGAAATTCGTCGGCATCGTCGGCCCGTCGGGCGCGGGCAAGACGACATTCGTCGACCTGCTGCTCGGCCTGCTGTCGCCGACGGGCGGCCGCATCACGGTCGACGGCGTCGACATCGCCGACCACATGCAGGCGTGGCAGGAAAACCTCGCCTACGTGCCGCAGAGCATCTATCTCATCGACGGCACCATCCTCGAAAATGTCGCACTCGGCCTGCCGAAAGAGGAGATCGACGAGCAGCGCGTCATCCGTGCGCTCCAGATGGCGGAGCTCTATGACTACGTCCAGACGATGAAAGACGGCATCCACACGTCCATCGGCGAGCGCGGCATCAAGCTCTCGGGCGGCCAGCAGCAGCGCATCGGCATCGCGCGTGCGCTGTACCAGGAGCCCACGATTCTCGTGCTCGACGAGGCGACGAGCGCGCTCGACAACGAGACGGAGCGCAGCATCACGGACACGATCCTCCATCTGAAAGGCCACATCACAATCCTTTCCATCGCGCATCGCCTCTCGACGCTCGAAGGCTGCGATCTCAAGATCCGTTTTGACTCCGGAGCAGGGACGATTGTCCCCCCCCCGAGAAATCAACGGAGCTCAGGATAGCCGCACCTCCGACAGGAGGCGGCCATGAATCCATTTCGGAGTGATTTTATGCAAATGCCCTTGCTCATCGCCGCCGACTGGCTCCTGGTCGTCTGCGCCGAGCAGCTCGCCTACTGGCTGCGGCGCGACGGCTTGCCCATCGCCGTGCCGACATTCCACATCCCCGACGTCTACCTCTACTTGATCGTCCCCGCCATCTTTCTCGTGTTCCTGCACGAGTCGCGGATGAAATTCCGCGCGTTCCCGCTTTGGAAAATGACGCAGGCCGTGTTCCACGCCGTCCTCTGGAGCGTGCTCGCCATCATCATGCTCATGTACTTCGGGCATGTCGCGCAGGTCGTCTCGCGCCTCTTCGTCGCGATGACCGGCGTGTTCGCGTTCCTGTTCCTCATCGCAGGACGCACGGCGCTCGCCGCGCTCCTCGACCGCTATCATCTGTTCGAAGTGCCCGTGCTGCTCGTCGGCGGCGGCGACGAGGCGGACGCCCTGCTCTCGACGCTCGCGGCGCACGGCGGCTGCGGCATGCACTGCATCGGCCTCGTCACGGACGCGCGCGTTCCGCAGAAAGCCGCCGCCCGCTGCGCCGTGCTCGGCCACCTCGCCGACCTCGAGCGCGTCATCGGCGAGACCGGCATCCAGAACGTCCTCGTCACGGCGAGCGGCGCGGACTCGGACGAGCAGGTCCGCCTCGTCCGCCGCATCCAGCCGCTCGTCGAGAACGTCGTCCTCGTGCCGGACCTCGCCGGCCTCCCCGTCGCGAACAGCGAGATCGAAGGCATCCTCGAGGAGCGCCACATTTTTTTGCGGTTCCGCAACAACCTTGCGCGCCGCAAGAACCTCGTTTTCAAGCGCCTGTTCGACATTGTGCTCTGTCTGCTCGGCGCGCCGCTCGTCCTGCCCGTCTGCCTCGCCATCGCCCTCGCCATCAAACACGACGACGGCGGCCCCGTCTTTTTCGCGCACCGCCGCGTCGGTCAGGGCGGCAAAGAATTCCCGTGCTACAAATTCCGCACGATGGTGACGGACGGCGACCGCATCCTCGCGGACTACCTCGCTGCGCATCCCGAGGCGCGCAAGGACTGGGAAAACGACTTCAAGCTCAAGGATGACCCGCGCGTCACGAAGATCGGCGCGTTCCTGCGCAAGACGAGCCTCGACGAGCTGCCGCAGGTCTGGAACGTCCTCAAAGGCGACATGAGCCTCGTCGGCCCGCGCCCGATCATCCGCGCCGAAATCCCGAAATACGGCGAGCACTTCGCCGACTTCTGCCTCGTCCCGCCCGGCATCACCGGCATGTGGCAGGTCAACGGCCGCAGCGACACGACGTACGAAGGCCGCGTGCGCATGGACAGCTGGTACGTCCGCAACTGGTCTGTCTGGATCGACCTCGCCTGCCTCGTGCGCACGTTCGCCGTCGTGCTGCGTCGCGAGGGGGCGTACTGAAAAACATTGTTACAGCAAAAAACGCTGGTTGCTATCGTGCGATAGCAACCAGCGTTTTTCTATGCCTGCGCTTCTCCAGGATTCAAAAATCAGTCGGCGAACAGCTCCGTCGAGAGGTAGCGGTCGCCCGTGTCCGGCAGGAGGGCGACGATGTTTTTGCCCTTGTACTCGGGGCGGCGCGCGAGCTGGACGGCGGCGGCGAGCGCCGCGCCCGAGGAGATGCCGATGAGGATGCCCTCGGCGTGCGAGAACTGGCGGCCGTACTTGAACGCGTCGTCGTTCGCGATGGCGAGGACTTCGTCATAGATCTTCGTGTCGAGCGTCTCCGGCACGAAACCCGCGCCGATGCCCTGGATCTTGTGCGGGCCCGCCTGACCCTTCGAGAGCACGGGGCTCGTCTCCGGCTCGACGGCGACGACGTGGACGTTCGGGTTCTGCTTTTTCAGATAGCGCGCGACGCCCGTCAGCGTGCCGCCCGTGCCGACGCCTGCGATGAACGCGTCGACCTTGCCGTCCGTGTCGTTCCAGATCTCGGGGCCCGTCGTCGCCTCGTGCGCGGCCGGGTTCGCCTGGTTCGTGAACTGCGACGGGATGAACGAGCCCGGCGTGGACTTCGCGAGCACTTCCGCCTTCGCGATCGCGCCCTACATGCCCTTGCTGCCGTCCGTCAGCACGATCTTCGCGCCGTACGCTTTCAAGAGGTTGCGGCGCTCGACGCTCATCGTCTCCGGCATCGTGAGGATGGCCTTGTAGCCGCGCGCCGCAGCGACACTGGCGAGGCCGATGCCCGTGTTGCCGGACGTCGGCTCGATGATGACGCTGCCGGGCTTCAGTTTGCCTTCCTTCTCGGCCTGCTCGATCATCGCCTTCGCGATGCGGTCTTTCACCGAGCCCGCCGGGTTGAAGTACTCGAGCTTGACGAGCACGTTCGCCGGCAGGTCGTTCGCCTGGATAAAGTTGTTCGCCTGCAGGATCGGCGTGCCGCCGATGAGTTCCGTGACGCTCTGATAAACTTTTGCCATGATGGATTCCTCCTATCGCGCTGTTAATTGCATACATGATTAATATGTTTGCATCATAACGCGTTGCTGCGCTGTTGTCAAGCCCTTTCGTCGCAAAAATTCTTTCAAGCATATTTCTTTGGTAGGTAATTGACAAGCGCGCTGCGTTTCGGTATCATGGATACCATACATACCAGCAAAACAGGAAATGGAGGAACAGGGCATGAAGATTTCCGCCAAAGGCCGCTACGGCCTCGCCGCCATGACATATCTCGCGCGCAGCTACGCGGCAGGCGCGCCCGTCACGATCATCTCGATCTCAGAAAAGCTCGGCATCTCGAAAATTTATCTCGAACAAGTATTCTCTCTCTTGAAGCGCGCGCGCCTCGTCAACTCGATCAAGGGCTCGCAGGGCGGCTACCAGCTCTCGCGTGCGCCGCGCGCCATCTCGGCGTACGACATCCTCGCGGCCATCGAGCTCGCGCTCATGGAGCAGGCCGCGCCCGCCGCGCCCGACAAGATGCCGGAGCTCGACCGCGCGCTCGAGACGCGCGTCTGGCAGCCGCTCGACGAAGCGATCCACAAGAGCCTCGCGAGCGTCTCGCTCGACGACATCCTCACGGCCATCGACGCAGAGAAAGATGCGTCGAGTTTGATGTATTTTATTTGACCGGGAGCGGCTTCTCACGAAATTCTATCCCTCGATTGTACTTTACAAACCCATAGTAATCGTGTACAATGCAGTCAAGTTGTTGGGGAACGTGCAACTGGAGCCCCGCAACCCGTCCAGACTGCCTGCATGTAGATGGCAGCGGACCCAAGTGAACAGACGACACGATTCTGGAGGTGTTACCCATGATGGTAGACAACATCCGCGTCGCGATCGAGAACGGGACCTTTTCGGCAGAAGAAGCCGCATATTATATTGATGAAATCAAAAAAATCACAAAGAACTTCACGTTGAAGAAGGTCACGATGTCCCGTACGGACGCGTACCTCGATCTCCGTTATTCGTTCAATGAAATCCCCTTCGAGCGGATCCGCCGCATTCCCCTGGGCCACCCGCACGAAGAGAAAGCTGTCAACAATTGACAACTCCCATAACTCTATAACCCCATTTCCCTATTTCTCTATTCCCTATTTTCCCTATCCCCTATATCTCTGCCGATAACTTTACCGTTCTCCAGACGCAAAACAGCCGCTGCCTTTTCGCAGCGGCTCTTTTTTCGCCCTGTTTTCAGCAAAAATACTGCTTTACAAAATTTAGTACCTAGTATAAAATTACGTTGACCAACAAAAACAGAAAGAAGGGGTTTTATGCTAGTTCATGACTTGATCCAGCGCGGCAAGCCGGACGCCATCGCGCTCGTCGATCACGACCGTCGTTTCACGTACCAAGAGTTCGCGGAGGCCGTGACGAATTGCCGCGACCGGTTGTTCGCCGCGGGCGTGCGCATGGGCGACCGCGTCGGTATTTTTTCGCGCAACAGCGCGGAGTTCATCTTCGCGTATTTCGGCATCGCATCGCTCGGCGCGCTGGCCGTACCGATCAACTTCCAGCTGTCGAACCGCGAGATCGCGTTCATCATCAAGGATGCGGGCATCCGCTTCCTCATGACGTACGAGCCGCTGAACCTCGTCGACGCGATGGCGCAGCTCAGATGCGACCTGCGCGTGCAGCAGCTCGACATCCGCGTCTGCGGCAACAAGAAAGAGGGCATTGACCCGGCCCCGGCGCTCGCGGACACGTTTGACGACCATCACCCCTGCGTCATCATCTATACGTCGGGCACGACGGGCACGCCGAAGGGCGCGGTGCTGTCGCACCGCAACCTCACGTACAACACGTGGCAGATGGAGTGGATGGGCTGCCAGCCGGAGCATCGCGTGCTCTGCGTGCTGCCGATGTACCATTGCTTCGGCTGGACGTGCTCCGTGCTCTATCCGCTTTACGTCGGCGCGCGCGTCGTCGTGCTCGACCAGTTCACGCCGAAGGAAACGATCGCGACGATCCGTGATGAGGGCGTGACGGACCTCTACATCGTGCCGTCCATCTGCTCGCTCCTCACGAAGCTCGCGAGCGCGGAGGACATGAAGACCGTACGCCTCGTCGTCTCGGGCGGCACGACGCTGCCGATGAAGATCCAGACGGACTTCACGGAAAAATTCGGCGTCTCCATCTGCGAGGGCTACGGCCTGTCGGAGTCGAGCCCCGTCGTCACGATGAACCCGCCGGGCAAGGCGAAGACGGGCTCGATTGGCCCGGCCGTCCCGGGCATCCGCTGGCGCATCGTCGACGCGAACAATGACGACGTGCCGCACGGCGAAACGGGCGAGTTCATCGTCAAGGGCGAAAACATCATGCTCGGCTACTGGAACCTCCCGGAAGCGACGCATGAGGCGCTCAGAGGCGGCTGGCTGCACACGGGCGACGTCGCGCGCGTCGACCCGGACGGCTACCTCTACATCGTCGACCGCCTGAAGGACATGATCATCAGCATGGGCGAAAATATTTACCCGCGCGAAGTCGAGGAGCTCGTCTACCAGTTCCCGGGCATCGCCGAGGCCGCCGTCATCGGCATCGAGGACAAGCTGCGCGGCCAGGCCGGCGCGTGCTTCTACAGCCTGCACCCCGGCGCGACGATTTCCATCCGCGAGCTGAAAAAATTCCTTCAGGCGAACCTCGCGCTCTACAAGATCCCGCGCGAGTTCCACGAGCTGCCGCACCTGCCGCGCACGGCGACGGGCAAGATCGCGAAGCGCGCGATCCTCAAGGAATTCATGGAGCAGAAAGCGCTCGGCAAGGCGAAATAAATCCTGCCGCTTCTCAAAAAACCGCCGCACGGCGGTTTTTTTCTTGCCTGCGGCACGCTTTTGCGCCTGCGCAGCAATTCACGCTTGCGCTTGCATTCGCGCCTGCGATATAATGTAGGGAAATGTGCGCCGCAAGCGTTTTCTGCGATGCGCGCAAAGCACAGGAGAAAGGTTTGGTGTGCGATGTCGAAACTCACGGAGGCCGTCGACGCGGTCGCCCGTACCATCCTGAAGGAAAAGCAATACTTGACGGAGCTCGACGGGCCGGTCGGCGACAGCGACCATGGCATCAACATGGCGCGCGGCTTCGAGGCCGTGCGGGACGCGCTCGCGGACGTGCGCGACCCGGACGACGCGAGCGACGTCTTGCAAGCCGTCGGCAATGCGCTGCTCGATAACGTCGGCGGCGCGGCAGGGCCGCTCTATGGCGCGGGCTTCCTCGCGGCCGGGAAAGCGCTGACAAAAGACGACAAGCTGAACGTCGCGACGCTCGAGCGGGCGCTCGGCGCCGCCGTCGCGGCAATCAAGAAGCGCGGCCGCTCCCAGAAGGGCGACAAGACGATGCTCGACGTGCTCATCCCCGTCTACGAATGCTTCACGCCGAAGTACGCGGACGGCCTGACGCTCCGCGAATGCCTCGCAGAGGCGAACTACGCCGCCCGCGACGGCGTCGAGTACACGAAGACCATCGCCGCAAAGAAAGGCCGCGCCAGCTACCTCGGCGAACGCTCCATCGGCTTCCAAGACCCCGGCGCGACGAGCGCCATGCTCATGGTGCGCACGGCGTATCAATATTTGAATCAGAATCATTGAGGAGGAACAAACCTTGACGAACCAGAAAGTACGCACGCGCTTCGCGCCGAGCCCGACGGGCTACATGCACATCGGCAATCTGCGCACGGCGCTCTACGCTTATCTCTTCGCGAAGGCGAACCAGGGCGACTTCATCCTGCGCATCGAGGACACGGACCGCACGCGCTACGTCGCGGACGCCGTCGACTTCATCGAGCGCACGCTGAAGCTGGCGGGCATCACGCCGGACGAAGGCCCGGGCTACGGCGGCGATTGCGGTCCGTACGTCCAGAGCGAACGCATGGATATTTATAAAAAATATGCGGAACAGCTTGTCGCGACGGGCCATGCCTACCGCTGCTTCTGCGACCCCGATGAAGACCACACGACGGGCGAGTTCGGCGGCTACGACCGCACGTGCCGCGACCTGCCGCAGGACGTCATCGACGCGCACCTCAAAAACGGCGATCCCTACGTCATCCGCCAGAAGATGCCGCTGGACGGTGAGACGTCGTACCACGACGTGCTGCACGGCGTCGTCACGATCCCGAACAGCGAGCTCGAGGATCAGGTGCTGCTGAAGCGCGACGGCATGCCGACGTACAATTTCGCAAACGTCATCGACGACCACCTCATGGGCATCACGCACATCATGCGCGGCGCGGAGTTCATCACGTCGACGCCGAAATACATCCTCCTCTATCAGTCATTCGGCTGGGACGTCCCCGTCTTCATCCACCTCGCGCCCGTCATGGGCAAGAACGAGGACGGCAGCGTCTCGAAACTCTCGAAGCGCCACGGCGCGACGTCGTTCGACGACCTCGTCAAAATGGGCTACCTGCCGGAAGCCATCGTGAACTACGTCGCCCTGCTCGGCTGGAATCCGAAGACGACGAACCAGGAAATCTTCTCGATGCAGGAACTCATCGAGCACTTCTCGCTCGAAGGCCTCTCGAAGTCCCCGGCCGTCTTTGACTATCAGAAACTCGGCTGGGTCAGCGGCGAGTACTTCAAGGCCATGGAGCCGGCGAAATTTGCGGACATGGCGAAGCCGTTCGCCGGCGACCTGCCGGACTACCTCGCAGCGCATTGGGCGAGCCTCGCCGAGCTCCTGCGCACGCGCATCGAGCGCCTCGGCCAGATTCCCGAAGAGATTGGTTTTCTGTGCGAGCAGCCGGCGTTTGACGCGGAACTTTATGTGAACAAGCGCAACAAGGTCACGCCGGAGAAAGCAAAAGAACTGCTGCCGGCCGTCATCGAGCTGCTGCAGGCCGTCCCGGACAGCGAGTGGACGAACGACAGCCTCTATGCGAAGCTCGAAGCGCACATCGAGGCCACGGGCGTCAAGAAAGGCCTCATGATGTGGGTCGTCCGCATCGCGGCAGCGGGGCAGAAAGTCACGCCGGGCGGCGCAACGGAGATTCTCACGCTCCTCGGCAAGGAAAATTCCCTCGCGCGCCTGCAAAAAAGTCTTGACGCGCTTTCTGCTTTGTAATATAATCATATTCGTCCTTAAGCGCAGTTCGAAGAGAACGCGCAGCGGGCAAGCAATGGCGCCTTCGTCAAGCGGTTAAGACACCGGCCTCTCACGCCGGGTTCATGGGTTCGAATCCCATAGGCGTCACCATCGGCACCTTCGTCAAGCGGTTAAGACACCGGCCTCTCACGCCG